>NZ_JBSGDT010000030.1:0-92481 GCF_053602515.1 Amycolatopsis sp. NPDC004368 | reverse complement strand
TTCGCCGCGATCTACCGGCAGTTCGGCTCGAAGGTCACCCTGTTCGAGTCGTCTTCACGGATCCTGGACCACGAAGACGACGACATCCAGGCCGTTGCGGAGAAGATCCTGGTCGACGAGGGCATCGATATCGTGACCGGCGCCAACGTCACGGAGATCTCCGACGGCCCGGATGGAGCCACCGTGCGGTTCATGCACGACGGCCGGGAGCACACCCTGGCCGCCGATGCGGTGCTCGCGGCTGCCGGACGCCGGCCCGTGACTGAAGGCCTCGGTCTGGGCGCGGCAGGTGTCAGGACCACAGCACGAGGTGCGATCGAGGTCGACGAGTACCTGCGGACCAGCCAGCCGCACATCTTCGCAGTCGGCGACGTCAACGGCGGTCCGCAGTTCACCTACGTCTCGGTCGACGACGGCCGGATTGTGGTGGACCAGCTCCTGGGCGAAGGAAAACGAGCGACCACCGACCGCATTGCCATCCCCCGCACGCTCTTCATGACGCCGCCGCTGGCGAACGTCGGGCTCACGGAAGCGGAGGCCCGGGCGGCCGGGTACCGGATCAAGGTCGCAAGCCAGCCGGTCGCCGAGATCGTCGCCATGCCGCGCGCCTACGTGGTCGAAGAGACCCGGGGAGTGATGAAGTTCGTGATCGACCTCGACACCGACGAGATCCTCGGCGCTGCGCTGCTCAGCGTCGACTCCCAGGAGCTGATCAACACCGTCGCAGTCGCGATGCGCCACGGCGTCACGGCGAGCCAGCTACGCGGCGCCATCTACACCCACCCGTCCTCGACCGAAGCCTTCAACGACGTTCTCGGCGCCGTCGTCCGCAGCGACGAAGCATCCTGAACACCTACGCACCGCACTCTGGGAGGACGCCATGAGGGTGGAAACCCTCACCGTCGCCAACGGCGACCCGGTCGAATCCAAGCACATCGCGGACGCCCTGACGGCTGGGCGGTTCGCTTACGACGACGGTTCCACACAGGTCTTCGAGCCCGGCGGATCGACCACCAACGTCGACCGCGGTCGTCTCTCGGAAGGCGAGTGGTACGTGGACGACGACGGTCGGTTCTGCTCGTTCTGGCCGCCCACCCATCGAGCCTGCTTCGACCTTCACTGGCTGGTCGACAACGGCAAAACACCGGCCTCAGGTTCACCGAGCGCGGCGGGGGTCTGTCTTCGACGGGCGCTACCGAACCGACTGATTTCCGCCACCGTTTGAACCACCGCTGCCCGGCCCCCGTCCACGACCGGGGACCGGGCAGCACCACGGCTCAATCCGGCAGCTCCGTGCCGTTCTGCTCGGCGACCATGTAGCGGGCGTACCATTCGGGCCAGTCGGGATCCGCTACGCCCGTCTTGCGTTCGTGTTCTCCGTGGGCGGCTTCAGCCCGCCGCATGGCGAGCGCCAACTCGCCGGCCGATCGGAAGGACACTCCGGTTCCGGTCTCACCGGCGGAACCCACGCCCTTGTCGCCTTCTTTTGCATTCATGTTCTCTCCTCATTGGTGTGAGCCGGCACTGTATCCGAAGGCGTCGTGAGCACCCCGACCAGTGATTGCTTCCTTCAGTCGCACGAGGTCCGCGCGTCCGAAGGATCAGAGAACTTTGTCGCCTCCAGCGTCGCGAGCGTCGCACTCGATCGCAACGCCACACTCGTTGCTCCGAGCCGGCCGCGGGCCAAATCGACGACCGGGTAAGTGGGGACTGCCCGCACCGAGCACCACGACACGGTCGGTTGTCCCCACGGGACCGGTTCCACCGTGGGTCCGTTCGGCCGCGACGGATTCGACCCGAGCGCCGAGTTCCCGATGGAACACGGGTGAAATCTCCGCGAGAGGCGTCGTGAAGTCCTCCTGGTGTCCGGACCGCGCACGATCTCCGCGACACGTTTTTCCGAGCCGGCGTTCGCCATAAAGGCCACCTCTCGATCGGAGAAACCGTGGCCGCGCGCGGAAGACGCGATCCCCGGCCCACAGTGGCGACCGCGTCGAGCACCTTGCCGATCCATCGCAACCAGCGCACCACGCGCCGGCACGCCACTGCATCGGTAACTGCCCATGCGCTTCGCTGCGTAGTTACGTCACTGCCCTGCGCCTGATCAGTTCGAACGACCGCCACTCGGTCGGCGAGACCATAGACGGGCGTCATCGTGGCTGAACTGGATCGAGTGCGAGGTCACAGCGCTGCGCTACTTCAGCCTCGATGGCAGCCACTACCCATCCCACGCTGCTCAGGACGCCGCGATCGCCGGCTATGTCCGCTGGCACAACCACCATTGCCACCCGAAGCGTCACTTCGCCCTCAACTCGAAGATCCACCGCCCGGATTACCCACCCGACGTTGCGTGACGCGGCACTAGGGTCGGGGCCATGAGCACGCCCGAGCAGGAAGTCGAGTACCGCCAGCACCGTTTCAGCTCGCCGCCCGGGGCGACCGAGATCTTCCTGGTGCGCCACGGGGAATCCGCGCCCGCGCGGATCAGCGCACCGTTCGACCTCGTCGACGGCCAGGCCGACCCCGACCTCGCCCCCGAGGGCCGGGACCACGCCCTGCGCGTGGGCGAGCGCCTCGCGGACGAGCGCATCGAAGCGCTCTACGTGACCACGCTCCGGCGCACGGTGCAGACCGCCGCGCCGCTCGCCGAGAAGCTCGGCCTCACGCCCACGGTCGTGCCGGAGCTGCGCGAGATCCACCTGGGCGACTGGGAAAACGGGCTCTTCCGGCAATACACCACCGAAGGCCACCCGATCGTCGACCGGCTCTGGGCCGAGCAGCGCTGGGAGGTGATCCCGGGCGCGGAGTCCGACGAGGCGTTCGGCATCCGCATCCGCGGCGCGCTCACCCGGATCGCCGCGGCGAACCCCGACCGCCGGGTCGCGGTGTTCACCCACGGTGGCGTGATCGGCGAGGTGCTCGCACAGGCGAGCCGCGCCGTCGACCGGTTCGCGTTCCTGGGCGCCGACAACGGATCCATCTCCCACCTCGTGGTGCACGGGGACCGGTGGCTCGTGCGGCGGTTCAACGACACCGCTCACCTGGCGACCCCGCTCGGCTGACGCGGCCGAGCGGAGCTCCACCAGCGGCGCACCGGCTCGTCGCGGCGGATGAGGTCCGCCGCGACGAGCTGCACCGTCGCGAGCACGGCCACGGACTCGGCGGCCAGCAGCGCGATCAGCACCAGCACCTGGGCGATGCCGGCCTGGATCGGGCCCGCACCGCCGAGCAGCAGGCCCACGTACGCGCCCGGCAGCGTCACGAGGCCCACCGTGCGCGTCTGGTCGAGCGCCGGGATCAGGGCCTGCCCGGCCGAGGGCCGGCAGATCTCCAGCGCGGCCGGGCGCGGCAGGAAACCCAGCGCCAGCGCGGCTTCGTACTCGCCGTGGCGCTGGGCCAGCTCGTCGAGCGCGCGGCGCGCCGCCTGCGAGGTCGCCGTCATCGTCCCGCCGATCACGATGCCCGCGATGGGCACGACGGTGATCGGCCGCGGCGGGACGACCCCCGAGGCGAGCACGAGGGCCAGGACGGGCGCGACGCCCGACGAAAGCGCCAGCGCGACCCAGCCGGCACGGCGCGGCACGCCGATGCGCGAGGCCGCCGTGACCACGGCGATGGCGAACATCAGCAGCACGAACAACCCGGTCAGCCACCCCGACCGCAGGATCACCGTGATCACCGCGGACACGAGGGCGAGCTGCGCCACCGCGCGCACCGCGGCGAGCAGCACCGCCCGGCCCTGCCCCAGCCCGCCGAAGCGGACAACCCCGCCCCCCGCCACCGTGAGCACTACCAGCACGATCACCAGCGCGGGCCCGAACCCGATCGTTCCGTTCACGCCCGCGATCCTGCCTCAGGAGCGGCCCACCGGAGGCGAGTCACAGCCCGACCCCGCTCACGCCGAACAAGCGAGCTGCGCGACCGCGCGTACCGGCGTGAGCAGCTGCGCCCGGCCCTCCCCCAGCCCGCCGAAGCGGACCACCCACGCCCCACCATCGTGAGCACTACCACGACGACCACCAGCGCGGGTCCGAACCCGATCGATGCGTCCACGCCCGCGATCCCGCCTCAGCACCGGCCCACGGGAGACGAACTACAGCCCGGCCCGGCTCACGCCGAACAGGCGAGCTGCGCGACCCCGCGCACCGCGGCGAGCAGCACCGCCCGGCCCTGCCCCAGCCCCCCGGAGCGGACCACCCCGGAGCTCGCCCACGTGAACACCACCAGCACGATCACCAGCGCGGGCCCGAACCCGATCGTTGCGTTCACGCCCGCGATCCGGACCCAGGACCGGCCCACCGGAGACGAACCAGCCCGGCCCCGCTCACGCCGAACACAAGAGCTGCACACAACCGCGCGCACCGGCGCGAGCAGCACCGCCCGACCCTCCCCGTAGACCGCCGAAGCGGACCACCCCCACCCCCACCAACGCGAGCACCGCCAGCGCGGGCACGCCTCAGCAACAGCCCACGGAAGACAAAACCACAGCCCGGCAACGGCTCACGCCGAACAGGCGAGCTGCACACCCTCCCCGGACACGGACCTCTCGGCGACGACGGCGCCGTCCACGGTGATGCGGCAGGTCAGCCGACCGGGCCCGGCGCTCTGCACGGCGAGGCTCGCGAACTCGGCCTCGCCGGCGGGCGCGGTGCGCGTGACGGTGACCGACCACGGCGTGGCGACCTCGGCCTGCTGTTCGAGGCCCGCGTCGGCCGCGACGTAGGTGAGGTTGCGGGCGCCGCCCTCGCCCTCCAGCGAGTAGACAATGGTGCGGGTGACGTTCTGCACGGCCACGGGCTCGGCCTGGGCGACCTGGCTCGGCGACACCTGGCCGGGGTCACCGGCCGACGGCGCCGCCTTGGGCGTGACGTACGAGGCCACGGCGATCGCGACGGCGACCACGCCGACCACGACGACCACGCTGCCGAGCGGCTTGAGCCGACCCGGACCACCCGCGCCCGGCGGCGAGGCCGGAGGGGTCGCGGCAGGAACACTCATGGAGAGGTCTTCTCTCGGTCGAGCGCACTTCCGATGAGTACGTTGCCTGGTTCTCGTCACTGCGTCACGCGGCGTTAGCCAACCTCACGAAGTTGGTGAAACTTCACCCTTTCGGGTGCCCCTGCCGGCAGGGGCCCGGTGTGGTCACCACGGACGATGCCCATAACACCGTCGCGATAGCCGGTCACGGAGAGTCAATCCACGAGCCCCCGTTCGGTGAGCATCCTCAGCACCCGCTGCCCGGCGGGTGGGCACGCGGCGGCGCCGGCCGAGCCCAGCCACGCCGATTCGGCGATCTCGGCGGCCGGGGCCGGCTCGCCCGCGTGGTCGGCGGTGTAGCAGGTCATGCGCACGCGGCGGCCGTCGGCGAACCCGTCGGCCTGCTCGTCGAGCAGCGCGAAAAACCGGAAGGTCAGCGGATCGAGCTCCACGCCGAGCTCTTCGCGGATCTCGCGGCACAGGCCGGCGACGTCGCCTTCGCCCGGTTCGCGCTTGCCGCCCGGCAGGGAGAACTTCGCCTTGCCCCGCGTCCGCACCGAGAGCAGCCGCCGGTCGCGGACGTGGATCCAGGCCAGCGCGTCGAACGGGGTCACGGTCGCATTCTGTCGTACCCGGAGAGGAGAATCGTCACGGTGTACACGGAGTCGGCCGCGCCGCAGCCGGTGCGCGCCGTGGTCCGCTGCCTGTGGCGGTCGGTCCCGGTGGGCCCGCAGCGGATCGTGCCCGACGGCTGCGTCGACCTCGTCGCGGGCGACGGCGAGGTGTTCGTCGCGGGGCCCGACACCCAGGCGTGGTCGTCGGTCACCTCGTCCGGCGCCGCGCTGAGCGGCCTGCGGTTTCACCCGGGGGCCGCGCCCGCGGTGCTCGGCGTGGCGGCCGACGAGCTGCGCGACCGCCGGTTGCCGCTGGCCGAGGTGTGGGGCCGCCGCGGCGAGCTGCTCACCGACGCTGTGCTCAGCGGCGCGCGCAGCCTCATCGACGTCGTCGCGGGGCAGCCGGGCGAACCCGACCCGGCCGTGGCCGAACTGCTGTCCCACCTGCACACCGCGCCGGCCCGCGTGGGCACCCCGGCCTCGGCCGTCGGCGAGCGGCAGCTGCGCCGGCGCTTCACCGTCGCCGTCGGGTACGGCCCCGCCACCTACCTCCGGGTGCTCCGGCTGCAACGTGCGATCGCCCTGGCGCCGCACGTACCCGGGCTGGCCGGTCTCGCCGCGAGCGCCGGGTACGCCGACCAGGCCCACCTGTCACGCGAGTGCCGGGCGCTGACCGGGCTGACGGCGAGCACCTACTTCGCCTGAGCCGCACGTTCCTGCTGTGCGGCCAGGAAGTGCGCGATGTCCGCCGTCGCGGGGTACAGCGCGCGGTAGCGGGCGTGGAACTCGTCGTAGACGTCGGCGCGGGCCGGGTCGGGACGCACCACGGTGGCGATCGGGTTCCAGGCGTCGACGTCGGGCTCGAGGCCCACGGCGATGGCGGCCAGCAGCGCGTCGCCGAACGCGGCGCCGATCGTCTCGGTGGGCACGTGCTGCTCGGCGCGCGTCACGTCGCTCACGATCTGCGTCCACACCCCACCCTGCGTGCCGCCGCCGACGGCGACCAACCGGCGGCCTTCGGCGGAACCCATGGTCCCCAGGTTGTGCCGCACGCCGTGGGCGGTGGCTTCGAGTGCCGCGCGGTAGAGGTCGCCTCGCGTGTGCGCCAGCGTCAGCCCGGCGATCACCCCGCGTGCGGCCGGGTCCGGCACCGGTGTGCGTTCGCCGGCGAAGTAGGGCAGCATCAGCAGCCCGCGGCTGCCGGCGGGCACCTCCCCCGCCTCGCGGACGAGGTCGGCGAACTCGCCACCGACGAGGTCACGCAGCCAGTCGGTGATCGCACCGGAGGTGGCCATCCCGGCGGCCAGCGAAAACGTCCCGGGGAACGCGCCGCGCGTGGCCCACAGGCCCGGCACCGGTCGCGGCTCGGCGGCGGTCTGCACGAGGAACATCGTGGTGCCGTACATCAGCATCGTGTCGCCGGGCGCCTGCACGCCGGCGCTCGCCGCCTCGGCCCACGCGTCGACCGTGCCGCACGTGACGGGCAGCCCCGCGGGCAGCCCGGTTTCCGCGGCCGCCGCGGCGGTCACCGTGCCGGCGACCTCGGTCGGCCACGCCAGCCGCGGCAGCTCGACACCCGGCGCGACCAGCCCGGCCCAGTCCCGCGCCCACTCGCCGGCGAGCAGGTCGTACATCGGGTCGCACTGGCTCGCCGAATGGTGGTCGAGCACGTACTCGCCGGTCAGCCTCAGCACGAGGTACGAGCTCGCCATGAGGAACAGCTCCGCGCGCTCGGCCACCTCGGGCTCGTGCCGGAACAGCCACCGCCACTTGGGACCCACGGCCTGGCTCGACAGCGCGCTGCCGGAACGCTCCACAATGGACGCTTCCCCCAGCTCCGCGGTCAGCTCGGCGATCTCCGCACCCGCACGCGTGTCGACGCCGTAGAGGATCGCCGGGCGCAGGGGCCGGCCGGTCGCGTCGGCGGGCAGCAGCACGGGGCCGATGCCGCTCACGGCCAGCCCGGCGAGCGGCCGATCCCTTGCCGCGGCGACGAGCTCGCGGACCAGCTCCGTGAAGTCGGCCCACCACACCGTTTCGGCGTCGTGCTCGAACCAGCCGGGCCGCGGCCGGGAGGTGGTGTGAGCCCGGGTGGCGCGGGCCAGTATGGTCCCGTCGGCACCGACGAGGACGCCTTTCGAACTGGCCGTGCCGATGTCGATGCCGAGCAGCAGCCCCGGTTCCACCGCGACTCCCCTGGTGCGCAGACTTCCGGATGCGGGCGGTAAACGATTACTCCGGACGCTATTCTTCCGGGGACGAGGGTGTCAAGGACGGCCGGAGGAGGTCACGGTGGCCACGATCAGCGACGTCGCCGCGCGCGCCGGCGTCTCCACCGCCACGGTGTCCCGGGCCCTCAACGGCAAGTCCACTGTGGACCCCGAGCTCGCCGCGCGGGTGGTGGCGGCCGCCGAGGAGCTGGGCTACCACCCCAACGGCCTGGCCCGGAACCTGCGCCGCCAGGAGACGGCCGTGCTGGCGCTGATCATCTCCGACGTCGAGAACCCGTTCTTCACGGCGATCGCGCGCGGTGTCGAGGACCTCGCGCAGGTGTCGGGGTACTCGGTGGTGCTGTGCAACTCCGACGAGAACGAGGACAAGGAACGCCGCTACATCGACGTCGCACTGCAGGAACGCGTCGCGGGTGTCGTGCTCTCCCCCACGAGCCGCTCCACGAACGTCGACCGCCTGCGCCGCCAGGGCACCCCGGTGGTCGCCGTCGACCGCCCGCTCGACGGCGGCCCGGACGGCGACCAGGTTCTCGTGGACACCCGCCGCGCCGCCCGCGACGCGACCCGCCACCTCTTGGCGGGCGGCTACCGCCGCGTCGGCTGCCTCACCGGGCCCGCCGGCGTCCGCACGGCCGACGACCGCCTCGCCGGGTACCTCGAGGCCGTGGGTGAAGACAACGCTCTGTTCCGCCGCGCCGAATACCGCGCCGAGGGCGCGCGCCTGGCCACCACCGAACTGCTCGACCTGCCCGATCCGCCGGACGCACTGCTCGTGGCCAACAGCACCATGACCATCGGCGTCCTGGAGATCCTCGCGGCCCGCGGCGCCCGCCCCGGCCGCGACATCGGCATCGTCTCCTTCGACGACGCCCCCTGGACCACGCTCATCGATCCGCCGCTGACGGTCGTCGCACAGCCCGCCTACGAAGTCGGCCGCGTCGCGGCGCAGCTCCTGCTGGCCCGCATCACCGACAGCACGCGCCGCCCGACCACGACAACGCTGGAAGCCCGGCTGATCGAACGGCAGAGTTCGCGCCGCTGACGGGCGTCAGCGATCCCGCTCGAGGCCCGCAGTGGCACGGAAAGAGCCCGGAAAACGACGTGCCTGGTGGACCGGCAGCACCGGCCCGCCAGGCACGTCCCACCCCCTGTCCCCCCAGCACCGGTGGCCGTGGCCACCGGAGCCCGCAACAGCACGAGGCGGGAAATCGATTACCAACCGAACGTAAAGGCGCCACGGCGGAGTGTCAAGGGCACAAAAGCCTGGACAAGCCGCCGCCCGCCCGGGCAGACTGGCTGAAAATTCCTACGCCTCGTGTCGGTTTCTGTGCACTGCGTGTCGATCTCTGGTGAATTCGTCCACCGATCCGGTGTCGAACCGCACGAACCCGCACACGCAGGCTAGGCTGGGCGCATGTCAGTCGCGCTGGAGAACGTGCTCGCCAAGGCGGGGCTCAAGGCCGATGCCACAGAGTTCCTCACGCTCGTGGAGGACGCGGCGCGCCGGCTGTCGCCACCGAACCCGGATCCGTCGCACTACTTCTCGGCCGACCAGCAGGCCGCGCTGGCCGACGTGGGCCTGGACCTGACACCCCGCGGCGACGACGAGCCCGACTTCCGCGCGCGCACCGTGGCCGCCCACGCCGTGCTCGCCGATTCGGCGCTCACGGTGACCCAGGCGGCGAAGACGCTGCAGGTCGACGACAGCCGCATCCGCCACCGCCTCAAGGAAGGCCGGCTCACGGGCTGGAAGGACCAGGGGTGGCGGCTGCCGTCGTGGCAGTTCAACGGCTCGGGCGTGCTGCCGGGGCTCGAGGTGGTGCTGCGCGCGGTCCCGGCCGACCAGCCCGCGCTCGTCGTGGCCGCGTTCATGAACACCCCGCAGGACGACCTCGTCATCGGCGAGCGGCCCGCGACGCCGCGCCAGTGGCTCCTCTCGGGTGGAGATCCCGAACAGGTCGCGCGCCTCGTCGCCACGCTCGGCTCGCCGTTCTAGGCTGACCCGACGCCGACCCGGCGACCAAGATCACCGACACAGGACGGACGACTCCCGACGCATGGCCCGGCTCCCCCTGCCGCCCGCGAGATCCGTGCTGGTCAAGGAACTGGACCGCGCCCACGACGTGGTGGCGGTCCAGCCCGAGACCAGACTGGTCCGCATCTTCACCGCGCACGGCAACCACCCGCAGCAGTGGAACTCGTTCCGCTACACCGGCCCGCTCCCCCACGGCCGGTTCGACCAGCAGCCGCCCGGCCGCGGCGGCCAGCCGGTGACCGACCAGGCCAACGGCGTGCTCTACTTCGGCCTGACTGTGCGCACGAGCGTCGCCGAGGTGTTCCAGACCAGCTCCACCGTCGACCGCAAGACACGCGGACCGCGGCTCGTGGTCGTGCGCCCCACGCGGTCGTTGCGGCTGCTCGACCTCACCGGCTTGTGGCCCACGCGCGTGGGCGCGTCACAGGAGATCTCCAGCGGCCCCAAGAAGATCACCCAGGCCTGGGCCCGCGCGATCCGCACCGCGCTGCCCGAGCTCGACGGGCTCTGGTACCGCTCGTCGATGGACTCCGGCGACCCGGCAGTATGCCTGTGGGACCCGCCGGCGGGCGCCGCGCTGCCGATCGCCCCGGATGTCCTGCTGCCGCTGGACCACCCGGGGCTCGACGTCCCGCTCGGCCGGGTCTGCGAAGAGCTGAACTACACGCTCCTCAACTGAGCCCTCAGGCCAGGTGGCGCGACCACCACTCGAGGATCGCGTCGAAGCGCTGCACGCGGTGGCGCGGCCGACCCGACCGTGACAGCTCGTGGCCCTCGCCCGGGAACAGCAGGAACTCCGCATCGGCACCCGCGCGCCGCAGCGCCACGAACATCCGCTGCGCCTGCTCCAACGGGCAGCGCCAGTCCTGTTCGGAGTGCACCACCGCGAACGGGATGGTGATGTCGGCCGCGTACGTCAGCGGGCTGCGGTCGCGCAGCACCTCCGGGTCGGTGCCGATGTAGTCGTCGACGAACGTGTAGCCGATGTCGGAGCTGCCGAGCATCGAGTCCCACGCGTTCACGGCCCGCTCGCTCCACGCCGCCTTGAACCGCTCCGGGTGGTGCGAGGCGACCCAGCTCGTCATGAACCCGCCGTAGGAACCACCCATGATGCCCACGCGCGACGAGTCGAGGTCGGGCCGCTCCAGCGCCTTGTCCAGCAGCGCGAGCACGTCGTCGACGTCGACCGTGCCGAAGCCGAAGGTGATGGCGCGGCCGTGGCTCTGCCCGTAGCCCGCGGAACCACGCGGGTTGCCGAGCACCACGGCGTAACCGGCCGCCGCGTACACCTGCGCCTCGTCGAACAGCGCCCAGTCCTGCTGCGCGAACGGCCCGCCGTGCACGACCCGCAGCACCGGGTGCGGGCCGTCGCCCTCGGGCAGCACGAGCCAGCCGTGCACGGGATAACCGTCGGGCGAGGTCGTGGTGAGCTCCTCGACGGGTCGCAAGCCCTTGTCCCGCAACGGCTTCGAGTAATCGGTGAGCACCCGCGGGCCACCGGCGCCGAGCACGACGACGTCACCCGAGGTCTCCGGTGTCGCGACCACCGCGACGATCGTGTCGCCGTCGGCGGCGAACCCGCGGACCACCACGTGGCCGTCGTGCAGCACACGCAGGTCGGCGAGCACGGCGGCGTCCGCGGTCGCGGCGACCGCACGCAGCTCCACGGCGCCGCGGTTGCGCACGGCCACCAGCACCTCGCCGTCCACCGGCACGGCGGGACCCGAACCGCTCTCGAGGTCGACGGTCTCGATGTCGGTCAGCCGGCGCGCCTTCGCGGGGCCGCCGGTGCCGATCGTGGCGGCGTAGAGGCCGGTGTTGCAGGCCTCGCGATGATCGTCCTCGTAGGACAGACCGTAGAAGAACAGCGTGCCGTCGGGGCCGAACACGGGCTGCTCCGCGTAACCGTGGCAGCTCACCACGATCTCGGGCGCGCCGCCGCCGGCCGGGAACGCGACCAGGTCGCTGTAGTGCGTCTCCACGCGGTCGAAGTCCTGCGGCACCACCACGACCACGCGCTCGCCGTCGGGGGTCCACACGGGATGGTCGACGTCGTAGGCGTCCGGGGAGATCGGCTCGAGCTCGGGCAGCTTCGCCGCGGCCGGCGCGGCGGTGTCCAGAAGAGCGACGGCGTCGAGCACGAAGAGCCGCTTCACGCGGTCGCGCAGGAAGCCGATGTCGTCGATGCGGTAGTCGAAGCGCGTGATCCGGCGCGGCGCCTCGGCACCCGGGTCCGGCGTCTCGCCGTCGGCGTCCTCGGTGCCGTAGCGGCCCGCCTCGGGCAGGCGCGCGGTGAACGCGAGCCGCCGCGAGTCCGGTGCCCACACCGGCGCGTCGGCACCCAGGTGCAGCGACGTCAGCCGCTTGGCCTCGCCGCCCGCGGCCGGCATCACGTGCACCTGGGCACTGCCGTCGGCCCCGTCGCCCTCCCCGGCCCGCAGGAACGCGACCCAGCGCCCGTCGGGCGAAATCGCCGGGGCCGCGTCGCGCGGGCCGTGGGTCCAGGAGGTCTCCCCGCCCCCGAGGCCGACCCGCCGCAGCGCGCTGTGGTGGGAGTTGGACTCGAGGTCGGGGTTCTTGACCGCGGTCAGGAGCAGGTCACCCCGGAGTGCGGGACGGCCGGGAACGACGAGGGCTTCGATGTCGGCAGGTCGCATGCCGACGACCGTACCGGATCATTAGCAAAGCGAAAGACTTATTCGGCCGCGACGCTCGCCCGCTCGTCCTTTTTCGCCTTGAGGAGACTCGCCACGGTGGTGATCGACAGCACGACCACGATCACCCCGAGGGAGACCCAGTTGTTGATGTCCAGCCAATCGGGTGCCACGTGGTACTCGTGCAACGCGTGCAGGAACAGCTTCGCGCCGATGAACGCGAGGATCACCGCGAGACCGTAGGACAGGTACACGAGCTTCTCGACGAGCCCACCCAGCAGGAAGTACAGCTGGCGCAAGCCCATCAGCGCGAACGCGTTGGCCGTGAACACCAGGAAGGCCTCCTGGGTGATCCCGAAGATGGCCGGAATCGAGTCCACCGCGAACAGCAGGTCGGCCGAGCCGATCGCGACGATCACCACGAGCATCGGCGTGATCATCCGCTTGCCGTCGACCTTGACCGTGTACTTGTGGCCGTGGAAGTCGTCGGTGACCGGGAAGAGCTTGCGCACGAACCGGGTCACGCCGTTCTCGTGGTACTCCTCGTCCTCGTCCTTCTTGCGCAGCATGCTGATCGCGGTCCAGATCAGCACCGAGCCGAAGAGGAAGAAGATCCACACGAACTGCGCGATCAGCGCGGCGCCCACGGCGATGAACACACTGCGCATCGCCAGCGCCAGCAGGATGCCCACGAGCAG
The DNA here is from genome assembly GCF_053602515.1 of Amycolatopsis sp. NPDC004368. NCBI lineage: Bacteria > Bacillati > Actinomycetota > Actinomycetes > Pseudonocardiales > Pseudonocardiaceae > Amycolatopsis > Amycolatopsis sp. NPDC004368. Next base: position 79,272 of record NZ_JBSGDT010000030.1, on the reverse strand, counting down.
CACGCGGTGCTGGTGGATCGCCGGCACCTTGAACGACGCCATGATGATCATGAAGATGAACAGGTTGTCGACGCTCAGCGAGTACTCGGTGATGTACCCGGTGAAGAACTCGACGCCCGGATCGTGCCCGGCGAACACCCAGACGCCGATCCCGAACAGCACCGCACACGCGACGTAGAAGATCACCCAGCGGGCGGCCTCGGCCGGCTTGATCGCGTGGGGCTTGTGGTCGACGATCACGAGATCGAGGGCGATCAGGGCCAGCAGGCCGCCGACCGTGGCGATCCACAACCACAGGGGAACGGTCATCACAGGACAAACCTCCGGATAGTGTGCAGCAGCAACTAACCGGAGGTCTCTTCCGCCGGTTCCTTTCAACCGGCCGACGGTGCCGGGGGCCACGCCACCGAATGTGACGAGGACGCCGTGCTGACGACACCGCCGCGAAGGAATACTCCCCTCACAGCGCGTCCAGTTTGCCGGTTACCGCTCGCGAACGCCAGCGGAGGTTGCCCGCGTCACCGAACCGACGGTGTTACCTCCGTCACCGCTGTCGAAGATCACCCGACTCTCGTGAAAAAGATGTCTGATCCGTGTGAGCCCCGCGCGCGACTCTCAGCGAAGCTCCCATAACGTCAGCACGTGCCCCGAATCCCGTTGCCGCGCACACGCGGCTCCCGGCTGACCGCGCTGGCCGCGGTCGTGGTGGTGGTCGCCGCCGTTGTGGCCGTCTGGACCACGGGCGGCTCGCACGCCGCGCCGGTCCGGACCCAGGACGCCTTCCTGTCGATGCCGGCCGCGCCCGGCTCGGCCGAGCAGGTCCGCATCGACACCACCACCTACTACCCCGAACAGACCCCCGCCCCCGCCGTGCTGCTGGCCCACGGGTTCGGCGGGGACAAGTCCAGCGTCGACCCGCAGGCCCGCGAGCTGGCCGAGCGCGGGTTCGTGGTGCTGACCTGGTCGGCGCGCGGCTTCGGCCGCAGCACCGGGAAGATCGGCCTCAACGACCCGGACGCCGAGGTCGCCGACGCGAGCCGGCTCATCGACCACCTGGTCGCGAGCCACGACGTCGCCACGCGCGCGGGCGGTGCGCCCGAGATCGCCGTGACCGGTGCGTCGTACGGCGGGGCGCTTTCGCTGCTGCTCGCCGGCACCGACAAGCGCGTGGCCGCCGTCGCCCCGGTGATCACCTACAACGACCTCGCGCAGGGCCTGATCCCCAACGCCGGCGCCACCACCCCGCCCGCGGCGAAGACCCCGGCGGCCGGCCAGTTCGCGCCCGACGGCGTGTTCAAGAAGAGCTGGGCGGGCATCTTCTTCTCCTCGGGCTCGGGCGCGCCGTCCGCGGGGTCGTCCTCGTCGGCCGAGGCCCCCGAACCCGGGCAGGAGACCGACGACAACGGCGGCTCGGTCGGCGGCACCGGCGGGGGCGGCACGGACCCGCAGACGGCCCTCGCGCCGTCCGCCGGCCAGGTGTCGCCGGGGCAGGCGCTCGCCGCCGACCCGTGCGGCCGCTTCACGGCCCAGGTCTGCCAGGCGTACACGGAGCTGGCGACCACCGGCAAGGTGAGCGCGCAGACCGTCGCGCTGTTGCACCGCGTGTCGCCGGTGTCGGTCACGGACAAGATCACCGTGCCGACGCTGCTCGTGCAGGGCGAGAGCGACACGCTCTTCGGTCTGGACCAGTCCGACGCCACCGCGCGCCAGATCAGCGCGGCGGGCGGCAAGGTGCGCACGATCTGGTACACCGGCGGCCACGACGGCGGCGTCCCCGGCCCTCAGCTGCGCACGAAGATCGGCGACTTCCTGTGGTCGGCAGTGACCGGCGACGGCGACCCGGGCACCGGCTTCAGCTACGACGTGCAGGGCACGCTCCGGGCCAACGGCGCGCCGTCCGTGCGCACGGTCAGCGCCGACGCGTATCCCGGCCTCACCGGCGCGGGCACCGAGCGCCGCCAGGTCGCGCTCACCGGTCCCCCGCAGCCGGCGGTGCGGCCCGCGGGCGCCAACCCCGCGGCGGTCAGCGGCATTCCCGGCCTCAACGGGCTGGCGGGGAACTCCTCGCGGCTGGCGCCGTTGTTCAGCACCGACCCGCCGGGCCAGGCGGCGCAGTTCCGCACGGCGCCGTTCGACAGCCAGGTTCTCCTGGCGGGGTCCAGCACCGTGCGGTTGCAGATCGCGGCCGACCCGGCGCACCCGCTGCCCGAGGCGGTCCTGTTCGCGAAGCTCTACGACGTGGGTCCCGACGGCACGCGGGTGCTGCCCGCCAATGCCGTCGCGCCGTTCCGCGTCGAGAACCTCCCGGCGAACGGCACGCCCGTGGACGTGACCGTGACCCTGCCGGGCATCGTGCGGCCGATCGAGGCCGGGCACGCGCTGCGGCTCGTGGTCGGCACCACCGACCAGGCGTACTCGACGCCGACCGCGCCGGGCGTGTTCCGCATCGGCCTCGCCTCAGGCGGTGCGTCGCTCGCCGTACCGGTGGTGGCCGGGACGTCGGTGGGCACGCCGGCGCCCAAGGGCCAGCTGATCGGCATCGGCGTGACGCTGCTCGTGGGCATCGCCGCGCTGGTGTTCGCCGCGATCCGCCGGCGGCGCGCGCACGACTTCGACCCGGACCTGGCCGGCACCCCGCTCGTGATCACCGGGCTGCGCAAGCAGTACGCGGGCGGCTTCGTGGCCGTGAAGGACCTGTCCTTCCGCGTGGAACCGGGCCAGGTGCTGGGCCTGCTCGGCCCCAACGGCGCGGGCAAGACGACGACCCTGCGCATGCTGATGGGCCTGATCTCGCCAACCGCGGGCGAGATCCGCGTGTTCGGCCACAAGATCACCCCGGGTGCACCGGTGCTCTCGCGCATCGGGTCGTTCGTGGAGGGTTCCGGGTTCCTGCCGCACCTGTCGGGCAAGGCGAACCTCGAGCTGTACTGGGCCGCGACCGGCCGGCCGGCGGAGAAGGCGCACTTCACCGAGGCGCTCGAGATCGCGGGGCTGGGCGACGCGGTGAACCGGCGCGTGAAGAACTACAGCCAGGGCATGCGCCAGCGCCTCGCCATCGCGCAGGCGATGCTCGGCCTGCCGGAGCTGATGGTGCTCGACGAACCCACCAACGGGCTCGACCCGCCCCAGATCCACCAGATGCGCGAGGTCCTGCAGCGCTACGCCGCCACGGGGCGCACGGTTGTCGTCTCGAGCCACCTGCTGGCCGAGGTCGAGCAGACCTGTTCGCACGTGGTCGTGATGCACCGCGGCACGCTCGTGGCCTCGGGCGAGGTCGGCGAGCTGGCGGCCGCGAGCGGCGAGGCGACGTTCCGCGTGGGCGACCCGGCGGCGGCCGCGGCGGCGCTCAAGGGCCTCGGCGGCGTCACGGACATCGACGTCGAGGGTGACCTCGTGCACGCGAACCTCGACGGCATGCCCCGCGCCGACGTGGTGGCGGCACTCGTGCGCGCGGGTGTCGCGGTGGAGCAAGCCGGCCCCCGGCGCCGGCTGGAAGACGCGTTCCTGCAGCTGGTCGGAGACAACTCATGAGTGACACCAACGGTTCCGGTGGGGTCCACACCGACCCCGCCGCCCTGCGGGAGCTGAGCGAGCTGGCGACGGCCGAGCAGGCGGAGGTCGGCCCGGACGGCGCCGTCGCGGGCTACCGCGCCGAGCGCACGCTGCGTCTCGGCGTGGAGCTGAAGCGGCAGTTCCGGCGGCGGCGCACCCAGCTCGTGCTGGGGTTCGTGGCGATCCTGCCGTTCATCCTGGTGATCGCGTTCGAGGTCGGGCAGTCGAACCCCAACCGCCGCTCGGGCGGGTTCGTGGACCTCGCGACGGCGAGCGCGCCGAACTTCGTGGTGCTCGCGCTGTTCGTGTCCGGCACGTTCCTGCTGCCGATGATCGTGGCGTTGTTCTTCGGCGACACGATCGCGAGCGAGTCTTCGTGGTCGAGCCTGAAGTACCTGCTGGCGATCCCTGTGCCCCGGCACCGGCTGCTGCGGCAGAAGGCGATCGTGTCGGGTCTGCTGTCGGCCGCGGCACTGGTGCTGCTGCCGCTGGTGTCGCTGCTGGTGGGCGTGATCTGGTACGGCGCGGGTGCTGCGATCAGCCCCACGGGCGATGCGGTCTCCTTCGGCGACAGCATGATCGCGCTCCTGCTGTCCACTGTGTACATCGTGGTGCAGCTGGCCTGGGTCGCCGGGCTGGCACTACTGCTGAGCGTGTCGACGGAGGCGCCACTGGGCGCGGTCGGCGGCACCGTGCTGGTGGCGATCCTGTCGCAGATCCTCGACCAGATCACGGCGCTCGAAGGGCTGCGCAACTACCTGCCCACGCACTACTCGTTCGCCTGGATCGACCTGATCTCCACCGACATCGACTGGTCGAACATGGCGAGCGGCGTGTTGTCGTCGCTCATCTACGCCACGGTGTTCCTGCTGCTGGCCGGACGCCGCTTCGCGACGAAGGACGTGACGAGCTGAGCCGCGCGTCCGGCCGCCCCGCGCGGGCGGCCGGACGCCGGTAACGTCTGCTCCCGTGACCGTCCACCTCGCAGTCGAAGACGACATCGCCGTGCTCACGCTCGAGCACGGGCGCGGCAACACCCTCGACACCGCGCTCTGCCGCGAGCTCGTGTTCAAGCTCGAAGAGGCCGCCGACGCCGCGAAGGCCACGGTGCTCACCGGATCGGGCGACATGTTCTCGGCGGGCGTCGACCTGTTGAGCGTCGACGCCGGCGGGCCGGCCTACGTCTCCGAGTTCCTGCCCGCGCTCTCCGACGCGCTGCTGGCGGCCTTCGGGTTCCCGCACCCGCTCGTGGCCGCGGTCAACGGGCACGCCATCGCGGGCGGGATGGTGCTCGCCGCGGCGTGTGACCACCGCGTGGCCGCCGCCGGTCCCGCGCGCATCGGCGTGACCGAGCTGCTCGTGGGTGTGCCGTTCCCGCTCGCCGCGACCGAGATCCTGCGCTGCGCGTACGGCACGAATCCGCTGGCGGTGCTCATGTACAGCGGCGCCACGCTCACCGTCGAAGACGCTTTCCGCCGCAGCCTGGTCGACGAGGTGCTGGCCCCCGAAGAGGTCCTCGGGCGTGCCCGCGAGCTCGCCGCCCGCCTGGGTGAGCTGCCGGCCGACGCGTTCGCGCACACCAAGGCCCAGCTGCGCCAGCCCTACCACGAACGGATCGCGGAGAACCGCGCCTCCGACGACGGGCACGTGGAGCGAATGTGGCGGTCCGAGCAGGCGCTCGCGGCCGTGAAGTCCTATGTGGACCGGGTGCTGAAGGCCTGAGGTCTCGAACCCGCACCCCTACGGAAGTCGGCGCCCGTCCGGATGGCGCGCCTTGCCGGGTGCACGCGGTTCTGTGAGGATCCCCGAAGTTGATCTCCGGGTCGTCGAGGGGAACCGCGTGCGCAGGCTGCTCACCGTCTTGTCCACCGCCGTGCTGGCGGCCGTGGGGCTCACGCCCGTCGCGAGCGCGGCCGGCGCCGGCGACATCACGGCCGCACTGGCCACGATCCCCGGCCTGACCGTCGTGAAGGAGGATCCGGCGCCCACCGGCTACCGGTTCTTCGAGCTCACGTTCACGCAGCCGGCCGACCACCGCCACCCGGACGGGCCGAAGTTCGAGCAGCGCTACACGCTGCTGCACCGCGACTTCTCCGCGCCGACGGTCGCGTTCACCAGTGGCTACAACGTCTCCCTGTCACCGAGCCGCTCCGAACCGACGCGGATCGTCGACGGCAACCAGCTTTCGATGGAGTACCGCTTCTTCACGCCTTCGCGGCCGCAGCCCGCGAACTGGTCCCACGACCTCACGATCTGGCAGGCCGCGGCCGACGAGCACGCCGCCGTGCAGGCGTTCAAGAAGATCTACCCGGGCAAGTGGCTCGCCACCGGCGGCAGCAAGGGCGGCATGACCGCCACGTACTTCCGGCGCTTCTTTCCCGACGACGTCAACGGCACGATCCCGTACGTCGCGCCCAACGACGTCATCGACCCGATCGACACCTACAACCGCTTCCTGGCGAACGTCGGCGACCCGTCGTGCCGCGCTTCGCTCAAGGCGCTGCAGCGCGACGCCCTGAAGCGCCGCGACGAACTCGGCGCCCTGGCCCAGGCCGACGCCGCCCGCAAGGGCTACACGTTCACCACGGTGGGCTCGATCGACGAGTCGCTGGAGATCTCGGTGATCGACTCGTACTTCGCCTTCTGGCAGTACCAGCCGGCGTCGGCCTGCGCGGCGATCCCCGCCCCCGGCGCCCCCGCGGCGGACGTGTGGGCGTGGTTCGAGCAGGTCGAGAGCCTCAACACGTACTCCGACCAGGAGCTCGAGCCCTACGTGCCCTACTACTACCAGGCGGCGGTGCAGCTCGGCTCGCCCGAGGCCTACGACGGCTACCTGCGCGACCTGCTGCGCTACCCCGGCACCGACGTCCCGTCGACCTTCGTGCCCGCCTCGGTGAAACTCCCCCGCTTCGACTTCCTGGCCATGCCCGACATCGACTTCTGGGTGAAGTCGCACGGCAGCCGGCTGCTCTTCGTCTACGGCTCCAACGACCCCTGGGGCGCCGAACCCTTCACCCTCGGCTACGGCAGCAAGGACTCCTACCGCTACTTTGTCCCGGGCGGCAACCACGGCTCGAACATCGCCCAGCTGCCCGCCGCCCAGTCCGCCGAGGCCACCGCGACGATCCGCCGCTGGGCCGGCCTGCCGGCCACGACGGCCTCGGCCCGCTCCCTGACCACGGCGACCGCCCCGGCCGGCTTCCCGGACTTCGACGCCAACGAGGTCATGACCGACCGCCCCCGGCTCTGAAACGGCGCGCCCGCGTCAGGACGGCGCGGGCGCGTTCTCATCCGGCTGCAGCATGCCGAACACGTTTCCCTCGGTGTCCTTGCAGTACGCCAGCCACCCGACTCCCGGAACCGGGGACTTCGGCAGAGCCATCGTGCCCCCGGCGCGGATCGCGTCCGACACGGCGATGTCGACGTCCGCTACGGACACGGTGTTCACGAAGCCCGTCACCGGCGCGTCTCCGCCGGGCGCCTCACCCTGCCGAGGCACGAGACCACCGTCGATGCCCGGCCCCTCACCGGTCGTGATGACCCAGTAGGGCACCTCACCCCACTGTTCGAACTTCCACCCGAACACCGCGGTGTAGAACGCGATCGCCCGCTCCGGATCACCGGCGTGAATCTCAAAGTGAACTGGCCGCCCCACAGCCACCTCCTCACCACGAGCCGACAGGGCCCACGAGCCTACGCCCGCCCCGGCACCGCTCCTACCCCTTGCCCGGCGGGACGCAAGGCTCAGCGAATCCCCGCCGCATCCATGCCGCGGAGTTCCTTCTTCAGGTCCGACACCTCGTCACGCAACCGAGCCGCCAGCTCGAACTGCAGGTCGCGGGCCGCCTGCATCATCTGATCCGTCATCTGCTGGATGAGGTCCGCCAGCTCCGCCCGCGGCATCCCCGAGACGTCCTTGTCCACCAGCATGCCCGAGCTGCGCACCCGGTCACCCTGTTCGGGCTTCTTTCCGCGGGAGGTGTTCCGGCCCGAGCCGCCCACGGCGACCGCCTGGTCGGAGTCGTCGGCTTCGCTGTAGACGCGGTCGAGGATGTCGGCGATCTTCTTGCGCAGCGGCTGCGGGTCGACACCGCGCTCGGTGTTGTAGGCGACCTGCTTGGCACGGCGGCGGTCGGTCTCGTCGATGGCGTGCTGCATGGAGTCGGTGATCTTGTCCGCGTACATGTGGACCTCGCCGGACACGTTGCGCGCCGCGCGGCCGATCGTCTGGATCAGCGAGGTGCCGCTGCGCAGGAAGCCTTCCTTGTCCGCGTCGAGGATCGCCACCAGCGACACCTCGGGCAGGTCGAGGCCCTCGCGCAGCAGGTTGATGCCGACCAGCACGTCGAAGTCGCCCGCGCGCAGCTGGCGCAGCAGCTCGACGCGGCGCAGCGTGTCGACCTCCGAGTGCAGGTAGCGCACGCGGATGCCGAGCTCCAGCAGGTAGTCGGTGAGGTCCTCGGCCATCTTCTTGGTGAGCGTGGTGACCAGCACGCGCTCGTCCTTCTCGGCGCGCTCGCGGATCTCGTGCACCAGGTCGTCGATCTGGCCCTCGGTGGGCTTCACGACCACCTTCGGGTCGACCAGGCCCGTCGGCCGGATGACCTGCTCCACGAACTCGCCGCCGGTCTGCCCCATCTCGAACGGGCCCGGCGTCGCCGACAGGTACACCGTCTGCCCGATGCGGTCGGAGAACTCCTCCCACGTGAGCGGCCGATTGTCGACCGCGCTCGGCAGCCGGAAGCCGTAGTCGACCAGGTTGCGCTTGCGCGACATGTCGCCCTCGAACATGCCGCCGATCTGCGGCACGGTCTGGTGCGACTCGTCGATCACGAGCAGGAAGTCGTCCGGGAAGTAGTCGATCAGCGTGGCGGGAGCGGACCCGGCCTCGCGGCCGTCGATGTGGCGCGAGTAGTTCTCGATGCCGGAGCAGAACCCGACCTGGCGCATCATCTCGATGTCGTACGCCGTGCGCATGCGCAGCCGCTGCGCCTCCAGCAGCTTGCCCTGCTTCTCCAGCTCCGCGAGGCGCTGCTCGAGCTCCTCCTCGATGCTCTTGATCGCCTTCTCCATGCGCTCCGGCCCCGCGACGTAGTGCGTGGCCGGGAAGATGCGCACCTCGTCGACCTCACGCACGATGTCGCCGGTCAGCGGGTGCAGGTAGTACAGCTTCTCGATCTCGTCGCCGAAGAACTCGACGCGGATCGCCAGCTCCTCGTACGCCGGGATGATCTCCACCGTGTCGCCGCGCGCGCGGAACGTGCCGCGCGCGAACGCGATGTCGTTGCGCGTGTACTGCACGTCGACCAGCGCGCGCAGCAGCACGTCGCGGTCGACCTGCGCGCCGACAGCGAGCTTGGTCGAGCGGTCGAGGTAGGACTGCGGGGTGCCCAGGCCGTAGATGCAGGACACACTGGCCACCACGATCACGTCACGGCGCGAGAGCAGGTTCATCGTGGCCGAGTGGCGCAGCCGCTCGACGTCGTCGTTGATCGACGAGTCCTTCTCGATGTAGGTGTCCGTCTGCGCGATGTACGCCTCGGGCTGGTAGTAGTCGTAGTAGCTGACGAAGTACTCGACCGCGTTGTTCGGGAAGAGTTCCCGCAGCTCATTGGCCAGCTGCGCGGCCAGCGTCTTGTTCGGCGCCATGACCAGCGTGGGCCGCTGCACGCGCTCGATCAGCCACGCGGTGGTGGCCGACTTGCCCGTGCCCGTGGCGCCCAGCAGCACGACGTCCTTCTCGCCCGCCTTCACCCGGCGTTCGAGTTCGTCGATGGCCGCCGGCTGGTCACCGGCGGGCTGGTACTCGCTGATCACTTCGAACCGGCCGCCGGACCGGGGGACGTCGGAAACCGGCCGGAAGTCGGACTGCGCGAGGACGGGGTGTTCGGTTGCGAAAGCCACGTCCACCAGAGTAGGCCGACCCACCGACAGTTTTCAGCCAAGCGCCGCCGCGAGCCGCCTGACCTGGGCCGGAACCCCGACCGCGGCCGGCCCGGCACAGCGTGTCCCGGGTCCCCCGAAGTGCCCACCCCGGCATCCGGGTGGATTTCGCGAAGGCGGCCCGGTGGAGCCACCCGGAACGCCCCGCGCCGGGCAGGATGGGCCGATGACCGACGTGCACCCGCCGAAGGTGGAGAGCTTCGACCCGGCCGCCGGCGTGAACGTGGACCCGAAGGGCGTCGAACGGGCCGTGGACGAGTTCCGCACCGAGCCGTTCGGCCTCTACCTCGCCCGGCCCACGCCCGGGCGCGAGCAGTTCCACTACCTGGAGTCGTGGCTGCTGCCGGATCTCGGGCTGCGCATCACCGACTTCTGGTTCAACCCCGGCCACGGCCGCGACCAGGACTTCTACCTCGACGTGGTGCGGGTGCGCCGCGAGGGCACCACCTGGTTCGCCACCGACCTCTACCTCGACCTCGTGCTCAAGGACAAGATCTCCGTGCAGGTGATCGACTCCGACGAGCTGCTCGCCGCCGTCTCGGCCGGGCTACTGCCCCTGGCCGAAGGCGAGTACGCGCTCGAAACCGCCTACGCCACGGTGGAAGGCCTCGCCGCGCACGGCTACGACCTCGCCGCCTGGCTGTCCACAAAGGACATTACCGCGACCTGGCGCCGGCACCCCTAGGGGACACCGGGTCCACCGATCGGTGGATCCGGCGCGCTCGACGGTGGATGCCGGGTCTGGCCGTTCCGGTGATCCGCCGCACCCCCTCCCCACGGGACGCTTCTCCTCGACGGAGCAAGCGGAAGAGGGGACGGCGGGCATGCCGGTGATCGAGGTCGGGCACCTCCACAAGAGCTACGGCGGCAAGGTCGCGGTGGACGACGTGTCGTTCACCGTCGAGCGGGGCGAGATCTTCGGGATCCTCGGCCCCAACGGCGCCGGCAAGACCACCACGGTCGAGTGCGTGGAAGGCCTGCGCGCCGCCGACCGCGGCACGCTTTCGGTGCTCGGGCTCGACCCGCGGCGCGACCGGGGCGAGCTGCGCCAGCGCGTGGGCGTGCAACTGCAGGAAAGCCGGCTGCCCGACCGGCTGTGCGTGGGCGAGGCGCTCGAGCTGTACGCGTCCTTCTACCGCAAGCCCGCGGACACTGGGCGCCTCCTGGGGCTGCTCGGGCTCACGGAGAAGCGGAACACGGCGTACAAGAAGCTTTCCGGCGGCCAGCAGCAGCGCCTGTCCATCGCGCTGGCCCTGGTCGGCAGCCCCGAGATCGCGGTGCTCGACGAGCTCACCACGGGCCTCGACCCGCAGGCCCGCCGCGACACCTGGGACCTGGTCGAGGCGGTGCGCGACGAGGGCGTGACGGTGGTGCTCGTCACCCACTTCATGGAGGAGGCCGAGCGCCTCTGCGACCGCATCGCCGTGATCGACACCGGTCGCGTGGTCGCCGTCGACACACCCGCCGGGCTGGTGCGCCGGGTCGGCGACGAGCAGCGCATCCGGTTCCGCCCGTCGGCGCCGGTCGACCTCGCGCAGCTGGAGGCGCTGCCCGACGTGCTCACCGTCGAACGCCACGGCTCGCAGCTCGTGGTCACGGGGCGCGCCACCGCGCTGCAGACCGTGACGTCGTTCCTCGCCCGCAACCAGGTCCTCGCCGGGGACCTGCGCGTGGACCAGGCGAACCTCGACGACGCCTTCGTCGCGCTGACCGGCCGGAAACTGGACTGAGGGGGGAAACGGAAATGCTCACGAAGATGACCGCCGTCGAGGCGAAACTGTTCCTGCGCGACCCGGCGGCACCGGTCACCGTGGTCGGCATCCCGCTCGCGCTGCTGCTCGTGTTCGGCCTCATGCCGGGTTCGGGCAAGCCCAGCGCCGAGTTCGGGGGCCACGCCCCGCTGCCGACGCTGATCGCGCCGATGGCCGTGGCCATCCTCATCGCGATGCTCGCGGTGATGATGTTCCCCGCCGCCGTGGCCACCTACCGCGAGAAGGGCGTGCTCAAGCGCCTCTCGGCGAGCCCGGTGCCGCCCGGCCGGCTGCTCGCCGCGCAGCTGCTCGTGAACCTGGCCGCCGCCGCGGTCGCGATCCTGCTCGTGCTGGGGGTGGGCAGGATCGCGCTCGGCATGGCGCTGCCGGAGAACCTCGGCGGGTTCCTGCTCGTGATGGTGCTCGGCGCGCTGGCGCTGTTCTCCGTCGGGACGCTGATCGCGGCGCTCGCGCCGACCAACCGCGCGGCCGGCGGCATCGGCGCGGCGGCGTTCTTCCCCATGCTGGCGCTCGGCGGGGTCTGGGTGCCGAAGGAGCAGCTGCCGCCGGTGCTGCAGCACGTGGCCGACGTCCTGCCGCTCGGCGCGACCATCAACGGCCTGCGGGAAGCGGCCGCGGGCAACTCGCCGGAGCTGCTGCAGCTCGGTTCGCTCGTCGCCTTCGCCGTGGTCTGCTCGGCCGTCGCGGCCCGCACCTTCCGGTGGGAGTGACCGTGTCCGTGACGACGCTGCCCGCCGCCGGGCACGTGGCCGCCCCCTTCGCCCGGGTGCCGGTGTTCGTGATCGCCGGCCTGCTCGGCGCGACCCTGCTGCTCACCGCGAGCCGCTACGGCTACATGGGCGACGAGCTCTACTTCCTCGCGGCCGGGAAGCACCTGTCCTGGGGGTACGTGGACCAGCCGCCGATGCTGCCCCTGCTGGCGCGGGCGATGGACGCGATCGCGCCCGGTTCGGTGCTCGTGCTGCGGCTCCCGGCGATGCTGGCGATGGTCGCGGCGGTCGTGTTCGCCGCGCTGATCGCCCGCGAGCTCGGCGGCCGGGCGAAGGCCCAGGCCCTGACCGCGGCGACCTGCGCGGTGAGCACCCAGTTCATCGCGTCGGGCCACTACCTGGCCACCTCCACGCTGGACCCGTTCCTGTGGACGGTGGTGATCTGGCTGCTGGTCCGCTGGATCCGCACGCGCGACGACAATCTGCTGCTCTGGGCCGGCGTGGCCACGGCTGTCGCGCTGTACGTGAAGTTCCTGATCGGCGGCTTCTGGGCCGTCGCGATCGTCGCCCTGCTGGTCTTCGGGCCGCGCGAGCTGCTGCGTCGGCCGAAGCTGTGGATCGGCGCGGCCATCACGGTGGCGGCGCTGGTCCCGACACTCACCTGGCAGGCCACGCACGGCTGGCCACAGCTGGGCATGGGCGAGGCGATCTCGGCGGAGGTCGCGCAGACGTGGGGCGGGCGCCTGCTGTGGCTCCCGTCGGCGCTGGCCACCGCCGGGCTCCCGGTCGGGGTGGTGCTCCTGTGTCACGGCCTGTGGCGCCTGCTGCGCTCGCAGCGGCTGCGGCCCTACCGCTTCCTCGCGTGGACCACGCTCGGCCTGGCCGTGGTGTTCGTCGCGGTCAACGGCCGCTCCTACTACATCGCCGGCATGTTCGTGCCGTGCTGGGCGGCCGCCGCCGTGGAGCTGGAGTCCGGCCGGGCGTCACGCTGGTGGCGCTGGATCGCGACCTGGCCGGTGTACGTCCTGACCGCCCTGCTCGCGCTACCGATCTCCCTGCCGGTGTGGCCGCAGCCGTGGCTCGCCGCGAACCCGGCACTGCCGACACCGACGTTCTCGTTCGCCGAGATCGGTTGGCCCGAGGCGGCGCGGTCGGTGGCGGACGAGTTCGAGAAGCTGCCCGATCCCGCGCACACGGCGCTGGTCGGGGAGACGTACTGGTCGGCCGGCGCGATCGAGGAGTACGGCCGGCCGCTGGGCCTGCCGGAGCCCGCGAGCCCCAACCGCGGTTACGCGACCCTGGTCGTGCCGCCCGACTCCGACACCAGCGCGCTCTGGATCGGCCCCGACCCGCGGCCGCTGCTCGGCCACTTCGCCGACCTGCGCCAGGTCGGCGAGGTGGACACCGGTGCGGCCCTGCCGAGCGTCGCGGACGGGACGCCGTTGTGGCTCGCCACCGAGCGCCGGCAGCCGTGGCAGCAGATCTGGCCGCACCTGGTGAACACGCACAGCTGACCTGGGACGTGTCCGGCGCCACACACCATCCGGTGGCGCCGGACACCGGCCCGTAGGGTGCCGCGCGACGAGCCCGACCGGAAGACAGGGAGCACGATGGAAGCCGTGACCACGGCAGGGGCAGCGATCGGGCGCGGCTCGGCCGTGGCCGAGTTCGCCCGTCGTCCGGTGGCGCTGCTCGCGGCCGGGACCGCGGCGGTCCTGCTGGCCACGGCCGGGCGCTACGGCTACTTCGGCGACGAGCTGTACTTCCTCGCCGCGGGCAAGCACCTGTCGTTCGGCTACGCCGACCAGCCACCGGTGCTGCCGCTGCTCGCCCGCCTGATGGACACGATCGAGCCGGGCTCGCTCGTCGTCCTCCGGCTGCCGGCGATCCTCGCGACGGCGGCCGGGGTCGTGGTCACGGCGTTGATCGCGCGGGAGCTCGGCGCCGGCCGCAAGGCGCAGACGCGAGCGGCCGCCGCGTACGCGATCTGCGGCCAGTTCGTGGGCAGCGGCCACTACCTCGCCACGTCGACCGTCGACCCGCTGCTGTGGACGCTGGTGCTCTGGCTGCTCGTGCGGTGGCTGCGCACGCGGGACGACGATCTCCTGCTGTGGCTGGGTCTGATCACGGCCGTGGCGCTCAACGTGAAGTTCCTGATCGGCGCGTTCTGGGCGATCACCGCCGTGACCGCGCTGCTCTTCGGCCCGCGCGACCTGCTGCGCCGCCCGAAGCTGTGGGCGGGCGCGGGAATCGCGGCGCTGGCGTGCGTGCCGACGCTGCTGTGGCAGTCGCTCAACGGCTGGCCGCAGCTGGGCATGGGCGACGCGGTGTCCCACGAGGTCGCCGAAGCCGGCGGGCGCGCGGAATTCCTGCCGGGGCTGCTCGCCGGCGCCGGACTCGTGATCGGCGCGCTCGGCGTCTGCCACGGCCTGGTCGTGCTGCTCGGATCGCGAACCCTGCGGCCGTACCGCTTCCTCGGCTGGACGGCGATCGGCGTGGTGGCGGTGTTCCTCGTCGCGGGCGGGCGCTTCTACTACGCCGCCGGCATGTTCCCGATCCTGTGGGCCGCGGCGGCCGTGCACCTGCAGGACCGCCGGCCCGCGCTGTGGTGGCGGTGGGTGCCGACGTGGCCGGTGTTCCTGCTGTCCGCGCTGTACAGCCTGCCGTACGCGTTGCCGGTGTGGCCGGCGCAGTGGCTCGTGGAGCACCCCGACGCACCGCACCCCGCGTACGCGACCGAAGAGATCGGCTGGCCGGACCTGGCCGCGTCCGTGGGCGCTGTCTACCGGACGCTGCCACCCGGGCAGCGGTCGCACACCGCGCTCGTCACCGCGGGCTACTGGCAGGCGGGCGCGCTCGACCGCTACGGCCCCGAGGCCGGGCTGCCCGAGGCGTACAGCGGCAGCCGCGGCTTCTGGTACTTCGGCCGGCCCGCCGACGACGTGGACACGGTGCTGTTCGTGGGCGCCGACCCGGGGAAGCTGGCGCCGTACTTCCGCTCGGCCCACGTCGCCGGCACGGTGGAGAACCGGCTCGGCGTGGTGAATGCGAGCGAGCACCTCCCGATCTGGCTCATGAGCGGGCGCACCGGAAGCTGGCCCGAGATCTGGCCCCGGGTGAAAGATCTGAAGGCATGAAGGTCGACGACGCCCGCGACGTGCGGATCGACTGGCGGGGCTCGCTGCTGGTGCCCCTGGCCGGCCGTGCCGGGGATCCGCCCCCGCTGCGGTGGCACTTCTGGTTCAACCGCGCCGAGACGACGGCGCCGTTCGTGCTGCTGGCGATCCCCACCCTGCTCAGCGCCGTGCGCACCGACCAGTCGCCCGCCCACCGGCTCACCACGCTCGCGATCGCGGCCGGGGCCGCGGTGTGGCTCGTGCTCACCCAAGTGCTCCCCGGCGGCCGCGTGCGCGAGAACGCGGCGTTCGCCGCACTCAGCTTCGCCGGCGTCGTCGGCTTCGGCGCGGTGCTCGAAGCGCGGGAGACCTACTTCCTGATCTTCATGGTCCACGGGTTCTTCGCGGCCATGCGCATGCGTCCCGTGCCGGTTTCGCTGCTCGGCGTCGCCGTCACCTCGCTGCTGATCAACACGATGGCCAACGGCGGACCACTCGTGGCGCTCGCCACGGCCCCCGCGATCTGGGTGACGCTCGTGATCGTGCAGACCCTCGCGATCGGCGGGGGTGGCGCGGTGTTCGCCGCCATCGGCCGCCAGAGCGCGGAACGCAAGCGCGCGCTCGACAAGCTCGCCGCCGCGGAGGCCGAAAACCGGGGCCTGCAACGGCAATTGCTCACCCAGGCCCGAGAGGCCGGCGTGCTCGACGAACGGCAGCGGCTGAGCCAGGAGATCCACGACACGCTCGCCCAGGGCTTCACGGGGATCATCACCCAGCTCGAAGCCGCCGCGCAGGCCAGCGAGAACCCCGCCGAATGGCAGCGGCACCTCGACACCGCGACCGCGCTCGCGCGGGAGAACCTGACCGCCGCGCGCCGGTCCGTGCACGCGCTGCGCCCGGAACCGCTGGAGTCGGCGACACTGCCCGACGCGCTGGCCGAGGTGGCCCGCCTGTGGAGCGAACGCACCGCCGTGCCCGCCGGCTTCTCGACCACGGGCACGGCGGAGGCGCTGCACCCCGAGATCGAGGCGACGCTGCTGCGGATCACGCAGGAGGCACTGTCCAATGTGGCCAGACACGCGCGGGCCGGCCGGGTGCGGCTCACGCTGTCGTACATGGGCGACGAGGTGACGCTCGACGTGGTCGACGACGGCGTCGGCTTCGATCCGGAACACCCGCCCCCGAGCGAAGGCGGCTTCGGTCTGCCCGGCATGCGAAGCCGGGTGCAGCGGCTCGCGGGCACGCTGCACGTGGAGTCGGAACCCGGCGGCGGCACGGCGATCTCGGTGAACCTGCCCGCCGTCCCGGCTGCCACACTGGGCGGGCTCGAGGACGGCGGACTCGAGGACAGGGGGACCGAGAACGAGGGGGCGTCCGCATGACCGTCACGCTGCTCATCACCGACGACCACCCCATCGTCCGCGACGGCCTGCGCGGCATCTTCACCGGCGAGCACGGCTTCGAAGTGCTCGGCGAAGCCGCCAACGGCGCCGAAGCGGTGACGCTCGCGGAGTCGCTCAAGCCCGACGTGGTCCTGATGGACCTGCGCATGCCGGGCACCGACGGCGTCGCCGCGATCACCGAACTCGCCCGCCTCGGCAACCTCGCGCGCGTGCTGGTGCTCACCACGTACGACACCGACTCCGACGTGCTGCCCGCCATCGAGGCCGGCGCCACGGGGTACCTGCTCAAGGACGCGCCGCGCGAGGAGCTGTTCCGCGCCGTGCGCGCGGCCGCCCGCGGCGAGGCCGTGCTCTCCCCCGCCGTCGCGAGCCGGCTCATGGGGCAGATGCGGGCGCCGGCGAAGGAACCGTTGTCGCAACGGGAGATCGAGGTGCTCACGCTCGTCGCGCGCGGCTCCACGAACAAGGACGCGGCGAAGAAGCTCTTCATCAGCGAGGCGACGGTGAAGACGCACCTCATCCACGCGTACGCGAAGCTCGGCGTGAAGGACCGCGCCGCCGCGGTGGCGGTGGCTTTCGAACGAGGTCTCCTCGGCGGCTGAATCCTGTGGTTGGCTGACCCGATGTTCCCGCAGACGCCCGCCGCCGCGGCCGCACTGGCCGTGGCCACGCGCTTCCACTCGCCCGCGCTGCTCAACCACTCCGTGCGCGCCTACCTCTGGGGCACGCATTACGCGGCGGCCCACGGGATCGGCTTCGACGACGAGCTGTACTACGTGTCGGCCCTGCTGCACGACCTCGCACTCACCGCCGAGTTCGACAACCACGGCCTCCCGTTCGAGACCGCCGGCGGTCACCTGGCCTGGGTGTTCGGCGCCGCGGCGGGCTGGCCGGCGGACCGCGCCGCGCACGTCGAGGAGATCATCGTGCTGCACATGCGCGACGACGTGGCGGCCGGCGAGGACCCCGAATCCCACCTGCTGCAGGTCGCCACGAGCTGGGACGTGTCCGGGCGCCGCCCCGAGGAGTTCGCGCCCGACGTGCGGACGGCGGTCCTCACCCACTACCCGCGACTGGATTTCGGTGCGCAGTTCCTGGCCTGCTTCGAGAACCAGGCCGGGCGCAAGCCGGACAGCGCCGCCGGACAGGCCGTTACCGGCGGGATCGCGGCCCGGATCGCCGCGAACCCGCTCGGCTGATCACGGCCAGAGCACCGCCCCGCGGGCCGCGACCCGTTCGGCGATCACTGCCACGAACTTCGCGCCCGGCAAGGGATCCGGCCGTTCGCCGGAGCGCAGCCGCGGCGCGACGAGGTCCTCCTCCACCTCGCGCGCGCCGATCACCGCAAGGTAGGGCACCAGCCGGTGGTCCCGGATCCGCGCGCCGAGACTCCCGCGCTCCGGACCGGCCGGCTCCACTCGCAGCCCGGCTTCCTCGGCGCGGCGCACCAGCGCACCGGCGTGCGCCACTTCGGCCTCCGACACCGGCAGCACCACCAGCTGCACCGGCGCGAGCCACGGCGGCAGCGCCCCACCGTGCTCTTCGAGCAGCTGGGCCATCGCGCGTTCGACGCTGCCGAGCAGGCTGCGGTGCACCATCACCGGGCGGTGCACCGCGCCGTCGGCGCCCACGTACCCGAGGTCGAACCGCTCGGACTGGTGGAAGTCGACCTGCACGGTCGAGAGGGTCGCCGAGCGGCCCGCGCTGTCGGTGACTTGCACGTCGATCTTCGGGCCGTAGAACGCCGCTTCGCCCGGTGCCACGTCGTGATCGAAACCGTCGAGCGCCTCGACGAGCAGCGCTTCGGCACGAGCCCAGTGCTCGGCGGAGCCCACGTGGTCACCCGACGCTCCCGCGAGCGAGAGCCGGTAGCGCGCCGGGCGCAGCCCGAGGTCGGCGTGCACGCGGCGGATCAGCTCGAGCGCGCCGCGGACCTCGTCGACGACCTGGTCGGGGCGGCAGAACAGATGCGCGTCGTTGAGCTGGATCGCGCGCACGCGGGTGAGCCCGCCGAGCACCCCGGACAGCTCGGCGCGGTACATGCCGCCCAGCTCCGCGATCCGCAGCGGCAGCTCGCGGTGGCTGCGCGAGCGGGACCGGTAGATCAGCGCGTGGTGCGGGCACAGGCTGGGCCGCAGCACGAGCTGCTCGCCACCCACGTCCAGGGGCGGGTACATGTCGTCGCGGTAGTGGGCCCAGTGGCCGGAGAGCTCGTACAGCTCCCGTTTGCCGAGCGCCGGCGAATACACGTGCCGGTAGCCCGCGTGGCGCTCGACTTCCCGGACGTACTCCTCCAGCTCGTGGCGGACCACGGCGCCGTCGGGCAGCAGGTAGGGCAGGCCGGCGCCGATCAGCGGATCGGTGCCGAACAGGCCGAGCTCACGGCCGAGCCTGCGGTGGTCGGGCATGGGGTGCTCCTCACGGACGGGCCGAGGCGCACACCCCAGGAGACACGACGAAGCCCCGGGGTGGCCACCCCGGGGCTTCGTTCGCTCTGGTTTCAGCGCGCCGGGACGGTGTCCGGCGTCGTCGTGCTGATCGAGCGGTTCATGCCGACGACGTTAACCGCGCCGCCGCCCGCACCGCACCCGGATTTCCGTCCCGGTCACAGCTGCCACGACGCCGACGCGGCCCAAACCTCGGCCCGGGCGAACGCCGCGTCGACCCAGCCCTGCTTGGCGTCGGCGTAGTCGGCGACGGTGCCGTCGGCCGAGTGCTCGCGCGCCAGCTCTTCCTTCACGGTCGCGTACGCGTCGCGCTCGGCCGGGTTCGCGCGGAGCCAGTCGCGGAACAGCAGCGCGAGCCGCCACGTCGGCGTCTCAGGCGTGCGGACGTGCAGGTTCACCGGGCGCTTCGGGTCGGCTCCCACGTGCAGGCGCTTGGGCCACGGTGCGGCGGAACCGTCCTGCGGCTCGTCCCACCAGTCGCCCTCGAGACGGGGGAAGCCGGCGTCGGCCAGCGGTTCGGCGAGCGCGTCGGCGTCGGCGAGCGTGGGGACGGTGAGCTGGAGGTCGAGCACGTCCTTGGCCGGCAGCCCGGCCACAGCGGTCGACCCGATGTGGTCGGCGCGTACCAACCGGTCCCCCGCGACCATCCGCAGCCGTGCCAGCCGGCGTTCGGCCTGCTGCGGCCACGTCGGGTCGGCCGGCGCGATCACGGGCGACATCGGCGGGCGCGGCTTGCGCAGCCGCAGGTTGGCCTCGAACGGCACCAGCCGGTCGGCCCACAGCGCGTCGACCTCGGCGAGCACGGCGTCCTGCGCGCCGCCGTTGTCGAGCCAGACGTCGGCGGCGGCGCGGCGCTGCTCGTCGGTGGCCTGCGCGCGGATCCGCGCCCGGGCGTCGGCCTCGGCCATGCCGCGCACCTCCACGAGCCGGCGCACGCGGATCTCCACAGGGGCGTCGACGATCACCACGAGGTGGTACGCCGCGGCCAGGTTGCCCTCCACCAGCAACGGGATGTCGTGCACGATCACCGCGTCGTCGGCCGCCTCCGCCATCAGCTCGGCCGTGCGCTTGCCGACGAGCGGGTGCACGATCCCGTTGAGGCGCTTGCGCGACTCGTCGTCGGCGAACGCCTTCGCGGCCAGCGCCGGCCGGTCGAGCGAACCGTCGGCGGCGAGCACGTCCTCGCCGAACGCCTCGACGAGCGCCGCGAGCCCGGGAGTACCCGGCTCCACGACCTCACGCGCGATCCGGTCGGAATCGACGAGCACGGCACCGTGCTCAGCGAACCGGTTCGCCACCGTCGATTTCCCCGCGCCGATCCCGCCCGTCAGACCCACTCGCAGCATGACCTCACCCTAGCCAGCCCACGCCGCCACCCGATCAGGGGACGTCAGAGGCTTGCACGTGCACTCGCACGGTTACACGCACACCCACAGACGAAAATCAAGCACCTTGTCCGGATCTGATCAACTGATCAGGGTGACACGCCGAGCGGCTACCCCGAATTACCGGCGCCATTGCGTACCGTGCGCGGCGGAAGGGTCGCCCACACGGAGGAACGATGGCGGAAAAGCACGTCGGGAAGCACCGGCTCGGCACACCGGGGCTGGTGCACTGCGTCGGCTACCGCGACGTGGCCGAGGCCCTCGCCGAATACCGGCGCACTTGGCTCAGCGCCCTTCTCGTGCCCGCCCAGCACAGCTTCGCCGGACTCCGCCGCCGAGCCCGCGCGGCGGCCCTGGAACGCGTCTGGACGCCGGCGCTCTCGACTTCCTGAGCCGCCCCGTTAACCGCCCGCACCGGCCAACGCCGGCGTCCCCGTGGTCCGGAACCGGGCGCGGTAGGCGCTGGGCGGTACCCCGAGCTCCCGCGTGAAGACGCGGCGCAGCGTTTCGGCCGAGCCGAACCCCGTGTGGCGCGCGACCACGTCGAGCGGCTCCGTGCCGGTCTCCAGCAGCTGCCGCGCGGCCTCCAGGCGGGTGCTCTCCACGAACCGGGCGACCGAAGTGCCCATCTGGTCGCGGAAGAGCCGCGTGAGGTGGCGGACGCTCACCCCCGCGGCGTCCGCCAGCGAGGACAGGCTGTGGTCCGCCGCCGGGTCGGCCGTGATGCGGTCCATGATCCGGCGCAGCAGGTCGTTGCGCGCCGGCTGCGCCGCGAGGCGCACGCTGAACTGCGACTGGCCGCCGGGCCGCTGCAGGAACACCACGAGGTGCTTGGCGACGAGCCGCGCCGCCGGCGAGCCGAGGTCTTCCTCCACGAGAGCGAGCGACAGGTCGATGCCCGACGTGACGCCGGCCGACGAGATCACCGACCCGTCACGCACGAAGATCGCCTCACAGTCCACCTCGACGCCCGGGTAGCGGCGCGCGAGCTGGTCGGCGAGCTCCCAGTGCGTGGCGGCGCGGCGGCCTTCCAGCAGCCCCGCCGCCGCGAGCGTGAAGGCGCCCGCGCACACCGAAGCCGTGCGCCGCGCCTGCCGCGACAGGCGGCGGACCTCGTCGAGCAGGTGCTCGTCGGCCACGGTGGTCTGCCAGTTCGGGCTGCCGGGCACCACGAGCGTGCCGCCCTCGACCGAGACGTCCTCCAGCGCCACGTCGGCACCCAGGCGCGTGCCGGTGGTGGTGCGCACGTCGGTGCCGCCCGGCGAAGCGGTCAGCAGCTCGTAGTGCGCGCCGTGCTCGTTGGCCATCCCGAAGACCTCGAGCGGCCCGGTCACGTCCAGGAGCCGCACCGCGTCGTAGACGACCACGACGACCCGTTCGCTGCGCTCCACCTCCCGCACCGCCCTTCAGACCAGCTTCGTCTGGACGTCGATCTCGTTCTCCAGCGTGCGGTGCACCGGGCACTTGTCGGCGATCTCCATCAGCCGCGCGCGCTGCTCGTCGTCGAGGTCGCCCTCCAGCGTGATCTCGCGGCTGATGCGGCTGACCATGCCGACCTCGGTCTCGCAGCGCTCGCAGTCGCGCGCGTGGATGCGGTCGTGGCGCAACCGGACACTCACGTTGGCCAGCGGGATGTTCTTGCGGTCCGCGTACATCCGCAGCGTGATCGCCGTGCAAGAGCCCAGTGCGCCGAGCAGCAGGTCGTACGGTGTCGGGCCGGTGCCGTCGCCACCGACCGACTTCGGCTCGTCCACGACGAACTCGAAACCGCCCGCGGTCACGTGCTGGGTGAAGCGGCCGTCGCCCGCTTCACTGACGACCACAGTGCCCGATTCCGCCTCAGTCATCCGGTTTTCCTCCTGCTCGGGGTTCTCGACGGTGCCACCGCGCCGCTCCCTGTCACCGAACGTCGTTTGTGGACGAAGTGGTGCCACGCCGTGGCGAGGTCCACAGGACGAAGATCCCACAGATCGGGCCGCATGGCGAAGTTCCCAAGCGCGCTTGAATATCGTATCTTCGGCAGGCGAGACGCGGACCTGTCCTGCGCGGCAAGGGCGAAGGGGGTAAGGGTCGTGGCCACCCGCCATCTGTCGACGCAGCCGGCCGACCAGCACAACCGGGTCCGGTTCCTCGACGCCGCGCTCACTGTGCTCACCGAACGCGGCGTCGGCGGCCTCACCGTGCGCGGCGTGGCCGAGGCGGCCGGCGCGTCCACCATCACCGTCTACACGCGCTTCGGCGGCCGCACGGGCCTGCTCGACGCGCTGTACGAACGCGCGTTCGACCTGCTGCGCGAAGACCTGCTGAACGTGCCGCCGGAAACCGACGACGGCGTGGCGGACCTGCTGGAGGTCGCGCTCGCCTACCGCCGGTTCGCGCTCGAGAACCCGGCCCGCTACGCGATGATGTTCGAGCGCTCGGTCCACGGCTACGACCCGGATCCCGAACTGCGCACGGCGGTGCTGCGCACGACGTTCGCGATGTTCGTCGGCAAGATCCGCCGGATCAGCGACCCCGGCACGGACTCGCGCGACTTCGGCTATCTGTTGTGGACGTCGATGCACGGCCTCGTGAGCGTGGAGCTCACCATCCGCTCGCAGACGCCGCTGAGCGACTGGTTCATCGAGCCGACCGACGCCGCCAACGAGGCCATGTACCGCGCCGGCGTCGGGGCGATGATCACCGGCCTCGGCCTCCACGGCTGACCTTCACGCCGCCCCGGCGTCGGGGTGGCGTTTTTCTTCACTCGCCACCGAAAACACCGCGACCCCGGTCCGAAGTGGACCGGGGTCGCGGTGTCAGAACTCGGGGTTCAGGCGAGAGGGACTCAGCCCTGGCCGCCCGACAGCTTCTCGCGCAGAGCCGCGAGCTGCTCGTCGCTGGCCAGCGTGCCGCCGCTCTTGGCCTCGGCCGGAGCGGAGGTGTAGGTCTGGTCGCCCCCGCTGCCGCCCTCGATGCCGGTGGCGGCGTCGGCCGCAGCCTCGGCGTCGGCTTCGGCAGCCTTCTTGACCTGGGCCATGTGGGCCTCGTAGCGCGTGTGGGCCTCGGCGTACTGCCGCTCCCACTCCTCGCGCTGCTTGTCGAAGCCTTCCTGCCACTCCTGGGTGTCCGGGTCGAAGCCTTCGGGGTAGATGTAGTTGCCCTCGGCGTCGTACTCGGCGGCCATGCCGTACTGGGTCGGGTCGAACTCGGTGTCCGGCGTGACGCCCTCGTTGGCCTGCTTCAGCGACAGCGAGATGCGACGGCGCTCGAGGTCGATGTCGATGACCTTGACCATGACGTCGCCGTTGACCTGCACGACCTGCTCCGGGATCTCCACGTGGCGCTCGGCCAGCTCGGAGATGTGCACCAGGCCCTCGATGCCCTCCTCGACGCGCACGAACGCACCGAACGGGACGAGCTTGGTGACCTTGCCCGGCACGATCTGACCGATCGCGTGGGTGCGGGCGAACTGACGCCACGGGTCTTCCTGCGTCGCCTTCAGCGACAGCGAGACGCGCTCGCGGTCCATGTCGACGTCGAGGACCTCGACCGTGACCTCCTGGCCGACCTCGACGACCTCGGACGGGTGGTCGATGTGCTTCCAGGACAGCTCGGAGACGTGCACGAGGCCGTCGACGCCACCCAGGTCCACGAAGGCACCGAAGTTGACGATGGACGAGACGACGCCCTTGCGGACCTGGCCCTTGGCGAGGTTGTTGAGGAACTCGCTGCGGACCTCGGACTGCGTCTGCTCGAGGTAGGCGCGGCGGGACAGGACCACGTTGTTGCGGTTCTTGTCCAGCTCGATGATCTTCGCCTCGAGCTCGCGGCCGACGTACGGCTGCAGGTCGCGCACGCGGCGCATCTCGACCAGCGAGGCGGGGAGGAAGCCGCGGAGGCCGATGTCGAGGATGAGCCCACCCTTGACGACCTCGATGACGGTGCCCTTGACGGGCTCGTCCTTCTCCTTGAGCTCCTCGATCGTGCCCCACGCGCGCTCGTACTGCGCACGCTTCTTGGACAGGATCAGGCGGCCTTCCTTGTCCTCCTTCTGGAGAACGAGAGCTTCGACCTCATCGCCGACGGAGACAACCTCAGCCGGGTCGACATCGTGCTTGATGGAAAGCTCGCGCGAGGGGATGACACCCTCGGTCTTGTAGCCGATGTCGAGCAGGACCTCGTCGCGGTCGACCTTGACGATCGTGCCCTCGACGATGTCGCCATCGTTGAAGTACTTGATGGTCTTGTCGATAGCCGCGAGGAAGTCTTCCTCCGACCCGATGTCGTTGATGGCGACCTGCGGGGCCCCGATGGGGGCGGTCGGGGCGGTGGCGGTGTCGGTGGTCATTAGGCGGGTTGCTCCGGTGGATGGAATCGTAGGGTGTGCGGTCGGCAGCGCGTCCGGGCGTGAATACGGGACATGCGACGACCCCACGAGCAAACGTCCACCAGTGAACGACCGCGGCATGACCCGCAAACGGTGCGCGGCCCCGGCACGTGAAGACCCAGGCAGCGCGAACCCACTGCGCTGATGAGTATCGTACGCGGGCCCCGGTAGGGCACACAATCAGGGTCCCCGCGGCTCCCGGTACCCTTCCGGCAACGTTTCGGCCGGTGCCGCCATTCCCCCGTCGTTCTCCCGTCGTTCCCGGAAGGACCCAGCATGTCCGACCCCTCGGCAGCCCCCGGAACCGGCACCGCTGACCCGGGCGGCGACCGCCACGCCCAGGCCGAGCTGCGGTTGGGCACGGCGGGTGTCGCGTACCGCTCGGTCGCGGGCGGCGAGGCCGCCGCCGCGAACCTCGCCTGGTGGGACGCCGACGCCGACGACTACCAGGCCACCCACGGCGAGTTCCTGGGCGACGCCGACTTCGTGTGGTGCCCGGAGGGCGTGCGCGAGGAGGACGTGCGGCTGCTCGGCGACGTCCGCGGCAAGCGCGTGCTCGAGGTCGGCTGCGGCCAGGCGGCGTGCTCGCGCTGGCTCGCGACGGCCGGCGCCGCCGCCGTGGCCACCGACCTGTCCGGCGGGATGCTGCGCCACGCGCGTGGGGGCAACGAGCGCACCGGCGTCGCCGTGCCCCTGGTCCAGGCCAACGCCGAGCGGCTGCCGTTCGCCTCGGACAGCTTCGACGCGGCCTGCTCGGCGTTCGGTGCGCTGCCGTTCGTGCCGTCGCTCGCGACGGTGTTCGCCGAGGTGCACCGGGTGCTGCGCCCCGGTTCGCCGTGGGTGTTCTCGGTGACTCACCCGATGCGGTGGATCTTCCCGGACGACCCGGGGCCGCTGGGGCTCACCGTCACGCAGCCGTACTTCGACCGCACGCCCTACGTGGAGGTCGACGACGACGGCGAGGCCACCTACGTCGAGTACCACCGCACCCTCGGCGACTACGTGCGCGCGCTGACCGCCGGCGGGTTCGCCCTCGAGGACCTGATCGAGCCGGAGTGGCCCGAGGGGCACACGCGCCCGTGGGGCCAGTGGAGCCCGTTGCGCGGCAAGCTGTTCCCCGGCACCGCCATCTTCCGCACGCGGCGCTCCTGAGCCGCTACGCTGCGCTTTCGTGGCCACCACCGAACCCGCGGCGCGGTTCGCCGCACTGGATCCGCTGCTGCCGGCACCGGCCGACGAGGACGCCCCCGGCGAGCGCGTGAGCGCGGTGACGGGTGCGGGCCGGCGCGTGTCCGGGGTCGTGCAGCGCCACCACCACGGGCCGGGCGACATCCCCCTGCTGTGGTCGGCCGCGCAGGTGTGGCAGCTGTTCCCCGACGCGGACACCGCCGGCACGGCGGGGTTCGACGCGCTGCTCGGCGAGCTGCGGTCCCTCGTGGACACCGAGCCCGCCGGCGCCGACTCGGCGTGCGTCGTGAACTGGCCGAGCCGCGATGCCGAAGCGATCCGGGCGTTCCTCGACCACGGGCTCGCCCCGATGTCCGCGCTCGCCGTGCGCACCGGGCCACCGCCGGCCGGCCCGGCCGGCGGTGACACCCGCGATGCCGCCGACCTCCGCGTTGCCACCGGCGCAGCCGGCAACGCGAACGGCACCGCCGCCGCGGGCAATCCGCACGGCATCGCCGCCGCGCGCAACCCGGACCGCACCGCCGGCACCACCGCAGGCGCCGGCAATCCGAGCAGCACCGCAGGCGCCGACGATGACGTCGCCGCCGCCGACAACGCCGCCGCTGCCGGGATCACCGTGCGCCTGGCCGAACCGGCGGACTTCGACACCGTGCTCGCCCTGTGCGCGGCGACGTTCGACTACACCGGGCTCGTGGCGCACCGCCGCCGCGACCAGACCGCCGAGCTGCTCGCCCCCGCGCTGCGCCGCGCGCTCGACGAGCCCGCGACCTGGCTCGCCGAAGCGGACGGCAAGCCGGTCGCGCTCGCGCAGTGCGCGTGGGTGGACTCGTCGCCCGGCACCGAAGCCGCCGAGCTGTTGCCGCCCGGGCTGTGGGCGTACGTGAACAACGTGGTGACCTCCCCCGGCCACCGCGGCGCCGGGATCGGACGGGTGCTGATGGACCACGTGCACCGCGAGCTGCTGCTTCCGGGCACCGTCGGCGCGTACCTCTACTACAACCCCATGAACCCCCTCTCCTCGGTGTGCTGGCACCGGCAGGGCTACCGTCCACTGTGGACCTCGTGGGAAGCCCACCCGGCGAGCGCGCTGCGCTGATCGGAGATCCTGGTCACAGGTGCCGGCCAAGCCCGCTCATCGGGACACCCGCAACCCGGTCGTGTGACGTACGACCACCCGCCTTGCCGCTCGATGATCATGTGCGCTAATTTTTGCACTGACCGGTCAGTTCAAAACGTTGGAGTGTCCCCGTGCAGGTACGAGCCGACCGGGTGTCCCTCGAGGGCGCCCACGGCACACTGTTGCCACCCACCTCGCTGACCGTCGAGGACGGTTGCGTGACGCTGGTCCACGGCGAGCCGGGCGTCGGGATCACCGCGCTGGGCCTCGCGCTCGCCGGCCGCGTGAAGCCGACCACCGGCACGGTCACCGCCGACGTCCCCGGCCTGCTGCGCGACCTGGTGGCCGTGGTCGACGCCCCGGGTGTGAGCGACCCCGACGAGGCGCTCCCCCTGCGTGTCGTCGCCGGAGAGGAGCTCGCGCTGGCGCACCGGCCGGCGGGCAAAGACGACGTGGCGCGCTGGCTCGCCGACCACGACGCGGCGCCGTTCGCCGGCACCCGGTTCGAGAACCTCGAGCCCGCGCTGCGGACCCGGCTGCTGGCCGAGCTGGCCGCCGAGCGCACCGGCGTGCGTGTTCTGGTGCTCGACACCCCCGACCGGCACACGAGCCTGGTCGAGACGTGGACCGCCGTCGCCGAGGAGCACGCCCGCCGCGGCCTTGCCGTTGCCGTGCTGACCGCGACGACACCCGCGGCGGCGCTGCCCCATCCCCCGGCTCGCGTCGGGTCGACCGAGCAACCCGGACCGGTGCGCTTGCTCGCCCTCACCGAAGACAACCCGGCCGAAGAAAACCCGGCTGAAGAGACCCGCGCCGAGGAGCTCAGCGCGGAAGGAGAACCGGCATGACCACGCCCGACAAGCGCGCCGGCGGGCTCAACGCCTTCCGCATCGCCCTCAACGAACTGCGCCGGCTGTCGGCGGGCACGCTGCCGAAGCTGGCGATGGCCGCGCTCGTGCTCGTGCCGCTGCTGTACGCGTCCTTCTACCTGTACGCGAACTACGACCCGTACGGCCGCCTCGACAAGCTGCCCGCCGCCGTGTTCACCAGCGACACCGGCGCGAAGGACTCCACCGGTGCCACGCGCAACATCGGGCGCGAGGTGACCGACGAGCTCACGAAGTCGGGCACCTTCCAGTGGCACGACGTATCCGAGCAGGACGCCCGCGACGGCGTGCGCGACGACAAGTACTCCTTCGCGATCGGCATCCCGCGCGACTTCTCGACCGCCCTGCTGTCGTCGGGCAACTTCACGCCGCAGCAGGCCACGATCACGCTGACCACCAACGACGCCAACAACTACCTCTCGGGCACCATCGCCAAGCAGGTGGCCGACCAGGTGCGCAAGACCATCGCCGAGAAGGTGGGCGGCGAGGCGGCCGACCGCTTTCTCGTGGGCTTCTCCACGATCTACGGCAAGATCTCCGACGCCGCGAACGGCGCGAAGCAGCTCGCCGACGGCGCCGGGCGGCTGCAGACCGGCCAGCACCAGCTCGCCGACGGCGCGAGCCAGCTGGCCACGGGCTCCGGCACGCTCGCCACCGGCCTCGACACCCTGAAGACGGGCACCGCGCAGCTGCCGAGCCAGACCCAGCAGCTCGCGACCGGCGCGGGCCAGGTCGCCGACGGCAACCAGCAGGTGGCCGACGCCGCCTCGCTCGCCGCGTCCGCCTCGGCCGACATCCAGGGCAAGCTCGACGGCTACCGCGCGCAGCTCAATACGGACCTGCACAACGCGGGCCTGTCCGACAGCCAGGTCAACGACCTCCTCGCGCGGCTCGACCAGCTGCGCTCCCCCGTCGACCAGGCGAACACCAAGATCCAGACCGCCAGCGGCGACCTCGCGAAGCTGGCGAGCGGCGCCCGCCAGGTCTCCGACGGCGCGCACCAGCTGGCCGCGGCCTCCCCGCAGCTCACGACCGGGATCGCCCAGGCGTCCGACGGCGCGAACCAGCTGCGCGACGGCGCGGCGAAGCTCGATGACGGCGAGAAGACCGCCGTCACGGGGACCGACCAGCTCGCGAGCGGCGCGAACCAGCTGCGTGACGGGCTGTCCTCCGGGCTCTCGCAGATCCCGAACCCCGACGACCCGACCCGCACCGCCACGGCGAACACCATCGCCGACCCGGTGGCGGTGACGTCGAACGGTGTCGCCTCCGCCGGCACCTACGGCGCGGGCCTGGCCCCGTTCTTCATCTCGCTCGCGACGTGGATCGGCGCGTTCGTGCTGTTCCTGCTCATCCGCCCGCTGTCCACGCGCGCGCTCACCGCGGGCGCCTCGCCGCTGCGGGTGGCGCTCGGCGGCTGGCTGTCGTCGGCCGTGCTGGGGATCGCGCAGGTGATCGTGCTGTTCGCCGCGGTGACGTGGCTGGTCGGCATCCACATCGCGCATCCGCTGGGCGCCATCGGGTTCGCGATCCTGGTGTCGCTGGCCTTCACGTCGGTGGTCCACGCGCTCAACGCGTTCTTCGGCGCCGTCGGCAAGTTCCTGGGTCTGGTGCTGCTGGTGCTGCAACTGGTGAGCGCGGGCGGCACGTTCCCGTGGCAGACGATCCCCGACGCGCTCTACCCGCTGCACGTCGTGCTGCCGATGGGCTACGCGATCGACGGGTTCCGGCACCTGCTCTACACCGGCGCGTCGCTGCAGATCCTCGGTGACGTCGGCGTGCTGGCGGCCTACCTCGTGGGCGGGATCGTGCTGTCGACGCTGGCGGCGCGCAAGCACCGGGTGTGGACGGTGTCGGCGCTCAAACCCGAGTTGTCCCTGTGAGGGAGACGACCAAGCGGAAGCTCTTCGAGGCGACCCTGCGGCTTTCGGCCAGCAGGGGCCTCGTGGGGCTGACGGTGGACGACATCGCGACCGAGGCGGGCGTCGCCAAGGGCACGGTGTACTACAACTTCGGGTCCAAGGACGGGCTGGTCGACAGCCTGCTGCGCTTCGGCGTCGACCTGCTGGCCGGCCGCCTGCGCGAGGCCGTGACGGACGACGAACCGCTGGCCGTGATCGAGGCCCAGGTCGACACGACGCTGCGGTTCATCGCCGAGTACCCGGGGTTCTCCCAGATCGTGGTGAGCGAGCTGTGGCGCACGCCGGGCCAGTGGCACGACACACTGGCGCTGCTGCGCGAGGAGATCATCTCGCTCGTGAAGGGCCAGCTGCACCGCCTCGACGAGGCCGGCCGGCTGCCCGAGGGCGTCGCCATCGAGACCGCGGCGGCGGGGCTGTTCGGCACGATGCTGGTCGTCGCGCTCGACTGGCAGGTCTTCCAGCCCACCCGCACCCGGGCCGACGTGCGGGATTCGGTGATGGTGCTGATCCGGGGCCTCGGCCGCGGCTGAGACCCCGGACGGTGGTTCGCGCGCCGGTCAGTTGCAGTTGGCGCAGCAGCCGCAGCCCTTGCCGGTGCACGCGGCGCAGCAACCGTGGCGCATGACGAACTGGAAGAGGCGCTTGATCATCTCTCGGTCCTCCGCTATCGATCGACACCAACGCATGTCACGCTAAGTGAGGCGGCCGTGACGCGGGTACCGCTGACCGGGCGGGTGAGGCGGGTGAATCACCCGCCCGGTAGCCTCGATCGCTGTGAAACTCCACGTCGGCTGCGCGATGTGGACCCACGCGCCCTGGCAGGGCCGGCTGCTGCCCCACCCGCTGGCGCCCCGCGAGCGCTTGCGCGCCTACGCGACGTGGTGCAACGCGGTCGAGGGCAACACGACCTTCTACGCGACGCCCTCGCGCGACACCGTCGAGACCTGGGCCGAGCAGACGGCGCCCGATTTCCGGTTCGTGCTCAAGCTGCCGAAGCCCATCACGCACGAGGGCGGCCTCGGTGACGTCGGCCCGCTGCTGCGGACGTTCCTCACCGCGATCGAGCCGCTCGGGGACCGCGCCCACACCCTGTGGATCCAGCTGCCGCCGGCGTTCTCGCCGGAGGGCCTCGGCACCCTCGCGACCTTCCTGCGGCGGCTGCCGCGCGAGCACCGCTACGCCGTCGAGGTCCGCGACCGCGCGTTCTTCGAGGACACCCGGGCCGAGCAGGCACTCGAACGCGTCCTCGGCGGCATCGGCGCCGAGTGGATCACCTTCGACACCACGGTCCTGTTCGCCGAGCGGCCCACCTCGGAGGCCGAATCCGAGGCGTGGCTGAAGAAACCCCGCATGCCCCGCCGCGTCCGCGCCCTCACCGCCGACCCGGTGGTCCGCTACATCGGCCGCGACGACCCCGAAACGACGGCCGCCGGCTGGCGACCGTGGGCCGACGCCGTGGTGCGCTGGTTGCGCGAAGGCCGGTCCCCCACGGTGTTCGTGCACACCCCGGACAACGCCGATGCCCTGCTGCTGGCCCGCCGCTTCCACGACGAGGTGCGCGCCCGGGTGCCCGAGCTCGACCCCCTGGCCGAACCGTTGCCGGTCGGTCCGCCGACGCTGTTTTGAGCCGGCCCGCTCACCCCAAGGCGGCCCTCACCCTCAATCGGCGCCGTCGCGCCGCCATTTGAGCTTGACCTCCAGCTGTCCCTCAACGCCGGTTTTCGCGATGACGGCGCCGGCTTCCGCGCTGAGCCTCACACCGAACTTGATCTCCACCTCGTCGGGCCGGCGGGTCATGCGTCCGTAAGTCTTTTCCGTCCGAAGGTGGTCCGGACCTCCCCCGATCCCGGGCCACGGCCCGGAGTTCGCGCGCGAGCCGCCCGGCGGCCGCCCCGAAGAAAGCGCTGTCGAACTCGGCCGCGATGCCCGCCGCCGCGGTGGCCAGCACGTGTCCGGCGGCGGTGAGGGAGACGCGGACGGCGCGGGCGTCACGTTCGTGGGCGGCCCGGGTGAGGAGGCCGCGATCTTCCAGTGCGCGCAGCACTTTCGACGTCATCATCCGGTCGGCCCCGGCGTGCTCGGCCACTTCCTGCTGCGTGGCGGGACCGGCGGTGCGCTCGAGCCGCGCCGCCGCGGACAGCAGCAGGAACTGGGTGGGCGTGAGGCCCAACGGCCGCAACCGCACATCGAGGGCGGCGCGCCACGCGAGGGCCGCCTGGTGCAACCAGAACCCGGCTTCTCCCACCGGTGCGGCACCTGAGGCTTCGTCGGCCTCGTCGGCGTCTTCGGCGAGGCCCACCTCAGCACCGTCCACGCTGTCTGTGGGTACCTCGGCCCCACCGTCGACGCCGGAGCCCGCAGCGGTGGCCTCCGAGCCACATTCCTGCTGGGTGAGATCGAAACTCTGATACATCGTGTACCCCCGTCCGCCCGCCGCGCGCCGCCGGAAGCCGGGGCCGCGGCGGGCGGGGTGGTCAGCGGGCGCCCAGCGGGAGATCGAAGCGGCCGAAGACCCACGTGCCCGGGGCATCGGCGTTGTCGCCGGCCCAGAACTCGTACCAGTGCCGGGCGAACTCGTCGGCGGTGAGGTAGCCGTCGCCGTTGAGGTCGAGGGCCGGGAAGACCGTGTCGGTGTCGGTGGCGGTGCCGTTCCAGGTCTCGATGAGGCGGCGGTACTCCTCGCGGGAGATGCGGCCGTCGCCGTTTTCGTCGATGACCTCGAACATCGCGGCCGCCGTGCCGGTCACCGCGTCGGGCATGTCGCCCAGCTGGTCGACCACGAGCAGGACCTCGTCGAGCGTCACCTTGTCGTCGCGATCGATGTCGGACGCGGCGAGCAGCGTGGTCCACCAGCCCATCATGATCTCGCTCAGCCGCGCCGCCTGGGCGGAGTCGGGGGCGAGGCCGCGGGCCTTGGTCCAGCGATCGGTGAGCGCCCGGAAGTCGGCCTCGGTGAGGAAGCCGTCGCCGTCGACGTCCATCGCGCCGAACACCGTGGTGATCTTGCGTCTCTGCAGTTCGCTCGCCATCGTCCGCCGTCCTTTCTCCGGTCCCCCTTGGCCGGGGACCCCGTGGGCGAAGAACAGCGTTGTCGCGACTCAAGATCACCTGAACCGGCACAAGGGTTCTCCCCCGGCCCGACCCGGTGATTTCGTTAGTGACGCGAAGTAACCAAAAAGGCTCCCTCCCCGCGGGGAAGGAGCCCTTCTGGTCCGTTCGGCGTTCTAGTGCGCTGCTTCGTTCCACGAACGGCCGTACCCGACCGAGACCTCCAGCGGCACCGCGAGGTCGTACGCCGACCCCATGCCCGCACGCACGAGCGCCTCGACTTCGGCGCGCTCGCCCTCGGCGACCTCCAGCACGAGCTCGTCGTGCACCTGCAGCAGCACCCGGCTGCGCAGCTTCGCCTCGACCAGCGCGCTGTGCACGTTGAGCATCGCGACCTTGATGATGTCGGCCGCGCTGCCCTGGATCGGCGCGTTGAGCGCCATGCGCTCGGCCATCTCCCGGCGCTGCCGGTTGTCGCTGTTGAGGTCGGGCAGATAACGGCGGCGGCCGAAGATCGTCTCGGTGTAGCCGGTCTTCCCGGCCTCGCCGACCACGGACTGCAGGTAGTCGCGCACACCGCCGAAGCGGTTGAAGTACGCCTCCATCTGCGACTTCGCGTCCTCGGTCGAAATCCGCAGCTGCTGCGACAGCCCGTATGCCGACAACCCGTACGCCAGCCCGTACGACATCGCCTTCACGCGGTAGCGCTGCTCCGCGGTGATCTCCTCGGCCGGCACGGAGAACGCGCGCGACGCGACGAACGTGTGCAGGTCCTCGCCGCTGTTGAAGGCCTCGATCAGGCCCTCGTCCTTCGACAGGTGCGCCATGATCCGCATCTCGATCTGGCTGTAGTCCGCGGTCATCAGCTCCGCGTACCCCTCGCCGACCACGAACGCGTCGCGGATGCGACGGCCTTCCTCGGTGCGCACCGGGATGTTCTGCAGGTTCGGGTCGACCGACGACAGACGTCCCGTGGCCGCGATGGTCTGCTGCAGCGTGGTGTGGATGCGCCCGTCGTCGGCGACCGACTTGATCAGGCCCTCGACGGTGGTGCGCAGCCGCGTGGCGTCGCGGTGCTCCAGCATGTGCTGCAGGAACGGGTGCTCGGTCTTCTCGAACAGGCTCTGCAGCGCCTCGGCGTCGGTCGTATACCCGGTCTTCGTGCGCTTCGTCTTCGGCATGCCGAGCTCTTCGAACAGCACGACCTGCAGTTGCTTCGGCGAACCCAGGTTGATCTGCTTGCCGATCACCTTGTACGCCTCTTCGGCGGCCAGCGTGACGCGGCTGAGGTAGTGCGCCTCCAGCTCGGTGAGCTGCTCCACGTCGACGGCGATGCCCGCGGCCTCCAGCTCGGTGATGACCTCGAGCAGCGGCAACTCCAGCTCGGCGAGCAGCTTCGCACCGCCCAGGTCCTCCAGCTCCTTGCCGAGCGCGCCGGCGAGCTCGAAGATCGCGCGGGCCTTCACCAGCTCGTCGGAGATCTCCTTCTGCTCCAGGCCCTCGGCGCCGCCGTCGAGCAGCGACAGCTGGCCGTCACCCTCGCCCGACTCCGACCGCAGCTCGCGGTGCAGGTACCGCAGCGCCAGGTCGTCGAGCTCGAAGGTCCGCTGGCCCGGACGCACGAGGTAGGCCGCCAGCGCGGTGTCCAGCACCAGGCCCGCGAGCGTCCAGCCCCGGGCGCGCACGGCGTGCAAAGCCACCTTGAGGTCGTGGCCGATCTTGCGGATCCTCCCGTCGGCCAGCCACGCGGCCAGCGCGGTGTCGTCGGCCTGGTCCATCGCCGTGACGTCGACGTACGCGCCCTCGCCGTCGGCGCACGCGAAGGCCAGCGCTCGCAGGTCGGAGCGGATCGACGTGCCCGTGGCGCGGAACGCGACCGCCACCGGCTCGCCCTCGCCGGTGTGCGCGGCGAGCCACGCGCCGAGCGCCCCGGGCGCGAGCGCCTCACCCGAGACGTCGAAGCCCTCCTCCGCTTCGGGCTCGGCGCTGCTGAGCGTGGCGAAGAGCCGGTCGCGCAGCACGCGGAACTCCAGCTCGTCGAACAGGCGGTGCACCGCGTCGCGGTCCCACGCCCGCAGCTCCAGCTGGTCGGGCACCAGGTCGAGCTGCACGTCGCGGACCAGCTCGGTGAGCTGCCGGTTGAGGGTGACCGCGGTCAGGTTCTCGCGCAGCGCGTCGCCGACCTTGCCCTTCACCTCGTCGACGCGGTCGATGAGGTCGGCCAGCGTGCCGAACTGCCGGATCCACTTCGCGGCCGTCTTCTCCCCCACCCCGGGGATGCCCGGCAGGTTGTCCGACGGGTCGCCCCGCAGCGCCGCGAAGTCGGGGTACTGCGCCGGCGTGAGGCCGTACTTCTCCTCCACGGCCTCGGGGGTGAAGCGGACCAGGTCCGACACACCGCGCTTCGGGTAGAGCACGGTCACGTGCTCGTTCACCAGCTGCAACGCGTCGCGGTCGCCGGTACAGATCAGCACGTCGAAGTCGCCGGCACCCGCCTGCGTGGTGAGCGTGGCGATGATGTCGTCGGCCTCGAAGTTCTCCTTGACCAGCGACGGGATGCCCAGCACCTCGAGCACCTCCTTGACCAGGTCGACCTGGCCGCGGAACTCGTCGGGCGTGGTGCTGCGGTTGGCCTTGTAGTCGGCGAACGTCTCCGACCGGAAGGTCTTGCGCGAGAGGTCGAACGCGACCGCGAGGTGCGTGGGCTCCTCGTCGCGCAGCAGGTTGATGAGCATCGAGGTGAAGCCGAACACCGCGTTGGTGACCTGGCCGGTCTTCGTCTTGAAGTTCTCCGCAGGCAGGGCGAAGAAGGCCCGGTAGGCCATCGAATGACCGTCGATGAGCAGCAGTTTCTGCCGCTCCGCGGAGCCTTTCGGCCGCTCTGCGGTGGTCGCGCCGGCTGTGGTGTTCACTACGGTTCGGTTCTCACTCGGGCTCACGGGAGCGAGTCTAAGGTGAGGGTCCGACACTCTTACGTGTCGCATAGGTTGAGGAGCATTGAGTGACGGAGCAGGCCGGCGACTTGGCGCTGGAAAACCGTGCGGGGGTCGACCCCGCGGCCGCCGACCAGCAGCTGAACGACAAGATCGGGCTGAAGATCCTCGAGGCGACCCCCGAGCGCGTCGTCGGCACGATCCCGGTCGAGGGCAACCTCCAGCCGTACGGCCTGCTGCACGGCGGCGCCAACGCCACGCTCGCCGAGGCGCTCGGCTCGTACGTCGCCGCGCTCAACGCCGGCCCCGACCGCGCCGCCATGGGTCTCGAACTGTCCTGCACGCACCACCGCGCCGTCCGCTCCGGCACGGTCACCGGCGTCGCCACCGCGCTGCACGTCGGCCGCGGCACGGTCACCGCGGAAATCGTGCTCACCGACGACGAAGGTCGGCGGACCTGCACGGCCCGCTTGACCTGTGTCGTCCGGGACCGCCCACCGGGCGCGAACTAAAACCGGCCCCGCGCGCCGAAACGCACGGGGCAGGTTTCGTGAAGCTCCTCAAGCGTCAGCCGACGCCGAGGTAGGCCTCCTTGATGCTGGTGTCCGCCAGCAGTTCCTTCCCGGTCCCGGACTTGGTGATCCGCCCGGTCTCCAGCACGTACGCGCGGTGCGCCCGCGAAAGCGCCTGCTGCGCGTTCTGCTCCACCAGCAACACCGTGGTGCCCTGGCGGTTGATCTCCGTGATGATCCGGAAGATCTGCTGGATGAACTGCGGCGCGAGCCCCATCGACGGCTCGTCGAGCAGCAGCAGCCGCGGCTTCGCCATCAGGGCACGCCCGATGGCCAGCATCTGCTGCTCACCACCGGACATCGTGCCGCCGACCTGGGACTTGCGTTCCGCGAGCCGCGGGAACAGCTCGAAGACGCGGTCGAAGTCCGCCTGCAGGTTCTTGCGGTCCTTGCGCGCATAGGCGCCCATGTCGAGGTTCTCGAGCACCGTCATGCCGGGGAAGATCCCCCGGCCTTCGGGCGACTGGGAGATCCCCCGGACCACCCGCAGATCACCGCGCAACCGCGAGATGTCCTCGCCGTCGAAGCGGATCGAGCCGCCCGAGATCGGGCGGATGCCCGAGATCGCGCGCATCGTGGTGGACTTGCCGGCCCCGTTGGCGCCGATCAGCGTGACGATCTCGCCCTCGTCGACCGTGATGGACAGCCCCGACACGGCCTGGATCCGGCCGTAGTGGACGGACACATCGGACAGCTCAAGCAACGTCATCGTCGGGCACCCCCAGGTAGGCGGCGATCACGGCCGGGTTCTCCCGGATCTCGGCAGGCACCCCTTCCGCGATCTTCTTGCCGAACTCCAGCACCACGATCCGGTCGGTCACGCCCATGACGAGCTTCATGTCGTGTTCGATCAGCAGGACGGTGAACCCGTCGTCGCGGATCGTCCGGATCAGCCCCATGAGCTCTTCCTTCTCCGCCGGGTTGAACCCGGCGGCCGGCTCGTCGAGGCACAGCAGCTTCGGCTCGGTCGCGAGCGCCCGCGCGATCTCCAGGCGCCGCTGGTAACCGTAGGGCAGGTTCTTCGCGCGGTCGGCCGCCCGGTCGGCGATGCCGACGAACTCCAGCAGCGCCATGCCCTTCTCGATCGCCTGCTTCTCCTCGCGGTGGTGGCGAGGCGTGCGCAGCAGCGCGCCGACCAGGCTGGTCTTGTGGCGGGCGTCGGTGCCGACCACCACGTTCTCCAGCGCGGTCATCTCGGAGAAGAGCCGGATGTTCTGGAACGTGCGCGCGATGCCCAGCTGCGTGATGGCGTGGCGGGAGGCCTTGCCGAGCGGCTTGTCCTCCAGCAGCACCCGGCCCGAGGTGGGCCGGTAGACGCCGGTCATCGCGTTGAAGCACGTGGTCTTGCCGGCACCGTTGGGCCCGATCAGGCCCAGGATCTCGCCGCGGCGGATGTCGAACGACACGTTGTCCAACGCCACCAGGCCGCCGAAGCGCACGGTGACCTCGTCGACCTTCAACAGCGTCTGCCCGACGGCGACGTCGATCTCACGGTCCGGTGCGACGACCTCGGCGACCTGAGCCTCGTGCTCGGCGAGCTCCTCCGCGCTCATCTGGGCGACCTCGGCGACGAGGCCGCCCTCGGCCGGGACCTCGGGCCCCGAGCCGTTGCCAGGGACGGTCATGCCTTCTCTCCCGGGGTGTCGGAGGCCAGCGAGCCGTCACTGCTGACCTGTTCGCCGCGACCGAGCAGCCGCTGGTACGCCTGCCTGCCGTAGGTGAGCAACCGTTGCCGCGCACCGAGCAGGCCCTGCGGGCGAAAGATCATCAGGATGATCAGCGCCAGGCCGAAGATGAGGTACTTGTAGTTCGCGATCGCCTGGAACCGCAGCGGGATGTAGGCCACCACGATCGCGCCCAGCAGCACGCCGACCTTGTTGCCCGCACCGCCGAGGATCACCGCGGCCAGGAACAGCATCGAGGTGACGACGTCGAACTTCTGGTTGTTCACGAAGCCGAGCTGTCCCGCGTACAACGCCCCGGACAGACCACCGACCGCGGCGCCGGACACGAACGCCCAGATCTTGAACTTGTACGTCGGCAGGCCCATGATCTCGGCAGCGTCCTCGTCGTCGCGGATCGCGACCCAGGCGCGGCCGACACGGCTGCGCTCCAGGTTCCCGACGAGGAACAGCACCAGGATGATGAGCGTGACGCACAGCCAGTACCACGGCGTGCCGTCGGAGTTGTTGAACAGCGGGCTGCCGTCGGCGTTGGTGCCCGGCGGGTGCCCCACCGACTGGAAGCCGCGGTTGCCGCGCAGCGGGTCGACGTTGTCCGCCAGCAGGCGCACGATCTCACCGAACCCGAGCGTGACGATCGCGAGGTAGTCCCCGCGTAGTCGCAGC
The DNA here is from genome assembly GCF_053602515.1 of Amycolatopsis sp. NPDC004368. Lineage (NCBI taxonomy): Bacteria > Bacillati > Actinomycetota > Actinomycetes > Pseudonocardiales > Pseudonocardiaceae > Amycolatopsis > Amycolatopsis sp. NPDC004368. The sequence continues at coordinate 40,560 of NZ_JBSGDT010000030.1, read as the reverse complement.
GTCGGTGTCCCGAGGATCACGCCGAAGATCATCGTGACCACCATGGCGATCGGGAGCACGACGAGGAACGGCAGCTTGTGCAGCGTCGAGTCGGGGCTCGTGAACAGCGCCATCACGTAGGCGCCGACCGCGAAGAAGCCGACGTAGCCGAGGTCGAGCAGGCCGGCCTGGCCGACCACGATGTTGAGCCCGATGGCGACGAGTGCGTAGCGGGACACCTCGAACATCGCGATCGGGAAGTCGTACCCCGGCTGCGTGCTGATGATCGGCGGGTTCAGCACGGGCAGCAGGTAGATCAGCGCCACCAGGGGCACGAGCACGAGCCACTGCTGCACGCGCGGCAGGTTGTTCCACCAGTCCGAAACCGGCCGCCTGCGCTTCGCCGGCGCGGCGGCGGCGGGCGGCGTCGAAGTCACCGTCATACCCGTGCCTTTCCGAGCGATTCGCCGAGGATACCGGTCGGACGGACCATCAGGATCAGCACGAGGAGCACGAACGCGACCACGTCGCGCCACTCACCGCCGAACAGGGACTGGCCGTAGTTCTCGGCGACGCCGAGCAGCAGACCGCCGAGCAGTGCGCCGCGCAGGTTGCCGATACCGCCCAGCACCGCGGCGGTGAACGCCTTGATGCCGAGGATGAAGCCGCCCTGGTACGAAGCGCCCTGCGGGATCTTCATCATGTAGAACAGCGCCGCCGCGCCGGCGAGCAGGCCACCGATGAGGAACGTGAGCGTGATGACGCGTTCCTTGTTCACGCCCATCAGCGTGGCGGTGTCCGGGTCCTGCGCCACCGCGCGGATGCCGCGGCCGAACTTGGTGCGGTTCACGAACGCGTTCACCGCGAGCATCAGCACGACCGACGCGACGATCGTGATGATCGTGACGTTGGTGACGTCGGCGCCGAAGATCTCGAACACGGGTTCGTTGCGCAGCAGCCGGATGCCCTGCTCGGCGTTGCCGCCGCGCCAGATGAAGAGGATCTGCTGCAGCACGAAGGACGCACCGATCGCGGTGATCAGGAAGACCAGCTTCGGCGCGCCGCGTTTCCTCAGTGGACGGTAGGCCACGCGTTCCAGGAGCACCGCCGTGCCACCGGACACGGCCATCGCCGCGAGCAGCGCCAGCAACAGGAACCCGATCACTTCGATGACCGGGAGCTGTGCCGTGGCCCCGGGCCGGAAGCCGAGGCCGAAGAGGGTGAACCACACCGCGTAGGCGCCGTAGATGAACACCTCGGAGTGGGCGAAGTTGATGAGCTTCAGAACGCCGTAGACGAGGGTGTAGCCCAGCGCCACGAGCGCGTAGATGCTGCCGTAGGCAAGACCGTCGATCGTGTTGGCCCAGAAGTTCTCAACGAAGGCGCCCACGTCGAAGGTGATCCAGCTGTCGCCCTGCGCGAGGACGAGCGAGCTCAGGTCATGGGTCATCGACACACTAGTTCTCCATGTGGGTCCGGGGTGCGGGTCCGGCGGGATCGATCCGCCGGACACGCACCCCGGTGAGTGGAACGGGAGCTGGGACTACTTGATCTCGGTGTTGCGGACGATCTTTCCGTTCTCCACCTTGTAGGTCCACACGGTGGTCGACGCGAGCTCGCCCTTGTCGTTCCACTTGAAGTGCTTGGTGAGGCCCTGGCCGTCGTAGGTCTTCACGAAGTCGAGCAGCGCCGGACGCGTGGTCTTGCCGCTGTCGATGCCCTTCAGCAGGATCGTCGCGAGGTCGTAGGCCTCGGGCGAGTAGGTGCCCGGGTCCTTGCCGGTCGCGGCCTTGTAGGCGTCGGTGAACTTGGTGAACTGGTCCGCCGGCACGCACGGGCAGGTGAAGTACGAGTTGGCGGCGGCGTCACCGGCGCCCTTCACGAACTCGTCGTCCTTGACACCGTCCGGGCCCACGAACTTCGCGGTGACGCCGGCGTCGTTGAGCTGCTGCGCGAACGGAGCGGCTTCCTGGTAGTAGCCGGAGTAGAACACCGCGTCCGGAGCGGCGGCCTTGACCTTGTTGACCACGGCCGAGAAGTCGGTCTGCTTGCTCTTGACCTTGTCCTCGCACGCCAGGGCGCTGCCGAGGCCCTGCTTGGTCGTCGCGGCGAGACCGGTGCCGTACTCGGAGTCGTCCTCGATGACGCAGACCTTCTTGGCGCCGAGCTCACCGGTCATGAACTTCGCGGCGGCCGGGCCCTGGCTGTTGTCGTTGCCGAGGCCGCGGAAGAAGGTCTTCCAGCCGTTGTCCGCCAGCGTGGGAGCCGTGGCCGACGGGGTGACCGTGACCAGGCCGGCGCCGTTGAAGATGTTGCCCGCCGCCTTGGACTCGCCCGAGAACGGGAGGCCCACCACGCCGATGATGCCCGGCGTGTTCACGATCTGGGTCACGATGCCGGGGGCCTTGTCGGGCGTGCCCTCGGTGTCGAACTGCTCCAGCTTGACCTGGCAGCCCGGGTTCGCCTTGTTGTGCTGGTCGACCGCGAGCTTCGCCCCGTTGAGGATGTTGATGCCCAGGGCCGCGTTGGCACCGTTGATGGTGCCCGCGTACGCGATGGAGGTCGGCGAACACTGCGCCTTGCCGTCGCCTGCGGGGTCCGCGGCGTCCGCGGCGGCGGAAGGAGCCGCCGCCTGGGGCGCGTTGCTGTCGGATCCACCGGATCCGGTGTCGTTCCGCGCCGCGCACGCGCTCAGGGAGATGGCCCCCGCAGCCGCCAGCACGAAGATCTTCGTGAGTCGTGCTCTCTGCACTCTTCCTCCAAATGCCAACCCACCGCCACGTGGGCGGTTCGTCCCTGCGTGGGACCTGACTGGCCGCTGAAAGTAGCCGCCCCGTGAGGTGTTGCACAGAGTTACTCAGTGTCTTGTATCCACATCGTGACGGTCGTCACCGGCAGTAACGGACGTTTTCCACCCGATTGTCGTAATCCGACAACCGGGTGATGACGCTGAGTATGCAGACGGGTATCAATCGGAGCACTTGACCCACGGTGCTAACGATGTCAGCGGTCGATGAACTCCCCTGGCTCCTGAAGCGCGACAGGTCATGATCAGCCTCGAAGGTAGCAAACGCTTCAGCGGGCACCGCGCAGCGCAACCGAAGACCACACCAAAACGGACGCGACCCCCTGGTCGCGCCCGTTTTGATCACTCGTTCGAGTGAGACTCAGCCGATGCTCTCGACCACGGCCTCGGCCACCGCCTTCATCGTCGTGCGGCGGTCCATGGCGGTGCGCTGTATCCACCGGAACGCGTCCGGCTCGGTGAGGCCCTGGCGGCTCATCAGCAGGCCCTTGGCGCGGTCGATGACCTTGCGGGTCTCGAGCCGGTCGGTGAGGCCCGCGACCTCGGCCTCGAGCGCCTGCAGCTCCGAGAAACGGCTCACAGCCAGCTCGATCGCCGGCACGAGGTCACGCTTCGCGAAGGGCTTGACCAGGTACGCCATCGTGCCCGCGTCGCGCGCCCGCTCGACCAGGTCGCGCTGGCTGAACGCGGTCAGGATCACGACCGGCGCGATCCGGTCGCTCGTGATCTTGGCGGCCGCCTCGATGCCGTCGAGCTTCGGCATCTTGACGTCGAGGATGACGAGGTCAGGCTTGAGGTCGGTGGCCAGGTTGATGGCTTCCTCACCGTCGCCGGCCTCGCCGACCACCTCGTAACCCTCTTCGCGCAACATTTCGACCAGGTCGAGCCTGATGAGCGCCTCGTCCTCCGCGACGAGCACCCGACGCTGCGGCACGGTGGCGGCGGCACCGCTGGCCTCGGTAGCCTGTTCGGTCACCGGGGTCCTCCTGAAGGCTCGGCGGAACGGTTGACTCGCGGTGACCCGCGAAAGGCCAGCCTACCGGGAACGATCCAGTTCCCAAGATGGCGTTCACCACGAAGTGGCGACCGCGACACCCCCGCCCCGGTCCACTCGGGTCGCGGATGATCCCGTAATGTTCACCGGGCGCGCCCCCGTAGCCCAACTGGCAGAGGCAACGGATTCAAAACCCGTCCAGTGTGAGTTCGAATCTCACCGGGGGCACTCTCCGTACCAGGTCAGAGCGGTGCGTCACCCAAGTGCATGGCTGAGATCCAGCAGAAATCCATGCATAATGGAGTTGACCATGAAGCAGCGCACCGGCGCTGACTCACTTGGGGAGGCGTGATGGCTCGTCCGCCGATGCCGCTCGGAAGCCACGGAAAGGTCCGAACCTACGGTCGCGTCGACGACGCGTGGATCCCGAAAGAAGACCTCCCCAAGGGAAGCCGACCCAAGGCTTGGCGCGCGATGGCGAACTACCGCGGCCACGACGGGAAGACCAGCCAGTACGAGCGCAGCGCGACCAGCGAGACGAAGGCCGTCCACGCCCTCAAGGAACACTTCGCGAAGCTCTCCGGCACGAAGGTCAAGCTCGGCAACGGCAGCCGCTTCAAGGACGCCATCCCGCTGTACCTCGACAAGGTCAAGCAGCTCGAGCGCAGCCCGTCCACGTACGACCGGTACGAGCGGCGCCTGCGTGTGCACGTGGAGCCGGCGCTCGGCAACCTGCTGCTGCGTGAGTGCGACACGCCACGGCTCGAGGACTTCTTCAACTCGCTCCAGAAGAACGGCCTGGCTGCCGCGACGCGGCGTGGAATTCGCACCGTGGTCTCTGGAGTCATGGACCTCGCGGTCATGAGTCGTGTGTTCGAGGTGAACCCGGTGCGAGGCATCTCGGACATCAGCGGCAAGGCCGTCCGACCCTCCGCCGCGTTCGACGCCGAGGAGCTCGGGGCGTTCTTGGCGAAGGTCGACGCTGATAAGAAGGCGATCAAGTACGACCTGCCGGACTATCTCCGGTGCCTGTTCGGCACCGGCGCCCGGTTCGGCGAGGCGCTGGCGCTTCGCTGGTGCGACATCAACCTTGGGCACACGCCAAGCACCGCCGAGGCGTGGGGGAAGAAGAAGATCCTGCCGCCCCGGTCGGTGTGGTTCAACGGCACAATCATCTGGGTCAAGGGCCAGGGCGCCGTGCGCAAGGAGACGAAGACCGAGTCGGGCAATCGCGTGGTGTCGCTGCCGGACTTCCTGTTCACGATGCTGCTCGTGCGCAAGCCGACCGGTGTGCTCGACACCGCGCCGGTCTTCCCCAGCGGCCGGTTGGGCTACCGCCACCCGTCGAACGTGCAGCGGTCGATTCGTGCACTGCGGGCGCGTATCGGCTACGACGACTTCCGCACCCACGGCGGGCGCAAGACGGTCGTCACTGCGCTCGACGCGGCCGGCCATTCCGCACGGGAGGCAGCTGACACGGTTGGGCACAAAAACGTGTCGATGACCCAGGACGTCTACATGGACCGTGGCCGCATCAACCCGGCGGCCGCCGCGTCAGTCGATGCGTTCGTGCGCGGCGCGATGAAGCCAGTGGGCCCAGTCGACCCGGAGGGGCAGCGAGAGACGGCCTGAGACACAGAACAGCGGGAGCACCGAGGGGGTGAGGGTGCTCCCGCTGTTCAACCAGGTCGGCACGCGTCCCGCGAGCGGGGCGCTGAACCTGCTGCAGAATATCCAACCAGGCCGGTCTCAGCCGAGTCGTTGAGGAAACGGTCAGTTACGGCCGATAGCCGCGTCGAGGTACTCCTGGACGGGCTCAAAGAACCCGTACGGCACGTACTCCTTCAGTTCGGCGTGCGTCACCCACGCAACTTGGTCGAGTTCCTCGGCATCGGCGACATAGGCATCGCCGGAGACGACGTCGCATGCCGTGTAGTACATGCGGCGTCCTGTCTTCGGGTGCACGCGGTCGCCGAGCGGCTTGGCCTCGGCGACGACCAGGCCGGCCTCTTCCTTCGTTTCCCGCACGGCAGCGGCGGCGGGCGTCTCGCCGGGCTCGACGGCGCCGGCGGGGAACTGCCACGACAGCTCGCCTTCCTTCACCCGGCGCCGCACCAGCAACACGCGGCCCTCGTGGACGATCACGGCCGCCGACACCGCGGGCTTCTCGACCGCGGGCTTGACGTCAGTGGACTGGGTCACGGAGGTCCTCCAGGGCTTCGAGTACGGGATGGAACACCCTGCCCGGCTCGATGAACCGGTGCAAGTCGGTTACGCGGCTCCAGAGGACGTCGGTGTTCTCGACGGGGTCGCGGTTCTCGGGCTCGCCAGCGAGGTAGTCGGCGAGGTAGTAGTCGCACCACACGTTGGTGACCGGGTGCAGGCGTGCGCCGAGGTGTTCGCGGATACTGCATCGGATGCCAGTCTCGGCGAGGGTTTCCTGGGTGGCAATCGCTCGGGAGTCGGCCCCGGGTTTCACCATGCCGGCGGGGAACTGCCAACCGGGCCCGTCCCCGTCGCGACGGCAGACCAGCAGAACGGATTCGTCGCGGACGACGACGGCAATCGCGACCCGGAGCTCTCGCGCCCCATCGAGTTGACGCTGTTTGGTCCCGACGAGGAGTTCGAACCTGGTCCGGACCTCGCCGGGCGCTTGCGTCAGGACGACGTCCAACAGCTGCTGTCGCTCGGGCCCCGGCACCATGTTCGGGTCGCGATGCCAACGAGCCACACTGCGCGTGGAGATCCCGAGGCGACCAGCGAATGCCTCCTGGGTGTCGCGGAAGGCCTCCTGCAGCAGGCACGCCGTGCGACCGGTCCAACCGGCCACCACGTCCATGTCGCCACCCCCTGGTTGTGTGTCATGCCCGCGTCACCACTGGTACTGCGTCGCGTCATGGGCATCGTGTGTCGCGGACCGCATGCTTAGCGTATGTCGAGGGCAGCAAATGTCAACCAGTGTCAACCGCAGCGGGCGCCGGCGATCTTCGCGCTTCCCCTCGTGTGCGCGAACGACGGCGTCGAGCACCTGGTGCCGGACGACGAATACGCTCGTGCGCTTGTGTTTGGCGGTCAGGCTCGCGCCGTCTGCGGCCACAAGGCCACGCCGGCGGCGCCGCATCAGCGCGCCACCGGCACGTGTCCAACGTGTCAACCGGCCGCCGCGGTGCTCGGGCTGACGCCGGCGTGACCCATCGCGGGGCCGGGACTGCCCCCGATCGCTCCCGGCCCCGCGATGTTCCAGTGACTCCGGCGTAACACCGTCCGGGCGGCTGAGGACACACGGTGTGGAAACGCACCCACAGTGGTCCGTTGGGTGTACTTATTGCTCCATACGCATGAGATGCACTCAGGCCGGATGCGCACACAGCACCGGAGTGGTGGACTGGGAAACCTTCCCACGATGGACGAACTGCAGACCAATCCGTTGATCGTCGTCACTCGCCCAAAACCGGGAGACGGAGATCAACGTGAGAGGCGGCGCGGGGGCCGCTGGGAGGGAACGAGGAATGCACGAAACCTGGTCCAGAACCAGTGCGAACCCCGCAATCGACACCGCCGAGCAGGCCATCGCGGCCCGGTTACTGAAGCACGGCATCGTCTCCGACCGCGCGATCGTCACCGGCTACGTCGTGACCGCTGAGACCGCGACATTCGACATCGACGGCACGGTCGTTGAGCACTGCTCGTGGATCCCTTCGGCGAACCTCAGCCTCGACGCCCAGATCAGCATGCTCGAGCGCACACTCGAAGCGCTGCGGCGCGAGCAGCGCGCGGCCAGCTAGCGACGCTGCTTCGACGGCGTCCGGCTCACCGCGGCCACCTTCGGCTTCCCCATCGGCGGAACCTCGGGCTCTTCGCCGTCCTCGTGCGGCAGCATCGACTCGATGAGGTCGAGCAGCGCGGCACGCTGCGGCTCGGTCAGCCGGGCGAACGACTCAAGCAGGCGGCTCTGCGACACCGTCGGCCGCTGCGCCCCCTTCGGCGCGTGCTTCGGATCGATGCCGGCCATGCGCAGTGCCTCGGCTACGTCCAGCCCGACGACATCCGCGGCGGACGCCACGACGGAGGCGCGCGGGTTAACCGGCGACTCCATCCCGTTTCCGACCTTCCGGATACCGGTCTCCAGCTGCCCCCAGGTCGTGACGGAGAAGCCAGCGGCCTTGGCGGCCTCTCGCTGGCTCAGTCCTGCACCCTCGCGGGCCTTCTTCAGCTTCGGGCCCAGTGTCCAGGGGCGCTTGCCGTTTCCTGCTGCCACAGGCTGCATGTTGGGCCATTCTTTCCCGTTGCGCCAGCAGATCGTTTTTCGGTCACCGGAGTTGACGCAGGTCAGCACCGATTAAGAGCGTCAAACCACGTCAAATATTGATAGTTGACACGGTTTGACATAAAGTCGTGCCTATGAAGCACTCTCAGACACCCCCGGACGGGGTTCCGTGGCTGGAGTTGCAGGTGATCCTCGATCGCGACGGCGCGTGGAGCGGGAACGCTCTGGCCGAGGCCACCGGCTACTCGAAGGAACACGTGAGCCGCCTCCGCAACGGCAAAGTTCCCGTCACCCCAACGGCTATCGCGAAGTTCGCGAAGCTGCTGAAGGTCCCCTACTCGGTGCTCGCCCCCTCGCCTCGCGACGGCGACGTCCGGCAGGTCGACGTGGACATCGAGGGAGGTGCAGCGGCGTGAGCAAGGCCTCTACTTCGGATGTCAACTACGAGGAGATCGACAAGCTCCCGCAGCTGGGCTTCTCGACTGCAGAGGCCGGCGTGATGCTCGGCAAAATTTCAGAGGCACGGGTTCGGCGCCTAATCCGTTCGGGCAAGCTCCGTGCCCGAAACACCGGCGGCGAACGCGGCAACCAGGGTTCCTACATCATCTCGAAGGCCGCGATCCTCGAGTTCCTCGCTGGCAGCGACGAGCCCCTCCAGAGCGCCTCGTGACGGCCGCCCCGCTCCACCCGCCCGTCGGGATCAAACCCACCGTCGCCGAGCTCGTGCTGCCGGTCGGCGCCGACCGGATGGCGTGGCTCGCGACGCGGCGGACTGGCCTTGGCGGCAGCGACGTATCGGCGCTGGTCGGCCTCAGCCACTACCGCTCCCCCTACGAGCTGTGGCTCGACAAGGCCGGCGACCTGCCGCTCGTCGACGACAGCCCGTCGGAGGCGGCGGAGATGGGCACTCTCCTTGAGCCCATCGTCCGCGACCGGTTCGCGCGCGTACACAACCTGACCGTCAGCCTCGCCGGCACCTACCGCTCTCGAGAGTGGCCGTGGATGCTCGCGAACCCGGACGGGATCTGCTCGGACGGCGCCGGGTACGAGGGCAAGACCTGCAGCCAGTGGGTCGCGCACGAGTGGAAGGACGGCCAGACCGCGGACCACGCGGAGCTGCAGGCGCAGTGGGGCATGGCGGTGACGGGTCTGCCCGCGTGGCACGTTGCCGTGCTTATCGGCGGCCAGCACAACGAGTACCGCCTGATCGAGCGCGACGACGAGCTGATCGAAGTGCTCGTCGATGTCTCGTGCCGGTTCTGGAAGGACCACGTGCTCGGCGGCGAACCGCCAGCGTGGGACGGCTCGGACGCGGCGACGAAGTACCTGCGCGAGCGGTACCCCGTGGCGGACGAGGAACGGATCGTCAACGTCGACGAGGACGAGCGCGACGAGATCGTCCGGCTCCACGAAAAGACGGCGGCTGCGGAAAAGGCCGCGAAGGCGGATGCGGACGCGGTGAAGAACCGCGTGCGTGGCCTGCTCGGCGACGCGGAACAGCTGATGTGCGGCGAAGCCGTGGTCGCGACGTGGGCCAACAGCGGCAAGTTCCTCGAGAAGCAGCTCCGCGCGGAGCACCCCGACCTCGCCGCCGAGTACACGCGCGCCGTCGCCGAAGACGTCCTCGACGTCGAGCGGCTCGCCGAGGAACACCCCGAGGTCTACACCGCGTGCCGCGCGCGGGTCCTCAAGTTCAAGAACTGACCAACCCGGAACCAGGGAGCACAGTCCTCATGGGAGCGAACCTCACCCGAAGGGTGCAGCAGAACACGAACGCGCCGGCCTCGACCGGCGAGAGCAGGCCCGCAACGATCAGCCAGCAGATCCAGCAGATGGAGCAGTCGTTCAAGCTCGCGATGCCGCGCGGCGCCGAGGCCACGCAGCTGATCCGCGATGCCCTCACGTGCCTGCGGATGACGCCGAAGCTGCAGCAGTGCGACCCGCAGACCGTGCTCGGCGCGCTGATGACGTGCGCGCAGCTCGGGCTCCGTCCCGGCGTGCTCGGGCACGCATGGCTGCTGCCGTTCTACGACAACCGGTCGAAGTCGCACAAAGCTCAGCTTGTCATCGGGTACCAGGGCCTCGTCGAGCTCGCGCACCGATCGGGGAGGATCAAGAGCCTGATCGCGCGGACGGTGTTCAGCAACGACACGTTCGAGGTCGAGTACGGGCTCGACGACAACCTGATCCACCGGCCCGCGCTCGGGCACCGCGGCGACCCGATCGCCTACTACGCCGTCGCGAAGTTCACCGAGGGTGGCCACGCGTTCCTCGTCATGACCCACGAGGAAATGGAAGACCACCGCGACCGCTACGCCATGGCCAAGAACCGTGATGGCCAGGTCGTTGGGCCATGGCGAGACCAGTTCGAGGGCATGGCGCACAAGACGTGTGTGCGGCAGCTTGCCAAGTGGATGCCGAAGTCGACCGACTACGCGTCGGCGATCGAGGCCGACGGCTCGGTCCGCGTCGACCTCACCCCGCAGCCGGACGCGCTGCTGCACGGCGAGCACCCGCGGCCTGACGACATCGACGGCGAGATCGTCGAGGACGAGCCCGTCGGCGCCGACGAGCCGGACAACTCGGTGCCGATGGCCACCCAGGCGCAGCTGACGAAGCTGCACACTCAGCTCAGCAAACTCGGCGTCGACGACCGCGAGAAGCCGCGGATCCTGGCTCTTCTGGCGAAGCGCGAGATCGCCTCGTCGAAGGACCTCACGAAGGAAGAGATCACTGGGATCATCGATCTGCTCGAGGAGATGCTCGGGCAGGACGACCCCGCCGGAGTGCTCCAGTCCACCTTGGCGCAGCTCAGCGAGGCGAACGTCTGATGGGCCGCGAGATCAAACGTGTGCCACTCGGCTTCGACTGGCCGCTGGACAAGGTCTGGTCCGGCTACTTCATGCCCGACCGCCTGACCGACGAGCAGCCCTGCCCGGCCGGCTGCCACCTCGGATACTCCGACCACGCCAAGAACCTCCAGGACCTGTGGTACGGCAATATCCCCTTCGACCCGGCCACCACCGGATCCACGTCGTTCACCGCCGACACGCCCGCAGTGCGCGCCTTCGCCGAACGCCAGATCACCCGCTCTCCCGAGTTCTACGGTCGCGGCGAGGACGCGATCGTCCGGGAGGCGCGCCGGCTCGCCGATCTGTTCAACGGCCAGTGGTCCCATCATCTCGATGACGATGATGTTGCTGCGCTGGTCCGGGCTGGCCGTCTACACGACTTCACCCACAGCTGGGTCGAGGGCGAGGGCTGGCAGCTGAAGAACCCGCCCGTCACGCCGACCGCCGCCGAGGTCAACGAATGGTCGCTGAGCGGCTTCGGCCACGACGGAATCAACTGCAGCGTCGTCATCCAAGCCCGATGTGAACGCGACGGCCAGCCGTACGGCTGCACCACATGCGACGGCCACGGCTCGCTCGAAGCGTTCAAGGGCCAGCGTGCCGAAGCCGAAGCGTGGGAGCGCACCGAGCCACCGACAGGTGACGGCTGGCAGCTGTGGGAGACCGTCTCCGAAGGCTCGCCGGTATCGCCGGTTTTCCCTGGCGCTGAAGCCTTGGCGCAGTGGCTCACCACTCCTGCAGGCGGTCGTGCAGCCGGCCCGTCGCGACGGCCGCTGACGATCGAGCAGGCGCGCGGATTCGTCAGCGCGGGCTGGGCACCGAGCGGCTTCATCAACGCTGGCGGTGTCCACGACGGCGCCACCTACGTTGGTACCGAACGTGCCCTCGGCGGTGATTGGTGAAGCCGCCGCTTGCCTACTTCGGTGGGAAGACACGGCTCGCTGACCAGATCGCGGCCGCGTTCCCTCCGCACGAGCACTACGTCGAGCCGTTCGCTGGGTCTCTCGCGGTGCTGCTGGCGAAGCCGAGGTCGCGCATGGAGACCGTGAACGATCTCGACGGCGATCTGATGACGTTCTGGCGCGTGCTGCGCGACCGCCCGGACGAGCTCGCGCGCGTCTGCATGCTCACCCCGCACTCTCGCGAGGAACACCTCGATGCATTCGATCGCCCCGACGACCTGGACGACATCGAGCGCGCTCGGCGCGTCTGGACCTACCTCACCCAGGGCCGAGCCGGCGTCCTGCGGAACACCGGCTGGCGCCACTACGTCGCTCCCAGCGGCTCGGCGACGTCGATGCCCGGCTACCTGGCGGGCTACGTCGAACGCATGGCCGCCGCGGCTGAGCGCCTGGCTGGCGTTTCGCTCGAGTGCCGACCAGCACTGGAGCTGATCGAGCGATACGGGCGAAGCTCGAGCTGCCTGCTCTACGTCGACCCTCCCTACCTAGGCAGCGCCCGCGTCTGGGGCAACAACTATCGACACGAGATGCGCGAAGAGGACCAGCACCGCGAGCTCGGCGCGGCGCTCCGCGACTGCGAAGCAACGGTGGTGCTCTCTGGCTACGACTCGCCGCTCTACGCCGAGCTGTTCGTCGGCTGGCACGTCACCCGCATCGAAACCACGACCGGGCAAGGCGGCAGCCGACAGGAGCGCACCGAGGTGCTGTGGTGCAACCGGCTGCCGCAGCCGACACTGTTCGCGCTCTCAGACTGCGGAGTGCCGGCGTGAACGCCGCGGAGACAGCGCCGGGCCGCGTCGCGCATGACCGTCGGCGGCTCACGGCACACGACGCGCGGGCCTGGCTGGTTGATTACCTGGCCGCGTGCCTACGCGACGCCGAGGCGCCCGAGGATGCCACCAGCGCCGCGGACCCGGCCACGTTGCGCACGGTCGTGGAGGACCTGTCGCACATGCTGCGCCGCTGGGATGTGACCGCGGACTGCGACCACAGTCCACACTGAACCGTTACACGTCGGGGGCGTCATCTCAGCTAAGTTGAGTTGACACGATTTGACATCTAGTGGACACAACCAGGAAGGCACCACGGGTGGGTAACAAGATCACGCGTTGGGCGCTGAGGCAGCAGGCAGGAGCAGCGCCAGCGAAAGCGGTGCTGCTCGTCCTCGCCGGTTACGCCGACCCCACCGGCCGCTGCGCCGACCTGCCCCTCGCCGACATCGCCGAAGCCTCCGAACTCTCCCGCAGCAGCGTGAAACGCGCGCTTGCAGCACTCGACAAGGCCAAGCTCATCGAGGTCACCGAGACGCACCACGACGACGGACGCCGATCGATCAACAAGTATCAGTTGTCGATCAAGCCCCCGGTTCAGAGTGAACCGGGCCCCCGGGTCACACAGACCCCTCCCCCGGTTCACAGTGAACCCGGCCCCCGGGTCACTGTGAACCGGTACGGGTCCACAGTGACCCGGCCACTGACCAGCGAAAACGAAAATGGGGGGGTCACAGTGAACCGGCCCTCCTCTTCTTTACCTCCTTCGGAGGTAGTGGTCCCGCGCGCGGGCGCGACACGCGCGCACACGCGTACGCACACACGCGACGCGCACGCGAGGACGGAAGAACCCACACCGCAGCGGCAACGCCTCGACGAACTCAACGACACCGCCGTACGTCCCGACACCCGACGGCTCATCGCCGCATGGCGAGCAGGCCACGCCACCCCCGTGACCGACAAGCTCGTCCGGCAGATGACCGACATCGTCGACAAGGCCGTGCGTTCCGGGCGCGACAGCGAATGCCTCGCCGCCGCGCTGCGCGAGTGGAATGCCCGCCCAGACTTGTTCTCGCCGAAGATGCTGGTGAACCTCTACGACGACGCGGTGTCCCGGAAGAACGCCGGGGAGCCTCTCGATCGCCCGCTCATCGACGACAACGGCCACCCCCGCATCGACCCGCAGCAGATTCCCGACGAGGCCCTCACCCGCGCAGTCGTCGACCGCGTCCTCGGGCCCGAATCCACCCAGCCGCCGATCTACCCGCCCGACGCTGACCACCCCCACGGGTACGACGATCCCGCCGAGATCGCCGCGCGCCGCGAGTTCTTCGCGGAGTGGGCCGCGGCCCGCCTCGCCGAACGTCGCCCGCTCGCCCGCCGCGCGCTGATCAAGGCCTGGAACCGCGAGGGCGCAGCATGAACGACCACCAACCACCCCAGGACATCGGCGCCGAACGGGACCTCCTCGGCGGCCTCATCCTCGCGCCGAAGGCCATCCCGTACGTGATCGACAAGCTCACGGCGGACGACTTCTACCAGCCGAAGCACGGCGCGATCTTCGATGCGATCGTGGCCGTGCACGACGCCGGCAATCGGCCCGACGTGGTCACGATCATCGAGTACCTCCGCGCAGGCAAGAACCTCGACCGCTGCGGTGGTGGCAACTACGTCTACGAGCTGTACCAGGGCGCCGTCACCGCCGCGAACATCGACTACTACGTCGAGATCATCACCGCGGCGGCCGCGCAGCGTCGCGCGATCGAGACCGCCGTCCGGATCCACGACTTCCTGCAACGCGACGTGCTCGCCGAAGACGTGCCGGATCTGCTGGAGCAGGCGCGCGGGATGCTCGACGAGGTCACGGCCAAGTACCGCGGTCGCCGCGACGACGAGGGCGAGTGGATCGGCGACCTCGCCGCCGCGACGCTCGCGCGGTACGCCGAGCCGCAGCCGCCGGCCGTCGCGACCGGTTTCCCGGACTTGGACGACCTCCTCGACGGCGGGTTGCGGCCGGGCACGTTCACCGTGATCGGGGCGCGCCCCTCGGTCGGGAAGTCGATCCTTGGCGAGCAGATCGCGCTGCAGGTCGTGCAGAACGAGGACCGCGGCGTGCTGTTCGCGTCGCTGGAGATGTCGCGCGCCGAGGTGATGGACCGGGCCTTCGCGCAGCTGGGCGGGATCGAGCTGTCGCACCTGACCCGGCACGAGCTCACGGACTACGACTGGCGGAAGGTTCGCGAGTGGACGGAGCGGCTGAAGCAGGTGCCGCTGCGGGTCGAGGACACGCCGCACTTGTCGATGTCGAAGCTGCGTGGCCTGGCGCGGGACCTCACCCGGCACCCCGCTGGCTGTGGCCTGGTGGTGGCGGACTACCTGCAGCTGATGACCTCGGGCAAGCGCGCCGAGTCCCGGCAGCTGGAGGTGTCGGAGTTCTCGCGGCAGCTGAAGTTGCTGGCGAAGGAGCTGCACTGCCCGGTGATCGCGCTGGCGCAGCTGAACCGCGCGGTCGAGGGCCGCTCCACGCCGCGGCCCGTGCTGTCGGATCTGCGCGAGTCCGGGTCGATCGAGCAGGACGCCGACAACGTGTGGTTCCTGTGGGACGACCCAGAGCTTCAGGGCGAGCGGCAGCTGACCGTGGCGAAGACACGGCAAGGCCGCACGGGCGAGGTGCGGCTGCAGTGGTCGCCGCACTACGCCCGCGCGAACTCGTTGCGGGCGGTGTGAGGTTTCGGCCCTGAGAGGGCCTGTGGCGGGTTGAAGGGTGCTTCTGGCCCCGTCGTGCGGTGCTGGTGGTGTTCGCGGTTGACGCGGCGCCACGGCCGCGCGGCGGGGCGTTTTTCGTGCAGTGCCTCGTCGGCCGTTCGGGGTAACTCGTCAACTCGCATCTTGTGAGTTGACACGGTTTGACATAAAGTGCGATACCACCAGGTAGCACGTACATCGCTGAACCACCCCTCCAACCAGGAGCAACGATCATGGGGACACCCGATCTCAGCCGCGCACCCGCGCACATCGAGCGCAAAATCCAGGCCACTCTCGTCGGCCGCTCCACCAGCCGCGGCGCCAAGCTCGTTGTCGCCGTCCACTACAGCCCCCGCGACCCGTTCGCGGTCGAGATGGAGTTCGACACCGCGACGCCCGTCCGGTGGGTCTTCGACCGCCGGCTCCTGATGCTCGGTCTCATCGGCTCCGTCGGCGACGGCGACGTCCACATCGAACGCACCGCCGACGATCGCCACGTCACGATCACGCTCCGATCGCCCGCCGGCCGCGCCGACCTCGACCTCCCGATCGACGCCGTGCGTGAGTTCCTCAACGCCTCGTACGCCGCCGTCCCGTTCGGCAGCGAGCACGTCGACGTCGACACCTGGATCGCCTGCATCCTCGACGGAGGCGACTGGTGATGGCCGGCAAAAGGCGCATGCCAGCGGCGCAGCTGCGTTCGCAGTTGGCGCGGTTCGCGACGTTCACCGAGCAACGCCGCGACGAGGACAACGCCATGGCGGAGACGAACAAGAGCAGCGAGTACCTCTACGGCTTTTACCGCGGCCGGGCGAGCGCGCACGCGCTTGCCTTGGCTTCGCTCTACGTCTGGACTGGCGGCGAGTTCGGTGAACTGCTGCCGGGTGAGACGTCGTGAAGAAGATCAGCCGCATCTTGAATCAGTCGATCGGCGACGGCCGCACTGAGGCAGAAAAACGCGAGGCGGAGTACCAGCGCGCTGAGGGCATGGTTGAGCCAGGTTCGTCGGTCCAGCGCCGCCGCGAGGAACGCGACGCGCAGAAGAGCGGGGACGACGAATGACCACCGCCGCCGACTCCCCGATCCTCGACGACCTCCGTGCCGCGATCACCGCTGGTGCCCGTGACCTCGTCGACCTGAGCCGCGCTGCGTGCGCCGCCGGCGTCCTACGCGGCGTCGTGCTGGAGCCGCACGCGGTTGTTGCGGCGCTCGGTGTCCTCGCCCGCCTCGGCGAGATCGAGTACACGCGCAAGCCGCGGCGCGGCGGCTACCAGCCCGCGCTTCACATCCGACGCCCCGACTGCCGCTGCCAGCCCGAGCACACCGGCACTGGATACCGCCACCGCGGCCCGCTCCCCCACGACTTCGCGCCCGCCGACGGGGACGACGTTGCCCCCGACGGCACCACCATCGAGATCCACCAGTAGCTCAGGAGATCACCATGTCCGAAATGCAGCCTCGGCCCGAGTCGTTCGAAGACCTCCCGGACCACGAGCGCCAGCCGATCACCATTGCCCGGATCAGTATCGACGAAACCGGGGCGCCGAAGGGCGTCCTGGCCGCCGCCGACTCGCTGTTCGCCGCCCTGCGCGCCGCATATGGCGCCGACCTCACCATCCAAACTCACGCCGGCGACATCACGGCCAACCGGCCTCGGGCGGGAGCAGAACAGCAGAAAGCCCTCGAGGAAGCCCAGGACTCTTGGGACCGACGCAATCGCGAGTTCGTCGCCGCGGACGAGCGAGCCAGGCTGCAGGTCGGCGACACATACTCTCCCGGCTACGTGGGCGCGACGTGCGAAAACGTTTACCACCTGCCGTGTTCTCTCCCGTACACCCACCAAGGCAAGCACATCAAAGTCGTCGACGACATCGTCACCGCGATCAGCGAGCGCTGATCGATGGTGCCCGAGAACCGAACCCGCACCGCGGAGCACCGGCCCGCGACGCGCCGGCGTCGTTTCAAGCACGACGACCTCGTCGCCGTGGACCTGTTCAGTGGCTTCGGTGGCCTCACGCGCGGCATCGAGATGGCCGGGTTCACGACGATCATGGCCGCGAACCACAATAGCTACAAGGTCGAGGTCCACGAGGCCAACCACCCGGACGCCGAGCACTGGATCGCGAACCTCGTCGACAAGGATTCCTCGGACTACCACTCCGCTCGCGACCTCCCGGCCGGAGACATCCTCGTAGCTGGCGTCAGCTGTGTGAACCACTCGCAGGCGAACACGCAGAAGGCCTACGAGCAGGGCATGAGCCTGTTCGACCTCGACGACCCTGAGTTCGACGCCCGAGTCACGCGGTCCGAACGCGACCGAGCGACGGCCAACTGCGTGCTCCACTACGCCGCCGAGCACCACCCGCGGCTCATCCTCGTCGAGTGCACCACCGAACTCACCTCGTGGGGCCCCGCGCTGCCCGGCCGGCCGAAGGTCGGCGACGGCTCGACCTACCGGTGGTGGCTCAGGATGTTCGAGGGTCTCGGCTACCGGCATCGTGTGCTGTACCTGAACTCGATGTTCTTCGGCGTGCCGCAGTCGCGGGACCGCTTGTACATCGCGTTTTGGGACAGGAAGCTGCCGACTCCGGATCTCGACCATCGGCCGGAGGCCTGGTGCGATCGCTGCTCCCGTGTGGTCGAGAGCGTGTGGTCGTGGCGCACGGGCGTCCCGGCGAGCGGTTCGGTGCGGTACGGCAAGCAGTACGACTACCGCTGCCCGTCCTGCCGCGGTCCGGTGATCCCGCCGATGACGCCGTCGCTCGCCGCGCTTGACTTGAGCAACCTCGGCACCCGCATCGGCGACAAGCCGGTCAAGACGTTCAAGGACGGGTTCACGGGGCCGCTCGCGAGGGCGACCATGGCGCGCGCCGAGCGCTGCCGCCAGCGGTTCGCCGAGTTCCCCGCGGTGCTGATGCCGGCCAAGGCCGTGCACGGCACCGAGAAGCACCCGTGGCAGCCGATGGCGACGCAGACCAGCCAGCAGGAGACCGCGATCCTGTCGACCGGTGCGCTGATCGGCGCGGCCGGAAACACCTACGAGCGGCCCGGTTCCGACTGTCGCAGCCGCGGCCTGGACCAGCCGCTGTGGGCGCAGACCGGCACGAACGGCACGGGCCTGGTCACCCCACCGGTCGCAGTCGCTACGGGCACCGTGATGGCGGCGCACCGGCACAACGGCGACGGGCAGCACATCACGCGGCCGATGGACACGGTGACCTCGACCCATGAGAAGGCCGTGCTGCTCGCGATCGACAACTACCAGGGCGCGCCGCGCAGTGCGGCCGACCCGCTGCCGACGCAGGTCGGCTCGGAAACCCTCGGCGTGGTGTCGGCCGGCATCGTGCCGTTCCGGCGAAACACCGTACCGACCGTGCACGGCGAGGCGATGCCGACCGTGACCTCGGACCAGATCCCCGGAATGCTCACGGCGACGGGCACGCTGTTCGCCGGCTGGTACAAGCAAAACGGGTCCGGCGCCGATGCGACCGCGCCGCACCCGCTGACCGATCCGCTCGGCACGCTCACCGCCCGCGACACCACTGCGCTCCTCGCCGGCGAGTGGCGGGCCGCGCTCGCTGACCTCACGCTCGAGGACTGCTACTTCCGCATGATGGCCGCCCACGAGATCGGCCGCGGTTGCGGCTTCGACGTCGACTTCCCCGGCTACCAGGGCAGCTTCATCGTGTGGGGCTCCGCGCGGGACCAGACCGACGGCTTCGGCAACGCCGTGTCTCCGAACGTCGGCGCCTGGATCGGCGCCCGGCTCCGCGAAATCCTCCACCGAGTCGAGAACGCAGCGTGAAAGGCAGCGCCATGACCATCGACCAGGCCGCTTCGGTTACCAGGCCACAGTCGCGCGCCGAGCTGGAGCAGCTCGTCGCGTCCGAGGCGTCGCGTCGGATGCTCGGCGCCGCGCCGCAGTCCCGCGAGGCGGCCGCCCGGGTGGAGTACGACGTCGCCCTGGCGGTCGCGTGGGCGGAGATCGAGCGCTTGCGGCACGAGCGCGATCACGCGATCGACGTCGTCCTGGAGGAGCTGGAGGAGGAAGCCGCTGGCGAGCCCGTGGCGGCGCGGCCATTCCCGCTCAGGCCCGACTTGCACGCGGCTCGGCTTCTCGCGCGGGCAGACGCGGTGTCGATGCTGCGAGAGCTGTACGCGGTCCTCCTCGAAGCGTTCGTCTGGGACGGTCAGCTCCATCCCCACGAGGAACTCGTCGCCGCGTACGTCAACGACATTGCGAATGCCGCCGCGCAGCAGAGCGCTCCGTCGGTGCTGTGGCCGGTCGCCGCGGAGTACCCAGCGGACGACGACCTCGCCGAGGTCCGCACGCTGCGGGACGACGTGGCGCGGCTCCTCGGCATTGGCCCGGGCGGTGACGGCACGATCCACCGCCTGGACGTGGTGGCGGCGCTTACTCGCTGTGTCGCGCTCGGCACGGTGGCCGGCGAGCGGACGTGGGAGCTGGGCGAGCTACGCCGCGAGGTCGCGCGGATTCTCGGCGAGATCGACGACATGCCGTGCCTGCACAGTGAGTGTCCGGGCCCGGTGGAGCCGTCGCCGAAGCCGCGGTGCTCGTTGTGCCACACGCGAATGGCGCTCAGGACGCTGCTCGCGAAGGACCCCAACCAGAGCTGGACAGTTGACACGGTTTGACATAAAGTGTGCCACATCGACATGACACGAGCTGGGCAGCAAAGCGAGGCCTCGCAGTGAGCGAACCGAAGAAGACGTGCCCCACGAAGAAGCGGCGCTATCGCAGCAAGGTCTCCGCTGACAAGACCCTCGCGCACATCTGGCGCAACCCGCGGCCAGGCCGTCGGCTCGAATCCCGCGCCTACCCCTGCATCGTCTGCCAGGGCTGGCACCTCACCTCGAAAGGCTGAGACCACAACATGGCCGAAACCACTACCCAGTCGGAGCGCCCCAACGGTTGGCAGACCGCGTTCGGGATTTCGATCCTCGGCGCGCTCGGGCGCCGTGACCGCCATGTCTACGGCGGCACCGCGAACTCGAGCAAGGTCGCCCGCCGGCGCGCGAAGAACCGCGTTGCCCGCGCCAGCCGGAAGGCCAACCGCCGATGAGCACCCGAAACCAGCTGCCCGGCGGATCCGAGACGGGCGGGAACTAGTGAGCGACCAGACCAAGCCGAGTCCGCGCGAGAAGGCTATCGCCGACATCTGCGCCCGGACTGGCAAGACCCGCGAGCAGGCCGTCGCGTTCCTCGACCTCGCGCGGTCGGCGTTCGCCCGGCGCGGATGGGCCGAGGGCGAGTCGCTCAACCAGGACCAGATCGGTGAGCGCCTGGCCACCTTCATGGGAGCCAAGCCCGACGAGGAGAACCGCGATGTCTGACCAGACTGCCACCCTGCACGACGCGATCGCGATTGGGATCAACCGTGGCTTGCACGACCTCGGCGCCGACATCCACGGCTGCACACCGCCGATGCTCACCGGCCACGTGATCCAGCAGCTCCGCGTCTCAGGGCTTCACCCGTCGTCTCCGGTTCCTTCACCCGCTGAGGGCGGGAATGCCAGCGAGCGACCAAACGCGGGCCAGCACGGCGACCTCTACGCCGAATCGACGGACACCGTCTACGTCCACGACTCCGTCACCGGCTACTGGACCGGCTTCGCGCGCACCGACGGCGAAGACCTCGACCAGGAGAAGCTGCCCGACGACGCGGTGCCACTGCACGGGCACCGCGACGAGGACGCGCGCCAGCACCTTCGGAACGTCGGCGCACAGCGCGACGTCGAGAAGCGCCGCGCCGACACTGCAGAGGCGGCAGAGCGCATCGCGTCGATGCAGCGCGACCGCATCGCCGCCGAGCGTGACGAGGCCCTGGCGAAGCTCGACGAGATCCGCGACGCGGTCGCCGAGGTCCTCGTCGACGCGGGCGACCACTACCAGGACAACGACGACTGCATCGAAGGATGCCCCGCCTGCGCGCTGGCCAACGTCCGCAAGATCGTCAACCCGGGGGCCACCCGTGGCTGACACCGATGCCCGGCTGTTCGAGCTGTTCGACCAGCACTGCAAGGACTCGATGGGCCATGAGCTGAGCCCCGAGTTCTGGGAGCTGAGAGGCCACCGAGTGACGTCACCGGTAGAGCCATGTGACCAGTGCGGCCAGAAGGTGTTCCTGTTCCTCGCTCGCGGTTGGGAGCAGCCGCGCTGGCTCACTCTCGGGGAGCTGCGTGACGCCGACACCCTCTTCCCGTACGCCACCACCCGGTGGCACCGGTGCGGCGATGGCGAGTCCTGGTCGGTCGAGGCTGCCCTGTTCGTTGAGTCCGCCATGCGCGAGTGGGCGGTGACTCGGTGAGCGTGTGCGAGGGCTGCCGTGGCGGCGGCGACAACTGGGACTGCATGGGGGAGAACGACCCCGAGACCTGCAACTGCGAGAACTGCACCGGCAACCCGAACTGCCCGGAGTGTGGTGGAGAGGACGACGACCAGTGAGCATCGAGAACCGCCAGGCGCATGCGGACTACTGCGCGCGTGCCGACAACCACGACGGCGCATGCGAGGCCCCCGACTGGTACCCCCGCCAGGAAGACGGCGAACCGCGCGTGCCCGAGATCCGATGGATTCCGAACATCGGCGCTTACGCGAAGGTTGGGGGTGCCTGGTATTCCCTGGAGGTCGACATGTCCAGGCCGCTGACCCTGCCCGCCGACGCCGTCCAGCTCGCCCCGGTCGGCGAGGACCCCCGAATCACTGAGGCCCGCGCTGTCGTGGCGATTTTCGATGGGCTGGAGTTGTACCCACAGCCGAAGTACGACGAGCGGTTCCGCAACGCGCTGAAAGCGCTCGGCGACCTCCGCGCCATCCTCGACTGCGCCCCGGCCCGCTGCGCCCGCGAGATCCGCGAAGCACTGAGCGATCCGAACCGCTGCGACTACGAGGTGTTCCCCTGCGGACTGCCGGGTGGCCATGAGGGAGGCCACCGGACTATCGCCAGCGTCCGGGGCGTAACGAACCTCGACAGCGCCCCGGCCCGCGAAGAGCGGTCACTCATCCTCGGCCCGCCTGACTTCTGTGAGAAGTGCGGGCAGCAGATGTGCACCCCCGGCGGGATTCCGATCGACGAGTGCCCGTGCGCGGCCCGCGTGGACCGTGCTCGTGCCGCACGCGAGGAGGCTAGCCAGCAGGCGTCGTGCGGACGCGCGGACGCCGACTGCGGGCAGCGTGGCGGATCGGCTCACTGCGGAGGATGCCGTGGCTGACACCGACCGACGCATCCCGCTGGCCCTGATCCCAACACGGCAGCCGATCACTGTCGTCGCGGCCCTCGTGAAGCTGCTGGGCGCCGTGCTCGTCGGCACGGACGCGGCCATGGCGCCGGGCAACAGCGCCGACGTCGCGTCCACGCTGCTGTCAGGCGACACCGACCCGAACGTTCTGGCCGGCCGCCTCTACGCCGCCGCACAGGTGCTGGGCGCGGATCTGAGCGACAGCGAAGCCGCCCTGATCGACCACGCCGCCGACGCCTCCGGCGAGACGATCGACGACGCCGTGCAGAGCCCGACGTTGACCATCGGCCACCAAACCGCAAGCGACGACGGCGCAGTCGACATCACGTTCGGCGTCGAGGAGGGCGAGGCAGCTGCGAACCTGGCGCACCACGTGCTCGCCGCGTTCATGCCGCTCGCCGAACGCATGGGCGTCGAGAACTACCTGGAATACGAAGGCGTCGACCGTTCGACCGGCCGCCGCGCACTGCTCACGTTCCACGTTCCCGGCGGCAAGCGCCCCTCGCTGCTGCACCAGGAGGCGGCAGCCGAGCGGGACCAGATGCAGTCGCGCGTCGCCGCGGCGCTCGCAGTTTGCGACGCCGGCGAGCACCAGGCCACGCGCTGGGAACAGCCGTTCCCTATCCCGGCGTGGGTGACCGACGTTCGCGCGGCCCTGGTCGGCGACCAGACCACTGAGGAGGCGTGATGGGCAACTGCCGACCCCGTCGCCCGAAGCACAATCTCGCGCTGCTCGAGGCGATCCACGCGAACCACGTGACGTGCGTCCGCGACGAGGATCTCGCGCCCACCTACACGTCGAGCGACCCGCGCCACGAGATCAGCCGTAGCGACCACGAGCAGATCCAGCGGTTCGTGCTACGCGGACTCGTCGCGTACTCGCACCAGTGGCCGGCCAACTTCGGCAGCGGAAAGTTGCACCTCACCCCGGCCGGTGAGCACGAGCTCGCCGACCTGCGCCGCCACCGCCAACTCCTCGCCGCCGCCCTCCCGCGCGCCGCGAAGAAAACCGCCTGAGGAGACACCGATGGCCCAGAACAGCAAGATCGAATGGACCGACACCACTTGGAATCCCGTCACCGGGTGCACGAAAGTGTCGCCGGGCTGCGAGCACTGCTATGCCGAGACCCTGCACGAGCGGTTCAACGGCAAGGGCAGCTTCGCGACGGTGACGCTGCACCCAAACCGGCTCGACCTGCCGCTGCGGTGGAAGAAGCCGCGCCGCGTGTTCGTGAACTCGATGAGCGACCTGTTCCACAAGGACATCCCGGACGAGTTCATCGCGATGGTCTTCGCGGCCATGGCGCTCGCGCCGCAGCACACGTTCCAGGTGCTGACGAAGCGGCACGCGCGGATGCGCAGTCTTCTCAGCGACCCGTGGTTCTTCGAGGGCGTGCTTCCGCACGCGGTCGACCAGCTCTCCACGAGCGATTACGAGTTCCGATATCCGCTGCGGAACGTGTGGCTCGGCGTGTCCACCGAAGACCAGAAGTGGGCGGACATCCGTATCCCGGCGCTGCTCGACACGCCGGCCGCCGTTCGGTGGATCTCCGCCGAGCCGCTGCTCGGGTCGATCGACCTAACGAAGTGGATGCCGCCTGTCTCGCCGATGGACCCGGCGGTCGCGCCGAAGACGTGGGCCGAATGGACCTGGCCCGGCTGGGTCCCGGACGGCATTCGTCGGCCGGTCGAGGAGTTCTGGATGGAGCGGTGGGGTCGCGGGCCGCACACCTGGATGAGGGACATGCACGAGCAGGGGGCTCCCGCGTTCGGCGCGACGGTCACGCTCGACGACGGCTTCGGTCCCAACCCGTCGAAAACCTCCGGTCGGTTTGTCCACGCCTGGAACAACATCGGCCGCATCGTGCACGACGACGGCACGTTCTCGTACACCTCGTTCGGGCCGCGCGACGTGCGCGAGAACCAGCAACTCAACTGGGTTGTGGCCGGCGGCGAGTCCGGCCGGCGGGCCCGTCCCATGCACCCGTCGTGGGCGCGTTCGCTCCGCGACCAGTGCGCGAGCGCTGGCGTGCCCTTTCTCTTCAAGCAGTGGGGCGAGTGGGGGCTTGAGCCGAGAATCGACGTCCGCGGCCGCTACGACTGGAAGACCACCAACGTGACCGTCGCCGACGACGGCACGGTCTACCAGCCCGGAGACCTCGCATACCCAGACGGCCCGCGCTACGGCGAAGCCGTCCGCGCCGACCACAACCACGCACATCTGACCGGCATGTACCGCGTCGGCAAGACCAAGGCCGGGCGCGAACTCGACGACCGCACCTGGGACGAATACCCGCTCGGGATGGCGCGATGACCACGCACCGAACCGTCGCCGAGGCCACGGCGCTGCTGGCCCAGATGTTCCGTGCGATGGCCGCGGACATCGACTCGATCCCGCTGCCCATGCTCAACCAGGCCGTCGAGATCCTCCCCGCCGGCAGCCCCGAATTCGACCGCGCGCTCGCCGAACTCCTCGGACGCGGCGGCCTCACCCCGACCCACAACGACGTCGTCTCCGGCGACTGAGCCCGACACAGAAGGGGGATTTCGATGGACCTGGACCAGTTCGACGACGAAATCATGGGCGTCACCGCACACCGCGCACCCCGGCGGATCCAGCGGAAGCGCACCGCGGGCTGGCGGATGCCAGCCAACACCGTGTGCGTGACGCGCCCGTCGATCTACGGCAACCCGTTCAAGATCGCGGTGCCGTACTGCGGCCCGACGATCCGGCAGGCCAACACACCGCGCGAAGCGGTGAACGCCTTCACCGACTGGATCAAGCGGGAAACCCTTCACCACCTGATGTGGGATCGCGACTTGATCGCAGCTCACACCGCACTGAAGGCAGCACTCGCCCGCGGCGACCTCCGCGGCAAGAACCTCGCGTGCTGGTGCGCGCTCAGCCAGCCCTGCCATGTCGACGTTCTGCTGCCCCTCGCGAACGGCCCGGCCCGATGACCGCGCCCGAGCCGAAGCTCTGCTCCCGCGGCGATGGCCGCCCGGTGCACGCCCGCGATCTCTGCAACTCCTGCTACTCCGCGCACCGCCGCAGCGGCAACCTCAACGACTCCGGGTACTTCCCGGCTGTCACCGTGCGGCGGTACGTCGCGCAACTGCAGCAAGCCGGGATGAGCGGCGTCAGCATCGCCCGCGCCGCCGGCGTCTCCCCTGCCGTGGTCCGCAGCCTCACCGACCCCGCTGAGAAAGCGAAGCGTGTCCTCAAGCAGAACGCCGAACGGCTCCTCGCCGTCCAGCCGCCCGCCGAGACGACGCCGTCGAACTCGACGACCTTCACGATCGAACTCCCGTGGCCGCGGCCGCTGCTCAACTCGAACAGCATGCCGCGGAACCCGCACGCGCACGGCCGCTTGGTCCGCCAGGTTCAGCGCGACGTCATGCTGCTCGCCCGTCACCACAAGGTCCCGACCGGCCGCCACCTCACGATCCAGCTGCACTACGCGCCCGGCTCCTGGGACCGCATGGACAGCCACAACCTCCACCCCACGGTGAAGGCCGCTGTCGATGCGCTCGCCCGGCCTGCGCGAAAGGTCGACCCACGCAGGCCGGCGGCCGCGTGGATCGGGTTGTCGCTCGTACCCGATGACACCGACGAATACGTCACCATCCTCGCCCCGCAGATCGTGCGCCCACCGGCACCCGGCCCGCGCTGCTGGCTCACCATCGAAGTGGAGCGCTGACCATGACTCGCTGGGGAAAAGCCGGGGAGCGACTCAGCGACGCGGAAGTTGCGCGGCGACGAACGGCCATCCAGGCGCGCCGCGCCGCCCAGGCGACCCGCGACGCCCTCGCGCTCGAGCAAGCACACCAGGCGTGGCGCGAAGGTCGCGTCATCCCCGCCAGCATCACCGCGGCCCTCGACATGCACGGTCTCTACGGTCCCGAGGTCGACGAGGCCTGCGGTGCGCGTGAGCCCGACGTCGATCGTTGGGAAGCCGGCGACCTGTACCCGACGTGGGATCAGCTGCGCAAGCTCGCCGACCTGTGCGGCGTAACCCCGAGGTTCTTCACCGAAAGCCACGGCCGACTCGGCGCTCGCGAGACCAGCCTCCGATTCCACTTGCCCGCAGGCGACGCCCCCTTGCCAAACCCGGTCCTGTTCTATCGTCGGGAAGTCGTCGCGGCGACCGTCAATCAGCCAGAGGAGCGCTGAGCCGTGTCGTTCGAACCCGTGATCCAGTGGCAACTCCGATGCAACGGCGACACCACCTTCGGCCAGTGCCGCGCCGTCGTCACCGATGTCGACCCGGAGCTCGGCGTCTACCTCCCCGTGCTCCTCGACAAGGCGTACGTCGACCCTGCACTGGTCGACCACATGCAGCACGAGGGATGGATCATCTCCGGGCCGCCGGACGCGCCCCGCCTGCTCTGCCCAGACCACGTCGAAGCGGCCGCCTACCTCGCCGCGGCGCAACTCGACGGACTCCCCTTCGACACCGACCCCAGGACGTGACCGTGAACGTGAAGACCCACGACGAAGTCGTCGGCACCGACCTCGGCTACCGCTGGCACAAGCGCAACGGCAGCGAGCCGTGCGACGACTGCCGCGCCGGTCACAACGAGCGCATGGCCCGCTGGCGCGACTCCCGGAAACCCCGCGACGCCGTAGCCACGGTCCGCATCGGGGTGCTCGCCGAGATCCTCGACCTTCTACCCGCGCGCCGCCGAGCCGTCGCCGCCGAACTGCTCGGCGGCGAGACTGCCAGCCGCGTCGAGCACGTCAAGCGCATGCTGAGCAGGCCCAACGAGTCCTGACCGGAGACGCAAGTCGGCCGCGCAGCCCCCTGCAGCTGCGCGGCCGAAGTCGTCTACGACGACGGTCAAGCCGACGGCGGACGCTCAAAAGCGGCCCGCACAGAACCCTCCAGCACGCCCCAAGCGCCCGGCACCAACAGAACACCGAGCACCACGAACACGGGGAACACGACCCGCTTCTCGAACTGCTTTCCCGTGCGGAAACGAAGCCACGCCGGTGGCCGGATCTCGTACCACGTCTCCCCGGCGATCAGCAGTGGGAAGAGGAACGGGCACCCAGCTTCGGTGATCGAGTCGCCGAGGTCGTGCACGACGCAGCCGAGCGCCACGGCGAACCCGATCCAGCCGGCGGCATCCGCGAGCGCCGCGGCAGCGCCCGAGGTTGCGAGCAGCATGCCGCCGCCGGCGAGACCGGCAACGCCGACCCAGTCCCCCAGAACGTCGTCGGCGAGCAGCAGTCCGAACGCGACGACCGCGAGCACAGCCCACGGTCCGGCTGCCGCCGTCGCTACCGCGGCCATCGCGCCCAGCGCCAGGGCGAACAGCACCGTGTGCGACAGGTGCCGGTGCGTGCCGCTGCAATTCTCGTCACGAGGGCCCTTCGTGGCGGCGTAGAGCCGCGCCGAGCACCAGCGCAGGGCACGCGAGATCGCCCCCGTGACGGGACCGAGGAAGCGGGACGCCGATGCGCTCGGGTGGTCGAGGTCGGGCAGCAGCGCGAAACCAGCTGTCGTCGCCGCGAACAGCACCGGCGACGACAGCCCGGTCAAGCCGAGCACGGGCGCGACCGCGAGACCGGCGCACCAGCCGGTCATCGCGTGCGTGCGGCCCATCATCAGGCGGCCCGAGCGGCCGCCGCCGAGCGCCGCTTCAGGACACGGCGCTCGAGCTCGTTCAGGCCGCCCCAGATACCGGCGTCCTGGCCGGTGGCCATCGCCCACGCGAGGCATGCCTCGCGCACCGGGCAGCGATGACACACTGCCTTAGCCTCCGACTCCTGCCG
The DNA here is from genome assembly GCF_053602515.1 of Amycolatopsis sp. NPDC004368. NCBI lineage: Bacteria > Bacillati > Actinomycetota > Actinomycetes > Pseudonocardiales > Pseudonocardiaceae > Amycolatopsis > Amycolatopsis sp. NPDC004368. Next base: position 12,146 of record NZ_JBSGDT010000030.1, on the reverse strand, counting down.
GCGCGCGGCGTCTCCGTTGCCGACTGGGAAGAACAGCTCCGGTTCCTCCTCCGCGCACGCGGCGCGCTGACGCCAGTCCATGATCCCCTCCACGGTGATTGCCCGGCGCGCGATGGGCACCGGTGCCGCGGCGGGCTTCTCCACGCCTGAACGGCGCTGCGCCAGAGACATCCGGGATACCGTGACCCCGGCCTGCCTACCCGCCTGCTGGTCTCCTACGTGGACTCCCAGGGGACGTGACCCCTGGGAGCGCGGCCTGTCCGCTCGCCCTCACACGCCGTTGTGTGCAGCCAGAACAGCGTCGGCGTAGTCCTCGTCGAAACACTGGCGAAGGCACCACTCGGCCGCCTCATCACCGAGGTCCGCGACGTACCAGCCATACGCGATCACATCGAGTTCAAAGACTCGGTCCACTGTGGTCACACCCTCGAGGCGAGGTACGCGGCCGGCGATTCCGCCTGCTCGGCCAGCCAGTCGATCGTGTTGTCGTCGATCTGCTCAATGGTGGCGTTCCAGGCATCGGCGATGCCGTCCTCCTTGCCGTCGCCTTCGATGTTGAGCCTGTGGCAGAGCGCGCCGAAGGCGTCCTCATCGTCGACGATGTCCTCGACGAGGCTCGGGTCGGTGTCGCCCCAGGTGTTGGTGATGAGGGTGGTGACGTGTTCGTGCAAAGCGGCTCGGCGCATCGGTTCGGTACTCCTCGTTGTAGTGGTGCGGCCCCTCCCGTTGGAGGGATCAGCTCGCACGCCTCGTGTAGCTGCCGTTCTCCGTCATGACGTGGTCGTCGAGTTCGGTGTAGCCCTCGTAGTACGAGCAGAGGGCCGCGTCGATCTGCTCGGCGGTCGCCTCGAAGACTGTGCGGAAGGCCTGGTTCTCGACCTCGTGGAGATGCGGGTCGTCCAGGTCGTCCTCGGTGCAGTAGTCCTGCAGGAGTTGGTACGTGTCGTACACGCTGAGGTTCGGATTCTCCTCGCTCATCCGGTAATAGCCGGTGGCGATCAGCAGTGCCGTCAGGACGTCCATTGCGGTCCCTTCCCCTCGCTTCATGCCACATCGACGTGACACACTTTATGTCAAACCGTGTCAACCGGCAAGCTTTGGGCTACGATCGGCGCACACCCACTGAGGGAGGAAAACCGTGGCCGCCATCGAAATCTCTGACGACGCCCTCGACGTCGCCGCCGAACACGCCCGTGCCGCCGGCCTCAGCCTCACGGACTGGCTCGCGCGGGCCATTACCGCAACCGCCGCTGACGAGCGGCCCGTCGACGAACTCCTCGTCGACGACGGCGGATTTCCCAGCCCGCGCCTGCCCGCCCTCGGCTAGTCCTCGACGTCCACTTCGGACCCGAACGCGCCCGTCTGCTCACCCACGAGCACGGGCGCGTTCTTCGTCCACGAGCGACCATCAGGCGCCGTCGAACGCCACTCGCGCAGCAGCTCCGACAACGACGCCTCCGCCGCGTCGACGAGCCCTTCCCGCTCCCGCCGGATCCGCGTCCCCAGCAGCGTCAGGCCTCCCGCCGCGAGCAGCGCAACGACGCACAGCGCCACCACCCACCACGCGACGCTATCCGCGAGCACGCACACGATCAGGAGCACGAGCCCGATCCCGCCGGCGAACTTCGACGCCGTCAGCGCCTCGTTGTGATCGGAGAGCCGCTGTGCCGCCGCGGCATTCACACGAGCCGCGCCGATCTTGCGGTCGAGCCGCTCCAACGCGGGTTGCACGCGCTCCCAGCCCAGCATCTGGTTCGTCAGGTTCGTGATCTCGTCCTGGAAGTGCTGCCAGTGCGCGGAGTTCTCTGGCTGGGCGTCCCGCAGCACCTTCTTCCCGTAGATCTGCTGCTCCATCGCCTCGGCGTGCTTCTGGTAGTCCATGAGAGCCCTCTCTTCACTCTGTGTGCTCGTTTCACGCAAACACACAAACTGCTCCCCTGTGGCCGCCTCAGCGCCGGGAATAGCCTGATCAGGAACGACGGCGGGTGGCCGGGATGTTTGTGTGGTGTGTTTGTTCACTGAACGTGACAGGTTTGGCTAGCTGGCCTTCGGCAGGTACGTGTTCTTCACCGGCCGCTGCAGCTCACCGTCCCGCACCAGGGCCGTGAGCGCGTTCGTCACCGTCTGCGCGCTCGTCACCTCCGGACCACCATCGCCGCCGAGCGCCACGAGGATCTCCTCCCGGCTCATCGGCTCCTGCGCGACACTCACGATCGACAGCACGCGCTCCTTCAACGGCCGGGCGGCGACCACCTGCGCCACCGCCGCCGGCGCGCTCGCCACCGCAGGCTCCGCCGCCGCCCAGTCCGCACCAGACTCGATCTCGTCGAGCTCGGCGAGCAGCTGCGCCTTCGCCTCGTCGAACGGGCTCAGCGTCTCCTCAGACGACGCGACCACGTGCTGACCGGTCAGGTACTCCATCAGCGAGTCGTCCGCGTACCGGTGCCGGTTCGCGAACACCGCGCCCGCGAACTCGCGGGCCACCCGAGCCGAACCGGCGTCGAGGTCGATGTCGAGAAAGCGGCGAGCCCACGCGACATCCGACACCGTCGGACCGTCATGCAGCTTCGGCTTGCTGGGGTCGTTCTCCTGCATGTACGGAGCCTTCAACTTCACCACCGGCGCGTCCGGGCCGGGGTTGAGCCAGTACTCGCCCTTGTGCTCAGGGTTCGGCAGCGCCCAGTCGCCCGTCGCGCGTCCGATCTCCGCGATGTCGCCAGTACGGAACACCGTCTGCCACGACATGCCGCTGTTGATGTCCGTCGAGTACGGGCCCCAGTTCGGGTCCGTGGCGCGCTGGCCGGCCAAGTGCACCCACACGCCCGCGGACCCAGCACCGAACTGGATGTCGCGGACGAGCGCCGACATCGTGCGGACCTCGCCCTCGATCTTGATGAAGTGGCTCGTCATCGGCAGCGCGAACCCTGCCTCGTCCAGCTGCACAATGATCGTCTTGAAGTCGGCACGCGCCGACAGCGGCTGATTCTGCCGCCACCGCGCGATCGTGAACGCCGTCGCCAGCATCAGCAACGTGTGCTCCGGCCCCGAGGCGATCCAGTTAAACGGGATCTTGAACGGCTCGTTCATGTACGGCTCGATCCACCCGGCCAGGCCGTCGTACAGCTTTACCGTGCCGCACACCCACAGCACCGCATCCGTGCACCGCGTGACGTGCGCGAACTTGCAGTTGATACGCGACGACTTGCCCATGCGCGACAGGCCGGTGTCGGCGCCGTGCTGGTCCGCGCGCGTGTAGTGCGGGGTGCCGTCGATCTCGTGGCCGTCGAGGTACGGCTCCGTGATCGACGAAGGGGTCGGGTCGTCGACGTACACGTACGTCTCCGCCAGCGCGTCCTCGAGCAGCACCGCGAGCTCGTAGGCGCCGGCAGCCGCCGCCTTCGTCAGCGTCACCCAGCTCGAGTGCAAGTCCATGCCGAGCACCGTGGACAACGCGATCGCCATCTTCTCGGCGTCGTTCGCGTCGAGCTTCGTGACCTCGGCTGTTTTCTTGCCCTTCGCCGTGGTGACCGCCATCCGCGGCGGGATCCGCAGCACGAACGCGGCGCCGACCGGCTTCCGCGTCAGGCCCGATGTGATCCCGGTGGCGCTGCGGATCTCCAGCCAGTCGTGGCCCGACAGCTGGAACGCCGACTGCAGTGCCTGCACCGCTACGTTCATCGGCGAATCCGCGCCGCGCTCATCCGCCCCGGGCTCCGCGATCGCAGTCGGCTTCTCCGGGGCTGGCTTCAGCTGCGTCAGCATGTACTCGTGGCCGCGCGCGACGCCGTACTCCAGGCCGGCGATGGCAGCGAGGCCTGCGATCCAGACCAGCCACAGCTCCGGGCGGAGCAGAAACAGCAAGCCCCAGCCGACGTGTGCGGCGGCCGCAGCGGCCAGCCAGCGGGCGATCTGCTGCTGCCCCTCGAACGACACCTGCTCGAACATGCTGGCGCGGAACACCACGCTGCGGCTGCACGCGACGAACACCACTCCCGCGAGGAGGAACAGCAGGCCTCCGATTCCCACGGGCGCGCCGGCGAGCGCCATCAACGCGGCCGCAGCGCCGGTCACCACAGCCCCAGCGGCGGTCCAGAACAGCTTCCACGAGATCATGGTGTTGCCCTTCACGAGTGATCGAGTTCTGAGGGGTGGAACCGGGTGGGGTTGCAGTCGGGGCGCAACCCCACCCGGCAGTAGGTCAGCTGGCGACGACGCTGCTGGCCTTCTCGTGGAACGCCGCCGCCAGTCCGCGGCGCTGCTGAGCGGTCTCGTCGGCGGCGGCCGCCTCGCGCAGGAACTGCCCGCGGGACTCCTGCATGCCGGGCTTCTCCGCGAGGCCGGCCGCATCCCGACGCAGCTGGGTCGCACGCTCGTCGAGCGCGGCGGCGTCGCGGCGCGCCTCGTCGCCTGCGCTGAGCAGCGTCGACTTGAACGTCTGGGGGGTGGACTTGTCCACCATCGCTGTGTACTTCTGCGTGTCCACTGCCATGTCGCTCTCCTTCGTGATCTGCCCGGCTTCGCGCACTCGCGCGGCCAGGTCGTCCATGTCCACCACCGGCCCGGTTGCTGGCGGCGGGGTCTTCGGGGCCGGTGCGAGTCGCACCGACTCCTGTCGGGCGGGCGCCGGGATCGGGAACCCGGCGTCGTCGACGTCGGCTGGCCCGCTCGGCTGCGGGCGTTCCACGAGCGGGAATCCCGCGTCGTCGACCGGATGCGCGGCCAGCTCCTGATCGACCGCTCTTTGCTGGCGGCGGTCTTCCCGCCGCCGGCGCCGTTCGCTCAGCTCATCCGGCTTGGTCGCGACGCCGGCGTCGCCAGCTTCGGCCGCTTCGGCGGCCTTGGCCGCGCGGCGTTCGCGTCGCGCCCGCCAGCGCCGCCGCCGCTCTCCCGGCTCGTTCGCGGCCGCCGCGTTGCGACGCTGCCGAGCGGTTTTGCCCTCCGGCTTCGGATCCGGAGAGGACTCGCCGGCCGGAGCCTCCACCGCCGTGGCCGTCTCCTGCTGGGCCTGTCGCTTGAGGCGGCGGCGTTCACGCCACCCCATTCGGCCGCCATCCGCCTTCCGCTCCTCGGAGCGCCCGCCGTCGCGCGGGCCGGAAACCGACTCCAGACGCTCCCGCAGACGCTGCCAGCGTTTCGGTTTTGTTTCGGTGCCAGTGCTGGCGGACTTCGAGCCCGTGCTCCGGCCCGCGGTGGACCCGCCGCTCGACGAACCCGCGCCTGATCCGCCGGGTTTGCCCGTCGCACCGCCACCGAACAGCCGCTGGATCCGCGTTCCCGAGCCCCAGCCGGTGCCCGCGCCGCCAGCCTTCGACCCGGCACTGCCCGCGGAACCGGCGCTTGCAGCACGCGCGCCGGACGTCGACGGCGAAGCGCCGGTCTGCGTCTTGCGGCGCCACGGGAAGCGACTGCCCTTCGTCGGGCCGGCACCGCCCGCCGCCGAGCCGCCGGAAGCGCCACGACCCGCAGCCGACGCGCCCGAACTACCGGCCGCACCTGTGCGGCCAGCACCCGCACGCGCACCGGACGAACCCGCACCGCGGGAACTGGTCGACGACGCGCCCGACGAGCCGCCCCGTGCACGGTTGAACAGCCCACGGATGCCACCAGGCCGACCGCCCGAGGCGGAACCCGAGCTGGCGCCAGCGGCACCGCGTGCGCCCGGTCGGACGTTCGCGCCGAGCCGACCGCCGAGGCCGGAAGCCCCACCGGCACCGGGGGTCCCGGCCCGGCCGGTCGTGCCACCTGACCGCGAGAACGGCAGCTTCAGCCCGAACCTGCTGCGGCCGCCCGGTGCTTGCGTGCCGCCCGCCCCGAGTGCACCGCGCGCTGCGCCGCGGCTGGCGCCCGCGTTGCGGCCGCCGCCGAGCCGGCGCATCAGGCCCGCGCCCAACATGATCAGCGCGACCAAGAACGCCACACCGAGAAGGCCCGCGGCCAGCATCGGGGACTGGTGGTACATCGCAACTCCCGCCACTAGACCGAGCACCGGCACCGCCCACCCGAGCAGGCGGATCTTCGGAACCCCGTTCGACTTCAAGCCCGACCCCGACTTCGCCGAGGGCGGCTTCGCGCCCGCCTTCTCCGGCTCGTCGCGCTCCGACTTGCTCTTCTCCTCCGGCGGAGCCGCAGCCGGACGCGGCTGCGGCAAACCCGCCTTCGCGAACGCCTCCGGCAACGCCTTGACGTCGCTCTCGTTCGCCATGACCTGTCTCCCTGTCCTGTTCCGGATGGGTCAGCTGAAGGCGCCGGTGACGGCGTTGACGATTCCCGTCGCGAGCCCGGCGATGCCGTTGAGGACGACACCGAGGACGTGCGTCGCGGTCTGCGGGTGCTCCAGCACCCACCACACCGCGACCAGCAGCGTGCACGTGATGACCGCCCGGATCACCCAGTGGATGAGGCTGTGGACGAAGTCCATGATCAGTTGCCTTCCTGGTTATGTGCCTTGATCGCGTTCCGCACGTGGCGGTCCGAAACCTTGAACTGCTCGGCGATGAACTTCCGGTCGAGATCCGCGATCGCGTGGCCCTCGCGTTCCGCCCTGGCGAGCAGCGCGACCACGCGCGCCTTCGCGTCACCGGGCCCATCGAGTTCCGCCTTCGTCGCGCGAATCTGAACCCGACCGGAGTTCCGCGTCGCCGTGCGCGCTGTGCGCACGGCGGGCTTCCGGTTCCGCTTCGCCGCCGGAACCGTGCTGGTCACCGGCAGTGCCGCTGCGGCGGTCGGCTTGGGCGGAACAGCACCGTCACCGGAACTCCCGGGGGCTGCGAGCCGGAACCCGGAACTCTCTGCAGGCGCGTCGGGGACGGAACCGGAACCCGCCACCGCGGCTGCGTCAAGTTCCGGCCAGTACGCCGCCAGCAGTTCCTCAAACGTGCCCGCGCGCGACCAGTCGATCGGAACCTCAACCACTTCCGCCGCGTCCACCGCGACCCCGCCGCGCGGAACTCCCGACGACGCCGGTTCCGCCCGATCCAGGTGATCCAGTTCCGCCGACCGCAGCCCGCCGAGCCGCTTCACGAGCGCGTCGGTGAGCGCGATCGGAACCGTCGGGTTCCCGACCTTGCGGACGTATGCGAGCCGCCACGCGACCTCACGCGGAACCGCCGTGCCGAACGTCGCGACAATCCGCCCGCACTCCCGCATAACCCGCGGGTGCTTCCGCCACCGCAGCGCCCACAGCCGGATCTCTTCCAGCGGCATCCCGGACGCCGAGTGCCGGCGGCTGTGCATGTACAGCTCGAACGCGCCGACACCCATCAGCGAGGCGAGGGCGTAGACAACACCGACCTTCCAGTCGGTCTCGCGGCCGTGCGCGAAGTTGATGCCCGCGGCGATGCTGGCGAACACAAGCGTCGTGACCCGGTAGAGCCGGACTGGCGCGGTCGCGATCGAGTCGGCGTAGAGGAACGCGCCGAGCCAGCACAGGCCCTCGATCAGCAGCGTGGCGAGCACGGCGACCGGGGCCTCTGCGTTCGACCAGTCGCCGCCGGCGAGGCGGTCGAGGAACCACTGCAGCTGCGAGGGCACCGCGGTGGTGATGGACAGGACCACGGTGACGACGGTCGCGATGAGCGCGCGCCGCGCCGACCACGTCGACGTCTTGCGCGGGCGCTCGGCGCGCAGCGCGCGCGCCTTCTCCTGCTCGGTGAGGCGCTCCATCTTGCGCCGGTGCCGGCGCGTGGGTCCCTGGCGCTTCTTCATCCCGCGACCTCCGGCCTGAACGGCGCGGCCCAGCGACCGAGCGTGGACTTCGGGACGCCAGTCTCGTCCTCGAGCTCGCGCAGCGTCAGCGCGCGGCGGCTCAGGACTTCGGCGACGAGGCGCCCCACGACGATCTGCACGGTGTTCGCGTTGCGCGCGAGGTGGCCGACGAAGCTGACGAGGTCCTCTGTGGACGCTTCGGCGAGGTCGGTTCCGTGTTGGGCGGGGGTTCTTGCGGCGGTCGCGCCGTTCGCGTCGAGTGGCTGTCCCATAAGTGGGACTAGAACATGCACTGTCCCACCGGTGGGACAAGGTTAACCGCCACTAACCACAGTTGACACGGTTTTACACTTCAGTTGACCAGCGCGAACGTCACGTCCGCGCCGCTGTCCCGTTCTGAACCCGGAGGCACCGTGAGCACCGCCAAGACCTTCCGCAAGAAGCCTGTCGAGATTCAGGCCGCCCAATGGCAGGAGCCCGGCGATCACGCCGAGGTCGGCTACTGGCGCTATCCGCCGATCGACCCTGATACGGGCGAGATCAGCGCAGCTGACAACGCCATCTCGCTCGGGAAGTTGAGGCACTGCGACGCTCCGAGCAAGTTCCGCCGGCCTGAGTGCGCGGCCGTTATGGACGACCACGGCTGGATCGACACCCTCGAAGGCGGACACACCGTCTGCCCGGGTGACTGGGTCATCCGCGGGGTTCGGGGCGAGTTCTATCCGTGCAAGCCGGACATCTTCGCCGCCACCTACGACGAGGTGGTCGGGGGCGCGGCGTGAACCGCCCCGACCAGGTGCCGGCCGGGATGTGCCGCGTCTGCATCGAGAACGGCACCGTCGGATCCGCCCTCTTCTGCTGCGCCACCTGCCTCAACCACCTCCTGCGCGTCCTCCGCGAGCTCGGCGCCTACTGGAACGACTACCTGCCCCTCCTCACCCAGCACCCCCGCGGCAACACCGGGCGCATGCAACCCGGCTACGGATCAAGCTCGCCCGGCCGCGACGCCGTCTTCGCCGCGCTCGACCCGCGCTCCATGGCCAGCGACGTCGACGAAGACGGCGAAGCCCACACTCGCCGCCCCGACGACACCGCCGACTACATCCGCTCCATCCCCGGCTCGATCCAAGGCGTCGTCGACTGGATCGCCGCCGAACGCGGCGAAACCCCCGGCGCCGGCCTCGACTACATCCGCGCCAACCTCTACTGGTGCGGCCAACACCCCTGGATCGACGAACTCGCCGACGACCTCAAGGAACTCCACGCCCAAGCCCGCCGGCTCGCGAACGACCAGCCCGACGACCCCCTCGCGCAATGCCTCGTCGTCGGCTGCGACGGCCTCGTCTACGAAGGCGGCCCCGGGCAGCCCGCACGCTGCAACGCCTGCAAACGTCCCTACACCGGACTCGACCTCGTCCGCCTCGGCGTCGCAGCGGAGGCAGCATGATTGGCTACGCCAAGTCCCCGATGACCGCGCGGGACAGCATCTTGCAGCTCCTCGCAGCCTGCAGGATCAGCCACGTGCTGGAGCCACTTCACCCACCATCCACGCCGGAACATCGCGGCGCGCTCGACACCGCCGCTGCCGCCGCGGCCGACTACGCGACCCGCCACGCACCAGCCTTCGGAGGGTTCGAGCCGGTCGGCTGGGTGTGGGGAGGCCCAGAGCCGCTCGACAACCGTCGCGCCAAGCTCTCCGAAGGCGAGTGCTGGGTCGACCGGGCGGCCGTCGAGTACTACGGGAGCCACTTTTTGGCCCGGATCGGCGGCATCCCGCAGGGGAACGTTCACCCGATCGATCACCCATGACGGGCTGGCAACCACCAACGGAAACGCCGAAGATCCCCACTCCTCACCCGGAACAGGAGCAACCCGTGCCCGACAACAACTTCAGCCCCGGCGGCCCGGTCGGCAGCCTCGTCACGACCGTCGGACCCGGCGTCAGCTACGTCGACAGCGACCAGCAGCACACCTACACCGCGCAGCTCGATTTGATCGAGCCCGCCGTGCTCGCCGACCGGCCACGCCGCACACTGCGGATCATGGAAGTACTCCTCGAGGAAGCCCTCGACAACGTCCGCGACGCTCTCCAGCTCCGCAGCCAAGGCGGAGGCCACCATGCCTGAGTCCAGCATCAACACCGAGGTCACCCCGCCCGACCCCGACTTCGACGGTGAGCAGCCCCCGCAGTTCTTCCTCTCGGCGACCCTGACCGAGGTCGACGGGACGTACCGCGGCGCGAACCAAGCGATTCCGGCCGGCGCGACCGACGAACAGCTCGCCCACGCCCTACTCGACCTCGTCCACGGCGTCGCCGCCATCGCGGCCCCAAACTCGCTGCCGCCGTGCGCCGGCTCATGCCGCGCGACGGCCGGCGCCGCTGACGCCTCCCGGGGCCTCCGCCCCACCGCGACACACCGATGCAAAACCGTGTCAACTGGACGCAAGTTGATCTGTTAGCGTTGTCGAGCACTCCCGGTGCGAAGCCCAGCGGTTACTTCTCTGCTACGAAAAACACCGCAGGGCAACCTTTTCTCGGGAGCCACAACTTCAGAGGTGTGCCCGGTGCGCAGGGGACGGTTACTTCCTCTCTCACAGGAGAGACGCGGGTTCGAATCCCGCCGCTAGCTCTGGCTGGCGTCGACCAGCGGCCTAGGTCACTTACGTCACCGTCACCGACTTTTTCTCGGGCCCCACTCTGAAGTTGCACGCTCCCCTCACGAAATGAGGGTTGAGGATGTCGAAGTTCAACACCACCAGCGCGCGCCCCGCGGGCCACTCGCCGGTGTTCAGTGAACGCACGCCCAGCGGCCATACCCACGAAGGCGGCGCCGGCTACGCGCGCGACACCAAGAGCGAGCTGTTCCTCCTCGCCGTCACGAACATGGTCGGCGAGCACACCTTCTACGAAAGCGCCGAGCAGCGCGACACCCGGTACGCCGAACTCGTCCGCGCCGCGACCCTCGCCGACCCGGACTGGACCGCGCGGTTCCTCGCATGGCTCCGCGGCGAAGCGAACATGCGCACCGCCGCACTCGTCGGCGCCGCCGAGTTCGCCGCGGCCCGCCGCGACGCCGGCCTCGACGGCATGTCCCGCCAGGTCATCGACAGCGTCCTCCAGCGCGCCGACGAACCCGGCGAGATGCTCGCGTACTGGACATCCCTGTACGGCAAGAACGTGCCCAAGCCCGTCAAGCGCGGCGTCGCCGACGCCGTGAAGCGGCTCTACAACGAGCGCTCCTACCTCAAGTGGGACAGCGACGCCCGCGGGTTCCGCTTCGCCGACGTCGTTGAGCTCACCCACCCCGACACCCGGCTCGACTGGCAGGACGCCCTGTTCCAGCACATCCTCGACGTCCGCTTCCACCCCGACCGCGAGATCCCCGCAGAGCTCGAAACCCTCGGGCTCCGCACCGAGCTGCTTGCGTGGCCCGTCGAGAAGCGTCGCAAGTTGTTCACCACCGGGAACCTCGACGACGCGCGCTCACGGCTGCGGCAGGGCGGCATGACGTGGGAAGCGCTCGCCGGGTGGCTGCAGTGCCCGCTGACCGCAGCGGCGTGGGAGTCCGTGATCCCGTCGATGGGCTACATGGCGCTGCTGCGAAACCTGCGCAACTTCGACCAGGCTGGCGTCTCTGACGAGGTCGCGCAGGCCGTCGCCGCGAAGCTCGCTGACCGCGAGCAGGTCGCACGGTCGCGGCAGCTGCCGATGCGGTTCCTCTCCGCGTACCGGGCGGCACCGTCGCTGCGGTGGGCGTGGGCGCTCGAGCAGGCAATCACGCTGTCGCTCGCGAACATCCCGACGCTCACCGGCCGGACGCTGATCCTGGTCGACACATCCGGGTCGATGAACTCCGGGTTCTCCAAGGACGGCACGCTGATGCGGTGGGACGCGGCCGCGGTGTTCGGGATCGCCCTCGGGGCTCGCTGCGAGCAAGCGGACGTCGTGTCCTTCTCCAATGGGTACTACGGCGGTACCGGGACGAAGGTATTCGGGCTGCGGCCTGGAGAGTCGCTGCTCCGTTCTGTCGAGCGGTGGAAGAACGGCGGGTACTTCATCGGCGGCGGCACCGACACCGTCGGCGCCGTCAAGCAGCACCTGCGCGGCCACGACCGTGTCGTCATCCTCACCGACGAGCAGGCCACCTACGGCGACGTCGGACACACCGTACCCGCCAACACGCCGCTGTACACCTGGAACCTCGCAGGCTACAAGCTCGGACACTCCAGCTCAGGCGGGCGCAACCGGCACATCTTCGGCGGACTTACCGACCAGGCGTTCCGGATGATCCCGCTCCTCGAAGCCGGCCAGAACGCCGCCTGGCCGTTCTGATGCCCCGAGCGAGACTCCAGCAGGTCGGCCCTGGGTGCCGTACTCAGCCATCCGCTCGCCTCCGGTACTCCGCCACGAAATCCAGCAGCTCCGGCCCCCGGGGCCGCCG
>NZ_JBSGDT010000029.1:0-95837 GCF_053602515.1 Amycolatopsis sp. NPDC004368 | reverse complement strand
CGCAACCGCCACTGCCACCCCAAACGCCACTTCGCCGTCAACTCCAAGATCCGCCGCCCCGATTACCTACCCAACGTTGCTTGATACGGCACTAGGATGGCCCATTCTCCTGGGGGAGGGAGGTCGGCGAGAATGTTCCAGGTTCCGGTGACCGCGAACATGCGGCGGTGGACGGTACGGCTGGTCGGGAACGCGGCGGTGTTCGCGTGCACACCGCGGGTCGGTGATCACCAAGCGGATGACCAAGCGGATCACCAAGCGGATCCCCCAGCGGACCGGCGCGTGGACCGCACGGCGGCCCACGCGCTGCCCCGGGCCTGGGACGGGCGCGGGCTCGGCCTGCCGCAGCACGAGGTCGCGGGCTTCACCGCGGCGCTCGGCGAGATCATGAAGACGCCGCTGTTCTGGCGGGCGTACCGCGGCGAAGAGAAGAACCCCGTCGACGAGAACCGCGCCGAGCGGAAGTGGGCCGAGCCCCACACCGACACCGAGGACGGCTTCGTCTACCTGAGCGGCCCGTGCGGCGAACCGTCCGACGTCGTGGGCTACCGGCCGGTGTACAGCTTCACGATCGCCCTCGCCGACCTGCGTGACCTGCGAATCCGGCTGGCCGCGTACCTGCGCGACAGCCTCGCCCGGGCCTGACCGGCACCCGAAGCCCCACCACCCCAAAAACCCTGGAACGCCCGAAACAGACCGACAACTACCCCGGAATCCCCACCAACCGCAGCGCGAAGCCGCTGTACTGCCACACCAGCGCGTCCTCGCTCTGCTCCCCGTCCGCGCGGTACCAGACCGCCACCCCCATCCCCAGGTCGAGCACCGCGTACGACGCCAGCCGCACGGACTCGACGTGGAACACCCCGGCGTCGACCCCGGCCTGCACGACCGCGCGGAAGCAGGCCTCGTACTCGGCGCGCAGCGCCAGCACCCGCGCACGGTGCGGTTCGGCGAGGCTACGGATCTCCCGCGTGCCCACGAAGGCCTCGAGCCGGTGCCGCGCGTGGTAGCGCACGTGGGCCTCGGTGGCGCGACGAAGGCGTTCGACCGGATCGGCGACACCGGAGACGGCGGCGCGGTGCGCGGCGAGCAGGTCGGTCATGGTGGTGACCATGATCGCCACCAGCAGGTCCTGCTTGGCGGCGACGTGCTTGTACAGGCTGGGGCCGCGGATCCCCACGGCCGCGCCGATGTCACCCATGGTCGTGCTCTCGAACCCCTTGCGGGTGAACAGCTCGAGCGCGGCCTCGCGGATGTGGCCGGACCGGTCCACACGACCTCCCTTCGGCTAACGCAGGATAGCCGACGCGCCGCCACCCGGGTGACTGAAACCACCGCACGAAGACACAGCAGCGCGTCTCAGCCTATAGTCGGCGGCTAATAGCCATTAGCCGATGGGAGTGCGCCATGGCCGTCGACCTCTCGCCCGGGCCGGAGGTCGCCGACCTCGCCCGGCGCACCGCGCAGTTCGTCCGGGACGTGGTGATCCCCGTCGAGGAGGAGCACCGCGGTGTGGTGCACTCCGACGAAGTGCGCCGGCAGCTGCAGAGCGCCGCCAAGGAAGCCGGTGTGTTCGCCCCGCACGTGAGCGCCGAGTACGGCGGCCACGGGCTGGACATGCGCGGCCGCGCCGCCGTGTTCGAAGAGGCCGGGTACTCGCTGCTCGGCCCGCTCGCGCTGAACATCGCCGCGCCCGACGAGGGCAACATGCACATGCTCGAGGCGATCGCGAGCGACGCGCAGAAGGAGCGCTACCTGCGCCCCCTCGCGACCGGCGAGATCCGGTCGTGCTTCGCGATGACCGAACCCGCGCCGGGCGCCGGGTCCGACCCGGGCGCGCTGGCGACACGAGCGGAACGCGTCGAGGACGGCTGGCGCATCACCGGCCGCAAGTGGTTCATCACCGGGGCCGAGGGCGCCGGGTTCACGATCTGCATGGCCCGCACGTCCGGCGAGCCCGGCCACACCGGCGGCGCGACGATGTTCCTCGTCGACGCGGACGCCCCCGGCATGAAGGTGGTCCGCCACATCGACACGCTCGACGAAAGCCTCTTCGGCGGCCACATCGAGCTCGACTTCGACGGCTGCGTGGTGCCCGAGGACGCCGTGCTCGGCGAGGTCGACGAAGGATTCCGCTACGCGCAGGTCCGCCTCGGCCCGGCGCGGATGACGCACTGCATGCGCTGGCTCGGCATCGCCCGCCGCGCGCAGGACATCGCCGTGGCCCGCGCGGCCGAGCGGGAGCTGTTCGGCTCGCGCCTCGGTGACCTGGGCATGGTGCAGCAGATGATCGCCGACAACGAGATCGACATCGCCGCCTCACGCGGCCTGATCCGCCAGGCCTGCTGGGAGCTCGATCGGGGTGAGCACGCTTCGCAGTCGACGGCGATCGCGAAGACGTTCTGCGCCGAGGCGATCTGGCGCGTGGTCGACCGCTCGGTGCAGATCTGCGGTTCGCTCGGCATTTCCGGTGACGTGCTGCTGGGCCGCTTCCTGCGTGAGGTCCGCCCGTTCCGCATCTACGACGGACCCTCGGAAACGCACCGCTGGGCCATCGCGCGCCGCGTGCTGCGCCGTTCGAAGGCCACGCGATGACGGTCGACGGCCTCGACCTCCCGGCGCTCGAAGCGTTTTTCACCGCCGAGGTCCCCGGGTTCACCGGCCGGCTGAGCGCCGAGATGCTGCAGGGCGGCCGGTCGAACCTCACCTACATCCTCACCGACGGCCACGCCCGCTGGGTGCTGCGCCGGCCGCCGCTGGGCGGGCTCACCCCCTCGGCGCACGACATGGGCCGCGAGTACCGCGTGGTGGCGGCGTTGCGCGACAGCGACGTGCCGGTCGCGCGCGCCGTGGCACTGGGTGGCGAAGACGTGCTCGGGGTGCCGTTCTCGGTGGTCGAGCACGTCGACGGCGTGGTCATCCGGACCACCGAACAGCTCGACGAGCTGGCCGACGACGACGTGCGCCGCTGCGCCCACGGTCTCGTCGACGTGCTGGCCCGCCTGCACGCCGTCGACCCGCACGCCGTGGGGCTCGACGACTTCGGCCGGCCCGAGGGTTACCTCGCCCGCCAGGTCCGCCGGTGGCACGACCAGTGGCTGCGGGTGAAAACGCGTGATCTGCCCGACGTCGACACGCTACACGCCCGGCTGGCCGAGACCTGCCCGGCCGAGAGCGGCGCGTCGATCGTGCACGGCGACTACCGCATCGACAACGTCATCCTCGCCCCGGACGACCCGGCGAAGGCCCGCGCGGTCGTGGACTGGGAAATGGCGACGCTCGGCGATCCGCTCGCCGATCTGGGGCTGCACCTGGTGTACTCGGACCCGGCGTTCGCCCCCGTGCTCGCCGGCGCGGCCGCGTCCACGAGCGACCGCCTGCCGCCGGTGCGCGACCTCGCGCAGCGCTACGCCGAGATCAGCGGACGTGACCTTGGGCGCCTCGATTTCCACCTCGCGCTCGGGTACTTCAAGATCGCCGTGATCGCCGAGGGCATCCACGCGCGGTACCAGCAGGGGCTCACGCGCGGGTCGGGCTTCGAGTCGGTCGGCGGGGCCGTCGCGCCGCTCGTCGCCGCCGGACTGCGGGCCGCGGCGCGGATCGGCGGGGAGTGACCATGGCCGTGCTGGACCTGTTCCGCCTCGACGGCAAGGTCGCCGTGGTCACGGGCGCGAGCTCCGGGCTGGGCGCGGGGTTCGCCCACGCGCTGGCCGAGGCCGGCGCCGACGTCGTGCTGGCCGCCCGCCGCACCGACCGGCTGGCCGAGGTCGCCGACGGCGTGCGTGCGCTGGGCCGGCGCGCCGAAGTGGTGGCCGCCGACGTGGCGGAGCCGGCGAGCTGCGAGGCGCTGGCGGCGGCCGCGCTCGCCGCGTTCGGGCAGATCGACGTGCTGGTGAACAACGCCGGGGTGGGCACCGCCGTCCCGGCGCTGCGGGAGACGCCCGAGCAGTTCCGCCGGGTCGTGGACGTGAACCTCAACGGCGTCTACTGGGCCGCGCAGGCGTGCGGACGCGTGATGGCGGCCGGGTCGAGCATCGTGAACATCAGCAGCGTGCTCGCGCTCGTGAAGTCCTACGCGCCGCAGGCGGCCTACGCGGCGAGCAAGGCCGGCGTGCTCGGGCTGACCCGCGATCTGGCGCAGCAGTGGTCGGGCCGGCGGGGCATCCGCGTGAACGCGATCGCGCCCGGCTACTTCGCCAGCGAGATGACCGAGGACATCCCCGACGACGTGCTCCTGCCGTTCGTGAAGCAGTACAGCCCGCTCGGGCGGCTCGGGCGGCAGCACGAACTCGACGCCGCCGTGGTGTTCCTCGCGAGCGACGCGTCTTCCTACATCACGGGCACGACCCTTGCGGTGGACGGCGGGATGTCCGGACACTGAGGAGCCCAGTGTCCGGAAGGGAGGCCGCCCATGACGCTCCTCGACGCCGACGTCCGCCGCGTCCTGGCCGCCGCGAAACTGTCCTTTGTGGCCACCACCCGGGCCGACGGCGCCCCGAGCCTGTCCCCCAAGGCCTCGGTGACCGTGTACGACGACGAGCACCTGGTCTTCATGGACATGGCCTCGCCGGGCACCGTGGAGAACCTGCGGCGCGACCCACGCGTCGAGGTCAACACGGTCGACTTCTTCCGCCGCCGCGGGTATCGCCTCCGCGGCACGGCCTCGATCCTGCCGC
Source organism: Amycolatopsis sp. NPDC004368 (assembly GCF_053602515.1). Taxonomy (NCBI): domain Bacteria; kingdom Bacillati; phylum Actinomycetota; class Actinomycetes; order Pseudonocardiales; family Pseudonocardiaceae; genus Amycolatopsis; species Amycolatopsis sp. NPDC004368. The sequence continues at coordinate 91,161 of NZ_JBSGDT010000029.1, read as the reverse complement.
CGGGCGACCCGGTGCACACCTGGCTGGCCGAGCGGCTGCTCGCCGTGCACGGGCCGGGGTACCCGTTCCACCACGCCGTGCTGATCCGGGTGGAGGAAGTCCATCCCGTGCTGTCGCCGGCTTACACCTTCGGCGGGGCGACGGAGGAGGCCTTGGTCGAGGAGTGGCGGGTCCGGTACTCGGAGTGACCATCCCGAGATCGCCTGAACTCGACGCCGCTCACCCCTTACACTCACCCGGTGGCTCCGCAGGTGATCGCCGGGCGTTACCGGTTGGAGGAGCGCCTCGGCGCCGGCGGGATGGGTGTCGTGTGGCGAGCGACGGACCTGGAGCTGCGGCGCACGGTCGCGCTCAAGCGCTCACTCGACGGCGACGGTGGCCAGATCCGGCGTGAGGCCCGGCTGGGCGCGTCGCTGCACCACCCGCACGTCGTGGCGGTGTTCGACTCCGTGGCCGACGGCGACGACCGGTGGCTGGTCATGGAGTACCTGCCGGCGCGAAGCCTGGAGCAGGTCGTGCGCGCCGACGGCGTGCTGACACCGGAGCGCGCGGCGGCCGTGGGCACGCAGATCGCGTCCGCGCTGGTCGCGATGCACGCGCGGGACCTGGTGCACCGCGACATCACGCCCGGCAACGTGCTGGTCACCGGCGACGGCACGGCCAAGCTCGCCGACCTCGGCATCTCGCGCGGTGAAGAGGTCACGCTCACCGGCGGCGCCAGCGTCGGCGGCACGGCCGGGTACCTCGCACCGGAGGTGGCCAATGGCTACGCGGCCGGCCCCGCCGCCGACGTCTTCTCCCTCGGCGCGACGCTGTTCGCCGCCGTGGAGGGTGTTTCCCCTTGGGGCAGCGGGGAAAACGGCCCGTTCGCGCAGCTGCGGCGCGCGGCGCGGGGCAAACCCGAGCCCACGCGCCACGCCGGCCCGCTCGCGCTCGCGCTGACGTTGATGCTCGAGCGGCACCCCGAGAACCGCCCCACGGCCGCCGAAGCCGAGGCCCTGCTCGGCGGCGCCCCGGAAACGCAGCCCCTACCCCGCCGGCGCCGGTCCCGGCGCCTGAAGCTGGTCGCCGCGGGCGTGCTCGGCGCCGTGGTGCTGCTGGTGGCCGGGTTGCTCGTGTTCACGCGCAGCCGGCCGCCGGCCGCGAACGCGACGTCGGACCTCGTCGGCGATCCGCGTACGGCCGACCCGTGCTCGCTGCTCACCGTGAACTCGCTCGCGCCCTACGGCAAGGTCTTCCTCGAACCGAACCTCGGCACGTTCGCCCGCTGCGACCTCGACACGACGCTGCCCGACGACGGTGGCACGATCGTCACCAGCCTGGAGCTCACCGCGCCCGAGGAGTACCCGCAGGTGCCGCCGGTGCGCGGCCGCCTCGGCGAGATCCAGCGCCCCAACGCCGACCCGGGCAAGTGCCGCCGCTACTTCGTGCTGCCCGACCTGCGGCTCGTCACCGTCAGCTCCGTGCGCGCCGACGGCGGCGACGCCCCGCAGCTGTGCGCGATGTCCGACGCCGTGGTCGGCGACGCCTACGCCAGCGTGGTCCGCGGCCCGATCGCCCGGCGCGCCCAGCCGTTCCCACCGTCGTCACTGGCGCTGGTCGACGCGTGCACCCTCGTCGACGACGCGACCCTGCGCCGGGTGACGGGCCCGGACCACCCGACCGATCGCTACTTCGGGAACTGGGCGTGTTCGTGGGGCGAGGACGCGGAATCGGTGGACCTGTACTACGACCGTCAGTGGCCCCTGGAGACCGATCCGCCGGACGGCCAGACCCGGGTCACGGTCGGCGGCCGTACCGCGTACGTCGACCCCCACGAGGACGACGGGGACGTCTGCGATGTCACGGTGGTCTACCGCACGTACACGCCGGTGCTGCCGACGGTGAAAGGCACACCGGCTCAGCGCGACGAGGTCGTGCTCGTCGAGTTCACCGACGACGCGCACAAGGGTGATCTGACCACGATCTGCACCACCGCGAAGTCGATCGCCGCCGTTGTCGCCGCTCGCTTGCCGTCGGTCTAGGCAGGTTCCTTCTCCGAAGTCTCGACCGGCTTCGCTCCGCGCTCGTCGGCCGCATACGCCTGAGCTTCCGCGTTGGCGCCATAATCGGCCGTCTCGCGTTGCAGGCGGCGACGCACCTTCGGCTGTTGCGCGAGCGCGATCGCGAACACCGTGAGCAGGACCCACATCACGACGCAGCTGAGCAGGATCGCGATCCCGGGCACCCAGACGTTGCCCAGCCGCTCCGTCAACGTCCGGGCGGCCAGCGCCCGCCACACGAGCATGAAGTTCACGGCGTAGCCGACCACGGACGCCACCGCGAAGGCGATCAGGAACTGCCGCAGCGTCCCGGTTTTCCGGCGTTTCAGCAGGGGTTCGTCGCGGTTCGGCAGGGCGATCGACAGCACGTTGCCCACGCCGAGCCACAGCAGGATGAAACACACCACCAGCACGCACGCCCGCACGAACGCGCCGAACTCCCCCGCGCGCCACGCGAGCAAGGCGCTCAGCGCGAACCCGATCGGCGCGACGATGCACACCAGCGCCAGGTTCTTGATCACCAGCACGTGCCACAGCCGCGCGCCGGTGTCGAGGGCCGCCCGCACGCGCATGGCGTCGAAGCTCATCGCGTTGACGCAGACGGCGCCGCCCATCACGTACGAGATCGTCCACAACCCCAGGTACGGCAGCCACTTCTGGTCCTCGTCCCAGCGGAACAGCCGAAGGTAGCCCAGGTACAGCAGGCCCAGGCCGAACGCGATCCCCAGCGCCTTGACCGACTTGCGGGGCTTGCGCGTGAGCACGTACCGGATCTCGCCGGCCAGCCCGTGGGCGAGGGCGGGTCCGTGGCGGCTCACGGCGTTGGTGCCGTGCAGGGGAACGTGCCCGTCGACGGTCGCCGCGTCCGGCTCGTCCTCACCCGCGCGGATGCGGGCCAGCCGCGCCTCCAACACGGCTCGCGCCGCGTCGGTCAAGGCCATGCGCGCGATCGCCACGGCCGCCACCCCGTCGCGTTCGGCCTGCGCCGCGTCCTCGTGCGTCACGGTGCCGGTGGTGCCTTCGTCCGGCTCGGCGTCGAGGTGGTTCTGGCGCAACCGCGCCCATTCCGCCGACAGCCGCGCGGGGTCGACGTCGCGGCGCAGTTCCGTTCGCTGGTCGTCGGCGGTGGAACGCGCTTTGCCGATCAGCCGGCGGACTTCTTCCTCGTCCTGCCACTTCGCGGCGATCGCGTTCTTCTCGGCCGCCGCCGCGCGCTGGACCAGCTCCACGAGATCGTCGACCGCTGCCATGGCTCACATCGTAGAAGGGGGTGAACAGCGCGGTACAGACGTGATTTTCAGCCGTGGACTGGAGCGATTGGACAGGAGGGGGGATGAGCGATCAGGAGCAGTTCGAGCTCGCCGGGCTGCCGCATTCGCGCTGCAATTTCGCGCGCGTGCGCGTGAACGGCGCGCTCGTCGGCCAGGGTGGCACCTTCGTGAACGCGGAACCGATCATGCCGCGCTACATCGGGCGCAACTTGGGGAACCTGAAGGGGAACCTCCGGCCGAGGTGGTCGACCTCGACCAGTTCATCGGGATCCGCAAGCAGCTCCGCCTCGCCGCGTCCGCCGCCTACCTCCGCGCGAGCCTCCCGGGCCCCGCCGGCGCGTACGTGCGTGAAGACATCACCAACGAATGCCTGCACGCCACCACCGAACCCGTGCCCGCCGCCCCGTCCGGGCTTCGAGGTCACGCACCGGCCGCGCACCGCCGCGGTGGAGGACAGCGATCTGTGGTGCTTCGGGCCGCTGGGCGCGGGAACGTCGTTGACGAGCAAGGTCACGGGCCGCGCTCTCCACGCCAGCGCGACGACGACGGCGGGTGGGAGCCCGCGGGCGCACCAGGACCCGGTGGCGTCGAAGCTGTACTTCACCTGAACCCGGCCCCGCGCCGGTCACGAACCGGGGCTGCGCGGCGGGTTCATCGCCGCGCACGTGATCACCACCGCGGTGAGCAGGAGGACGGTCAGGAACAGCTCGATCAGCAGGGTGGCAGCCATCGTTTCGGTCCCGTCAGCGGTCGGCCAGGTGGTTCGCCCGGAGGCTGGTGGCGGTGACCGTGCCCAGCACGAGGACGATCACGGCCAGGGAGATCGGCGTGGGGATCTGCGGCACGGCGGGCCAGATCCCGTGGGCCCAGTGCAGGACCAGCTTCACCCCGATGAACGCGAGGATGAGGGCCAGTCCGTGGTTGAGGTGGCGGAGCTTGGCCAGCGCGGTGTGCAGCACGAAGTACAGGGCCCTCAGCCCCAGCAGGGCGAACGCGTTGGTGGCGAACACCAGGTACGGATCCTCGGTGATGCCGTAGACCGCGGGCACGGAGTCGATCGCGAACACCACGTCGGTGGTGAACACCGCCACCACCACGACCAGCAACGGCGTGAACACCCGCCGCCCGTGCTCCCGCACCGACAAGCGCGCGCCCCGGTAGTCGTCGGTGATCGGGATGAATCTGCGCAGCACCCGCACCGACCGCATCCGCGACGGGTCCGGCTCGGCCTCCGTGCCGGCCAGCGCCTGCTGCAGGATCTTGACCGCCGACCCGAACAGGACCAGCCCGAACACCAGGAACGCCCACGTCCCCGCGGAGAGCAGCGCCGCCCCGGCCGCGATGAAGACGCCTCGCAGCACCAGCGCGCCCACGATGCCGTAGAGCAGCACCCGCTGCTGCAGTGCCGCCGGCACCGCGAACGCGGCCAGCAGCAGCATGAACACGAACAGGTTGTCGACCGACAGGGACTTCTCGACCACGAACCCCGTGAGGAACTCCACGGCCTGGGCGCTGCCGAACGCCGTCCACAGCCACAGCCCGAACACCACCGGCAGCGCCAGGTAGAACGCCGACCAGCCCAGCGCCTCCCGCATCGACACCTCGTGCGGACGCCGCGTCACCACGAAGTCGACGACCAGCAACAGGACCAGCACCGCGATGCTGATCAGCCACAACCACAGGGATCCCACGGACTCGACGGGCACGAGCACCTCCTCGAACGAGCGCACAACGGCGCGGGTTCGAGGTCTCCTTCACCCGATGCCCCCGGCACGGGCGGTCTCCCGGGGACATCACGGGATGTCCGTACTGACCGGGCAGACCCTGCGGAAGTACTCCCCTCACCAGTAGTATCACCCACGCCGGCGAGTAAGTAAAGGGTTATTAAAGGCGCAGCTCGCCGTTCCGGCGCCGGCGGCAGCCAACCCTCGGCGAACGCGACCCGCCGTCCCGCGCCCCGGCCGGAACCTTGCCACCGCCGACCGTTTCACATTTCGTCGAAATCGACTCACGCCACGCTTCGAATGACCAACCCGGCCGATTCGGGAACGGAAGATGCCCGAACGTATCCCGCTCGAGACCGGTGTCCGCCAGATCACAGCGGCCCACCCACGCACGGGTCGACCCGACTTCACAACGCCACATTTTCCTTGCCGTACAACAACTCTCATCAACCGAAGGAAGCACCACGGGCGCCACACTCCCTCCCGTATCCGTCAAATCAGTCACCTCCCGTACCCGTGCCGGATTATTCCCGCCACGCCTTGAGCTAGATCACATCGCGACTTCGAACCCGCGCGCTTTTCGCGGCTATCCTCGAAATTCCGCCGCCCCACGGCGAATGCGGCAGAACCCACCGAAATCGCGGAGAACCCCTCTTGACAGTGCGTGAAGAGGCCGCCCGTGCGCAGCAGGAGAGCATCGACCCGTGGTACGCGGATTCGGTGCTCGGCCTGCGCCGCAGGCAGGCCGAGAAGGCGGAACGCGAGCGGCGTGGCGCCGAGCGGCAGGGCCGGGCGGGCAAGCGTTCCGCGCGCGAGCGCGTGCACACGCTGCTCGACCCCGGCTCCTTCACCGAAACCGGTTCCCTGCTGCGCCGGCGCACCCAGGGCAATCGGCCCTGGGGTGACGCCGTGGTGACCGGCCACGGCACCGTGCGCGGGCGGGAAGTGTGCGTGTTCGCGCAGGATCGACAGGAAAAACGACAGCCGCGTGGCCGCCACGCGGTCGAGGCCACGCAGCAGGCCCGTCGAAATCGTCGCGCCGGAGCGGGACAAGCCGGGCAACAGCAGGACGAGTATCTGCGACGCCCCGACGAGCAGCGCATCGGCCAGGGTGGACTCGGCCTCACCGCGTTTGCCCGTCCCGAAGCGATCCGCGGCCCCCATCACCCCGCTGCCCACGATCAGCGACACCGCCACCACCCACAACGACGCGAGCGGCCCCTTCACCAACGACTGGAACAGCAACCCGGCGACGACCACCGGCACCGTCGCCAGGATGACCCACCACGCGAACCGGTAGTCGTGCTCGCGGCGCGCTCGCGGATCGACCAGCCCCACGGCAGCGACAGGTGGACGGTGGCCGTCGCGCCGGTCGTGCAGAACAACCCGGCGGTGAACAGGAGCGAGTCGCCCGGGAGGAAGAACCCGATCAGCAACCCGGTCTCGGCGAACAGGACCACGAACACCCCCGCCGCGCCCAGGCTCGAGAGCCACGACGTCGCGCTCAACGGATTCATGCACCCTCCATACTTCGACATCTCTGTAGTATTTCTACAGCATTGTAGTTTGACGGGTGCGGGCAACCTGGCCGCTGCTGCATGATGAGCCGGCACCCCGAACAGAACAGGACCCGATGACGTCGACTCCGCCCGGACGGCAGCCGCACCTGCAGATCACCTGGACCGACGCCGTGACCGGACGCGCCGGCTTCGTGGTCATCGACCGCCTGGTGCGCGGGGTGTCCAGCGGCGGGCTGCGGATGCGCGAGGGCTGCACGCTCGCGGAAGTGCGCGGGCTCGCCGAGGGCATGACGCGCAAGGAGGCGCTGCACTTCGAACCCGGCGCCCGCTACGTCCCGCTCGGCGGCGCCAAGGGCGGCATCGACTGCAACCCGCACCACCCCGACGCGCGCGGCGTGCTCACGCGGTTCCTCGCCGCGGTGCGGGCCATCGTCGAGCGGCACTGGACCACCGGTGAAGACCTGGGCGTGCGGCAGGACACGATCGACGAGGTGGTCGCCGAGCTGGGCCTGACCAGCTCCGTGCAGGCCGTGTACCCGCTGCTCGACGACGCCGACGAGGCCCGCGCCCGGCTGGCGAAAGCGTTTGCGATCGACGTCGACGGGGTCGCGCTGCCCGAGCTCGTCGGCGGGCTCGGCGTGGCCCAGGCCGCGCTCACCGCGCTGGACCGGCTCGGGCTGCCGGCCCGCCGCGCGTTCGTGCAGGGATTCGGTTCCATGGGCGGCGCGACCGCGCGGTACCTGGCACGCGCGGGCGTGCTCGTGGTCGGGATCGCCGATGCGAACGGCGTGCTCGTCAACCCCGCCGGCCTCGACGTCGAGCGGCTCCTGCGCACCCGCGATCCGCTCGGCGGCGTCGATCGGACGCAGCTGCGCCCCGACGACCGTGAGCTCCCGCCGGCCGCGTGGCTCGACGTCGAGTGCGATGTGCTCGTGCCCGCCGCCATCTCGTACTGCCTCGACGAGACGAACCAGCACCGCGTGAGCGCCCGGCTCGTCGTCGAGGCGGCCAATCTGCCGACGACCCCGGGCGCCGAGGCCGCGCTCGCCGCGCGCGGCGTGACCGTGATCCCCGACTTCGTCGCCAACTCGGCCACCAACGCCTGGTGGTGGTGGACGCTGTTCGGCGACCTCGAGGCCGACGCCGGCGAGGCCGGGGCGAAGGTCCGCGGCGCGATGCACCGCATCGTCGGCGAAATCCTGACCACCGACGGCAATTCTCCCCGGACGGTGGCGCAGCGGGTCGTCGACCGCAAGCTCGCGGAGATCGAGTCCCGCTACCCCGCCTGACCCCTCACCCCTTCCCGGCGAGCCACGCCTCCAGCCGCCGGCGCAGGGTGAAGAACAGCACCAGCGCGGCCGCGATGATCGCGCCACCCAGCCACATCAGGCCGGTCCCCCACAGACCCGTGTAGTGGTACGGCTTCTTCGCCTCGGGCACCCTCGCGGCGATTTCGTCGACCCGGGTCTGGATCCGTTTCTGCTCGGCCTCGGTCAGCCCGTCGGCCGCCAACTGGTGGACCAGATCGCCGATCTCGCCGTCCTGCTGGGGCGTGAATCCCGCGAAGCCCATGGGGGCCCCGAACGAGACGCTCGACGCCGTGCACGACAACGCCTCACCCGTGTCGACGCTCAGGTGCACCCCGACGTACTCGTCGCAGCCGGCACCCTCGTGCCCGAACCCGATCCGGTAGGCGTCCGCGACATCGCTGCGCTGCGCACCTCCGGTGATCAGGCAAGCGACCCCGTACAGCAGGGCCACCCCGAGCAGGACCTTCGGCACGAACCGGGCGACGGTGCGCCGCAGCGACACAGGACTGGGCATGGTGGGCAGTGTGGTGGATCCGGACGGGACCGGTCCCCGCGCGCGAAGCGGTCACACCTCGCGACGGTGCTCGACCAGCCAGGTGGCCACTTCGTTCAGCTTCAGGTTCGTGGTCTGGGACGATTCGACCAGCAGGCGGAACGCCTGCACGGCGTCGATGTCGTGGCGTTGCATGAGGATGCCCTTGGCCATGCCGATCATGTCGCGGGACTCGATGGCGGCGTGCAACTGCGCCTCGGTGCGCGCGCCGACCAGGGCGATCGCCGCGTGGGTGGCGAACATGTGGCCGTCCTGTTCGGTCTGGTCGCTGAAGGCGTCGACCCGGTCGGCGTAGAGGTTGAGGGCGCCGAGCGTGTCGTCGGTGACGAACAGGCGGTAGGAGAGCATCGAGCGGATGCCGGTCTCGGCGGCTTCGGGGGTGAAGGCGGGCCAGCGGCGCTCGTCGAGCAGGTTGCCGGTGCGGAAGACCTGGTGGCGGACGATCGCGTCGAGACAGGGGCCCTGGCCGGTGCGGTACTGGATGTCGTCGACCGTGTGCACGACTTCACCCGTCGGGGCGACGGTGCGGATGCGCCCGCCGTCCTCGACGAGGGCGATGCCGGCGTGCTCGGCGCCCTCGACGTGGTCCACCGCGGCCTTCACGATCGCCGCGAGGGTCGAGCCGAGGTCGGGTTCGGCCTGCAGCGTGCGGGCGAGGCCGCCCAGCACGCTGCTGAGTCTCTCCGGGGCAGGCAGGTCGGCGCGGGACACGCGCGGCTCCTCTCGCTGGTGGATCTTCCCTCGTAAGGTGCCCACCAGGACACTCGGCGTAACGCACCCGGGGAAGCCGCTATTCGGACAACAGCGGACCCAACGGACCCAGATCGAGGTTCAGGTCCCGCCGTTCCAGGCCGAAGTGCTCGCACAGTTCGTCCATGCGCAGGTCGAGGTACATCAGCGTCTGCCCGATCTCCTCGACCTTGGGGTCGGGCAGGTCGCCGTCGTCGACGCGGCGCAGGGCCTGGCGTTCCATCAGCTGACGCAGCAGCTCGACCACGGTCAGCACGAGGCTGACGAGGCTGCGTTCGGCCGTCTCGGGATCGGCGTTGATCCGGCGCTCCTCACTCATGGTGGGGTCGCAGCGCCGAGACGGACGTGACGAGCGTGCGCAGGGAGATGTGGACGAGGTCCACGTCCGCGATGGCCAGGGTGATCTCCCCGCTCACCACCACACCACCCGCGAGCACGCGGTCGAGCAGGTCGATCAGGGCCACATTGCGCTCACCCACGCGGGCCGGTGAAGTCATGCTCCCTCCAAGGAAGAAAACGAGTACGGCGGCCACGGTCCGGTCAGCTGCACGGTGAGCACGTCGCTGTCACGCCCGCAGGCGGCCACCGCTTCGGCGAACCGCTCGGCCGCGGAGGATTCGACGAGGTAGGCGCCGTTGAGCACCATCGGGCCCTGCTCCCCCGTCATGGTGCGGCTCTGCGGCGGGTGCGTGCACGCGTCGGCCGAGAGCTCCGACAGCGCCGAGTGCAGGTGAGCCACCTCGTCCGACGCGCGTTGCTGCCGGTCCTCTCGCGCGGCGAGCGCGGTGCGCCGCCGGGCCAGGTAGGCGGCGCCGGCGCCCTGCCCCGACGGCGCGGCCGGGGCCGCCTCGGGCTCGGTCTCCAGGAACGCCTTGACCCCCCATTCGACGCGGCCCGACACGTGCTCCAGCGCCCGCTCGAAGTCCCCGGCCCGCTCGCACACGGCTTCGCGCACCGAGGCGTCGTCGTGGTACACCGTCGCGAGCCGGACCGGCACCACCGGGCCGCGGGCCACGAGCGAAGCGACCACGGCGTCGTGCGCGCGGGCCACGGCGGCGAGCCAGTCGAGGTCCTCCAGGTTGCGGCGCAACGCTTCCTCGCCGAACGAGCCCAGCGGCACGGTGCCGGCGACGGCCGTGAGCCCGGCCGCCTCGACGGCGCGGGGCACCTCCCCCGCCACTCCCGTCGCCCCGGCGAGCGCCTCCGGTTCCACGGTCCGCGTCACGCCGTAGAGCCAGATCCCGGTCCCCTCAGTCATCCTCGTCCCCACCGTCCTTTTCGGACTCCGCTTCGAGGGCCGGTGTCCCGCCGGACTCGAGCTCGGCGATGCGGGCCCGCAGCTCGCGGTTCTCGTTCTGCAGCTTCCCGCTGTCCCCGGTCAGCCACGGATCGCTTTCCCACCAGTTGATGCCGACCTCGCGCGCCGTCTCCAGCGAGGCGATCACCAGCCGCAGCTTGATCGTGAGCAGCTCGATGTCGAGCAGGTTCACGCGGATGTCCCCGGCGATGACCAAGCCCTTGTCCAGCACGCGTTCGAGAATGTCACCCAGGTTCGCGGGCTGGCCGCCCGCGGCGCCGAGCCCGCCCTGGGACCTGGTCACCGGTTGCCCCGAAACCATGTCAGCTCCCCTCGTTGCCGATGCCCGCCTTGCCCCGCGCGTACCGCCTCGTCCGCCGGAACGCGAGCAGGTCGCCGCCGGGCTCCAGCTCGATCTCGTACAACGCCAGCAGATCGGCCGAAGACGGGATGCGCCGCTCCTCGATCACCTCCACCTCGACCAGCCAGCCCTCCTCGAGCGGCTCGACCGACGTGACGCCCACGGGCTCGCTCGTGATCAGATCCCGCAGCTGCCGCAACGCGGATCCCGCGGCCGTCGAGGCCACGAGACCCTCGTCCGCCGAACGGCGCCGAGACGCCGGTGTGCGCCGGCCGTCTCCCTTCGCGGAGCTCATCCGACCTCACCTCCTCCCGTCCTCGGTTGCGGTGCGCGGGGCCCTCCGCCGGTCAGGCGGTTCAGGATCTGTTGCTGGGCCTCGGTTTCCTCCTCGGCCGAGATCTCACCGGCCGCCCGCGCCTCGTGCACGGCCTCCAGCTCCCGCCGGATCGTGGCCGGGTCGTGCAACTCCTCCTCGACCCGGCGCCGGATCAGCTCACCCAGCGCGAGCACCCCGCGCACCGGCAGGAGCGGAAGGCCGAGGATGCCCGATATCAGACCCACGGCTACTCCGGCGTCCGAGTCACGACGAAGTCGTACGCCGCGAGCGGCCCGAGCAGGCGGATCTCGACCCGGCCGTCCCACTCGTCCGCGAATTCGCCGACCACGTCCTCCAGCTCGTCCTGCCGGTCGGTCTCCGCGAGCACCGCCAGGTGCACGGCTTCTTCCTCGTGGGTGGGCTGACGCGTGGCGAGCTCCACCCCGAGGTCCGCCAGTTCGTCGGCCACCCGCTGGGTGTCCGCGGCCCGTTTCGCCTCGACGGCCTGGGAGATCAGCTCGCCGAGCGCCATCCGCTCGTTGCGGGTCGCGTCCTCGGGCTTGTCGCGGATCGCCCGGACGAGCTGCCCCATCCGGTCGTTCTCCGAAACGATCTCGCGCAGGATGGCCTGCTCGACGTACCGGGCCCGGATGATGTACTCCGCCTTGCCCTCGAGCTGGTCCAGCGCGGCGGCGAAGTCATCGGCGTTCGCGTCGAGCAGCTCCTCCTTGACCGCGTCCAGATCGGCGACCACGGCACCGAAGCGCAGCGGCAGCACGGGCAGCTGCGCGGCGGCCGCGTCCAGCAACCCGGCGTGCGCCGAGAGGTCCTCGGGCCGGCCCAGCGGCGTCTCCGGGGAGATCTCGCTCACCAGCGCGGCGATTGGTCCGCTGTGGACGGTGGTGACCGCCGCGGGCGGGTCGCCGACCCCTCGTACGCCGTCGTCGAGCTCGACATCGGAGGGCACGATCCCGTACACGTAGACGGCGGTTTCGGTGCCGGTCGGTTCGTCGTCGGTCTGCGGGTCCGTCTTCGTGGTCACGCTCACCGCCCCTTCCTGCTTCTGCCCGCGGGCTCTTCTTCTTCTTCCTCGTCGTCGCCGATGATGTCGCGCAGCTTGTCGCCGGCCGCTTCGAGCGCACCGCGGGTCTTGGCCTTGGCACCGCCGGAGGTCACGTCCTCCAGCAGGTCGGGCAGGCCCTTCTGCTCCGTGCCGGAGATGTCCAGCCGGTTCACCGCCTCGGCGAAGCGCAGGTAGGTGTCCACACTGGCCACCACGACCCGAGCGTCGATCGTGAGCAGCTCGATGCCCACGAGGGAAACCCGCACGTAGGCGTCGATCACAAGACCCTTGTCGAGGATCGTGTCGATCACATCGGCAAGGCTGCTCGAGCTCGGACGGTCGATTCCCCCGCCACCACCGGCGGGCTGGACGGCTGTTGTCATCGGCTGCTCCCTCGGCCACTGCCGGCGCCAGCGCGGGCGCGTCGCCGGCGAGGCCGCTCTTCTTCGACCTCGTCGGTGTCTTCTTCGGCTTCGTCGGTGTCTTCCTCGGGCTCTTCCGGTTCCTCGGCTTCCTCGGGCTCCTCCTCGGCGGCTTCGTCGAAGTCCTCGTCCTCGGCGGGTTCCTCTTCGGACTCCGCCTCTTCGTCCTCTTCGGTCTCGGTGTCGGCGGAGTCCTGCTCGTCCTCGGTGTCCGCGCGCTCCTCGTCCTGACCCTCGTCCTGGTCCTCGTCCGGCTCCACGACGTGGCTGTCGTGGATCTCGCCGTGCCAGCCCTCGACGTCGTCGGGGTGCAGCAGGTCCTCGGTCATCACGTGCCGGCGGAAGTGCTTGAGCTCCAGCCGGACCCGGCGGCCCTGCGCGCGCCAGATGTTGCCGGTGCGCTCGAACAGCCCCTGCGGGTGGTAGGCCAGCACGAGCACGACCTTGGTGAGGTCCGGGGTGAGCTCGTGGAAGGTGACCGCGCCGTCGACGTGGCCCTTCTGCCCCTTGGAGCGCCACACGATCTTCTCGTAGGGCACCTGCTCGATGATGGTGGCGTCCCAGCTGCGGTGCGACCAGAAGACCTGGGCCTTCCACTCGGTCTTCTCGTCGCTGGTCTGCTCGACGTTCTTGACCTTCTTCATGAACTGCGGGAAATCGGTGAACCGGGTCCACTGGTCGTAGACGAGCTCCAGCGGCGCGCCGATGTCGATCTCCTCGACGATGTTGGTGAGCTTGATCTTGCTGCCCTTGCCGCCACCACCGCCGAACGCGTTGCGCACCTTTTGCGCGATGCCGGACAGCCCGCCTTTCACGGCGCCCTTCATCGCCTCGCCCTTCACACTCGGCTTTCCGCCGGTGACCGCTTCGAGCAGCCCGCCGCCTCCGCCTTCGGCGAAGTCACCCAGCCGTCCCGCCGTGGACGAGATCTTTTTCGTCAGCGATCCGGTCGCGCGGGTCAGCGCCACCTGGCCGAGGCCTTTCAGAGCGTCGGTCAGCTCGTTGGAGTTCCCGCCGGTCGCCTTCTTCGCCGTCTTCGTGACGGCGCCGGTGGCTTTGCCGGCCTTGTCCGTGGCGTTCTTCACCTGCTTGGTGACCACTGCGTTCACCTCCCGGCCCGGCGGACGGGCGCGCGCCGGGTCGCCGTGCGCGTGCCGGAACGCTGCCGGCCGTCTCCGTCACCGTCGGACGAGGCCTTGCGCCTGCCGCCCGATCGGCGACGCGGCGGCCGCTCGGCGCCCTCGTCCTCGTCTTCGTCCGACTTCCGGCTCGAGGCCCGGCGCCGCTTGGGCTTCTCTTCGGGCTCTTCGTCGGGTTCTTCCTCCGCGCTGTCCTCGGCCGTGTCTTCGTCTTCGTCTTCGTCCGACTTCCGGCTCGAGGCCCGGCGCCGCTTGGGCTTCTCTTCGGGCTCCTCGTCCGGCTCCTCGTCGGGTTCTTCCTCCGCGGCGCGGTCCTCGGCCGTGTCTTCCTCTTCGTCCTCGTCCTTGGCGCGGGACTTCTTGCCCAGCCCCAGGCCGCCGCCCTCCTGCAGGCGCTCGCTGAGCGCCTCGATCCGCCCACTGGCCGCGGTCACTGCGGCGGACTTGGCCGCACCGAGCAGCTCGTCCTTCGCCAGCGACGTCAACTGCCCGACCTCGGCCGACGACCCCAGCTGCTTCAGACCACTTTGGACCAGCTTCGTCGGCGACACGCCGGAGCGCCCGGTGGCCCCCGCGGCGGCGATCATCAACGCCAGGCGCATCTTCTTCGTCCGCCCCAGCATGTAACCGGCCGCGACGCCGAGTGCCATCCGTGTTCCAGCTTTCATAACCGCTCCTCCTGATACTTGCGGTAGCGACTTCGACACGCTCGCCGCCCCCGAAAGAAGGCGAACAGGATTGTGCCTGCGTCATGCGAATCAGCTACCCGCATCGATCGACGCGAAAACACCTGATCTTCCGGAACCGGTTTCCTCGCGAGCGAGAAATCCACTTCGGACCGAACAAGATCAATTGTTTTCCTACTTCACAGTAGGTTATTGCTTTTCAGCAGGCCCAGGATCGTCCAAAAAGGAAATCGCACGAACTTCCCGCACTCACACTTTCCGTGGGAGACAAAACTGCATTCCCCGAATGGCGGGCAATGATCACCGGCCACCTGCAGCACGGCGCTCGGCTGTTCGGCCGAACCGCGAAGATCAGTTTCCGGGTTCGGCAGTGGTGAGTTCGAGCAACAGCTCGGCGAGCCCGCCCGGTGCGCGGCCGCGCCGACGGGGGCTGGTGAAAACCGCGGCGTCGGGTTCGTGGCGGCGGCGGAAGCCGGCCTCGCCGAGACGCGCCCACAGGGCGTGGTCCTCGCCCGTCGCAATCGCACCGAACCCGCCGGCCGCGTGGTACGCGTCGGCGCGGACGGCGAGGTTGGCGCCGTAGACGTTGGGTTGGTCGCGGGCCACGATGCCGCGGTAGCGCGCCGCGGCCTCGACGCTGCCGGGGAACGGCGCGGAGAGCACGGCCGGACCGGCGGTGGCGTGCCAGCCGGCGCGGGCGCTGTCGAGGTGGCGGCCCGCCCAGGTGGGAGAGACCTCGGTGTCGGCGTCGGTGTTCAGCAGCAGCACTCGCGCCGGATCGGACGGCGCCACAGCGGCGAGAGCGGTGCGGCAGCCGAGGTCGCGCACGGCGCCGATCGTGGTGAGGACCGAGTTCACCACCACGTGGGCGCCGGCTTCACGCGCGAGCGCAGCCGTCGCGTCGGTGCAGCGGTCGGCGACCACCACCACGAGCCGGGCGATCCCGGCGGGAACCTGCCTGAGCGAGCGTCGGAGAGCGGCCAGGCAGCCGGGCAGGAGCGCGGCTTCGTCCTGCGCGGGCACGACCACCGCGACGGCGTCGATCACCGGCGCCTCAGCACGTGCAGCAGGAACTCCTCGTCCTCGTGCGCGACCACGACCGCGAGGTCCGGGTGCTCGATCAGGCTGCGGTGGGCGGCCCGTCCGTCACGCGGCGCCTCCGGAGCCCAGTGGCGCCAGTGCACCGCCGCGATCTCCCCGCCGGTGCCGAGGCACGCGACGGCGCGGTCGATCGTGGCGGTGAGGTCGGCGTCGCCGAGGTAGTACAGCAGTTCGCCGAACACCACGAGATCCACCGGTCCGGGCGGCAGAACGTCGGGCACGGATCCCGGTGAGACCTCCACGGTGGACAGATCGGCGGTCGCGGCCGTGGTGCGCCGCACGGCGTCGGGCACGGGATCCGACGCCAGGAGCTGCTCGCACCGCGCGGCCAGCTCGCGGGTCGTCACGCCGATCCCGCAGGCCGGTTCGACGATCGTGCCGTAGTGCTCATGCGGCAGGCAGGCCAGCAGCAGCGCGCGTTTCCGCCGTTCGTACCAGCTCTCGGCAACGTCCCACGGGTCGGGTGAACCCGCGTACAGCTCGGCGAACCGGCTCACGGGCGCGGAGCGCCCGGGTGGCACGCGGAAGAACGTCTCCCGCGGCCGGTCGAAGTGCGCCAGCACTTCCGGTGGCAGGATCGGCGCCTCCCCGCGCGGACCGGGTTTGAGCTGCGACACGAACTCGCCGATCCCGGCCGCCTTGGCGCGGCGCTGGGCGGGGGTCAGCGCGTGGGCGCGGGCGAGGTGCCACGGCACGTCCGGGGCTTCAGGCCGGATCCAGTGCCACAGCCAGATCGGGTAGGCCCAGCAGTGCGCGGAGACGGGAGCGGCGGCCACGGCGGCCCGCCCGGCCGCCTGGTGATCGGGATGCGGGTCGTCCGGCCACGGCAGCAGGCACAGGTCATGACCGGCGGCGTGCTCCCCCAGCGCCTCGGTGAGCTCTCCGACGTGCTCGGCCAGGCCGGAATCCGGCAGCCCGAGCCAGATCGGCTCGACGTCGGCCAGGCCTTGGGCGGCGAGGGACCGCACGAGCTCTTCGCGGCGCGTGCGGCCCAGCGCGCGACGCTCGTCCGGGCCGGCGCCGGGGAACGCGGCTTCGCCGTCGGTCGCGACGACGAGGGTCACCGCCGTGCCGGCGGCGTGCAGGTGCTGCACGAGCCCGCTCGCGCCCAGCGTTTCGTCGTCGGGGTGCGCCGCGACCACCAGCGCGCGAGCGAACTTCTCGTCCGGCCACGGCTCGAACTCCCGCGTCCACTCGGTTTCCGCCACGATCGGCCTCACGGCTGTGCCTCCAGCACACGACGGCCCAACCCGGCGAGATCACGTTCTCCGTGGTGCTGGCGGACGAACACCTGCAGATCGGCCAGCCGCTGGGCGAACCCGCGATCACGGCACAGTGGCGCCGGCCCGGTGATGCGTGGTGCGCGGTCGAGCACCTCGCGGGCCGCCTGCTCCACGCTCGCGCGGCACGTGTCGTTGAGCAGCGCGGGATCCGGCGCGGTCTCGAGGGTCGCGGCGGTGGCCGTGAGCAGTGCGTCGGCCGAGGCGAGGGCGGTGTGCAGGGCGCCGAGGTGAGCGAGCTGGTGCTCGTCGGCCTTGGTGCGCAAGGTTTCCCGGACAACGTCGACGATCCCCGCGGCGCCGCCGAGCCACACGGCCGCGACGCCGGTGCCGCCGAAGACGAAACCCGGCCGGCCGACGTACCACCCCGGCGGCCCGAGCACGGCGTCGGCCTCCACCGGGAGGTCGTGGAACACCACGTCGCCGCTGTCGGACGCGTCCATCCCGAGTGCCTGCCAGGCTTCGGGCCGGCGTTCGACGCCGGGTTCGGTCAGGTCGACCTCCACCAGCCGGTCTCCCGCCGCCACGAGGGCGCGGTCGAGCGAGGTGAGGCCGGAGCAGAAACGGACCGTGCCGCGGAGCGTGCCGTCGGCCAGTTCGGCTCCGGTGCCGGCGTGCTTCGCGGCCCAGACCCCGTACAGCGCACCGGGTTCCGGTTTTCGCCCGGCTTCGGCCAGGATCGCCACCGCGTCGGTGTGCCCCTCGGCCAGCCGCGCGAGGGCGAGGTCACGCCGGCCGAACGCCGCCAGCGCGGTCCAGCGGCGCAGCAGGTCACCGTGAGCGGGCACGGGCAGGTCCAGCGCGCCGTTCGTGTGCAGCGCACGCAGTTCGGCCGCCACCCACGTGAGGGTCCGGGGCGCCGGAACCGGTTCCGTGGGCGGGATGGTCGTCAGCAAGGAGGTCATCGTCGAGTCCTGAATCAGCGTGCGGCGGTTCGAAGCCCGGGAACCGGGCGGTGACCGCGAATCAGCTCGGTACCGCGTTCGTAGTCGGCGTCGGCGTTGTGCGTGAGCACACCCACCGCGGTCCCACGCCGCTCGTACCAGACGGTGAACCCGCCGTCGACCGACACCGGCCGGGCGTGCTCGAACCCGTCGCCCCAGGCCGCGTACTTCAGCACGCGGTCGCCGATTTCCGACCAGAACCCGGGAACGGCGTCCCAGACCGCCTCCGCGCCCGCCGCCGAGCGGCCGGCGACCTCACCCATCGCCAGGCCTTCGCCCCAGTGCTCGACGGCCAGCGCGCGGCCCGCCGACGGGTTGTAGGCGAAGGCGACGTCACCCGCCGCGTAGACGTCCGCCCGGCTGGTACGCAGCCGCTGGTCGGTGCGCACCCGCCCGTTCTCCACCGTGAGCCCGGCCTTTTCCGCGAGATCCACGCACGGCCGGACTCCGGTGGCGAGCAGCACCAGGTCGGTGTCGAGCGCGGGTACGAGTTCCGTGTGCACGCGGTGCCCTTCGGACACGGCGTCCAGCTGGGTTTCCCGCAGCACGCTGACGCCTTCGGCCTTGAGCCAGTGCAGGATCAGCTCACCGGCCTCCCGTCCGAGGCGCTGCTGCTGCGGCACGGATTCGGGGCAGAGCACCGTGACCTGGAGACCGAGGCGGGAAAGCGACACCGCGGCCTCACAGCCGATGAAACCGGCCCCCACCACCACGGCGCTGCGGGCGGTCCCGGCCGCGGCCCGCAGCTCTCGCGAACTGGCCAGGGAGCGCAGGCACCGCACGTCGGGGTGGTCGACCCCGGGGATCGGCGGGCGAACGGGCTCCGCGCCCGTCGCCAGCACACAGCGGGTGAACCGCAGGATCGCGCCGGAAGACGTGCGGACCTCGTGCCCGCCGAGTTCCGTCACGGGATCACCCAGGACGAGCTCCACGTCCGGGCCGGGATCGTCGAGCGCGAGATCAGGTTCGGCGGATTCGCCGCGCAGGAAGTCCTTCGACAGCGGCGGCCGCGCGTAAGGCGGGTCCGGGTCCGCGGAGACGATCTGCACCCGGCCCCTCCCACCGGCTTCGCGGTAGGCCCGCGCGGCGCTGGTGCCCGCCGGACCGCTGCCGATCACGACCAGGGATTCATCCATGCCCACCGGTTACCCCGTCGCGGCCAGGTTCTCACCCGCGGCTTCGAGATCGGCGACGAACTGCGCTCGGGCCGTCTCGCGGTCGGTCGCGCGCAGGACCGCCGACGGGTGCACGGTCGCCACGGCGAGGTCGAACAGCCCGGCGAACTCCGGGGGCGGAGCCAGCACCTCCCCGCGCTGCCGGGTGATCCGGAACGACGCGCCGTACACGGACTGGGCCGCCGTGGCGCCCAGCAACAGCACCAGCCGCGGGCGCACGGCCCGCAGTTCCGCGACCAGCCACGGCCGGCACGCCACGACCTCCGTGCGCGAGGGTTTGTCGTGAATGCGCCGCTTGCCACGCTCGGTGAACTTGAAGTGCTTCACCGCGTTCGTGAGGTACAGCGCGTCGCGCTCGAACCCGGCCTCGGCGAGCGCGGCGTCGAGCAGCCGGCCGGCCGGACCGACGAAGGGCTTGCCCTGCTTGTCCTCCTGATCGCCCGGCTGCTCCCCGGCGACGAACACCTCGGCCCGGCGTGGTCCTTCGCCGAACACCGTCTGGTTCGCGGCGCGGTACAGCTCGCATCCCGTGCAGTCCGCGGCCGCGCGCCGCAACCGGGCGAGGTCGGTCGAATCCGGCGGTGCGGCTCCCTGGGCCGATGACATGCCCACTGGTACCCGCGTGACCGCGCGGGAAACGCCGCTTCACCCGTCGGCCGCTCTTTCGCGTGTGAGCCGGCCCGGCCGGGGTGTCCCGAAGGGATGAGACTGGCCGTATTGGACATCGGTCGAATTCCGCCCAGCTCAAGGCAGTGGACGTGTCCGCGGGGGCGCCGCCGCTGCCCGCGCACGCGGTGAAGGAGCCGCCGTTGGTGGCGGAGGAGCTGCTCGTCAACGGCGCACTGGGCGAAACCGGCATCGCGCGGGTGGCCGAGGCTGTGGGGCGGGCCGTGGACGCCGCCGTGCGCATGGGCGTGGATCAGCTGTACCCGTTCGTCACCGCGGCGATCCGCGACGCGGCCAACCGCGACGAGGTCATCGACCGCATCCAGGCCGTGTCCGGGATCCGCCCGCAGTTCCTCTCGGGCCAGGAGGAAGCGCGCCTGACCTACCTCGCCGCGCGCCGCTGGTACGGCTGGTCGGCCGGGCGGCTGCTGCTCGTCGACATCGGCGGCGGATCGATGGAGCTGGTCCTGGGCCGCGACGTCGAGCCCGAGCCGGCACTCTCGACGTGAACCGCGTCGAGGTCTGCCCGTGGGCGCTGCGCGAGGGGATCCTGTTGCGCCACCTGGAACGGGTGGCCGAGATCCCGACCCTGCCGCTGACCCCGCTGTCGCGGCAACCCGACGCGACAGTCCGGCCGCTGCACACCGCCGAAGAACAACCGTCGTGACCGACCCGCGCCGGACCGGGGCGCCGGGGTTTGGCGCCCTCGGCGCGGGGAAACCATGATCCAGGCGACCCGGGCCCGGCGACGACGCCGGCCGGGCCGGAACCGAGCCGGAAACCGAGTCACGTCAAGGAGGAAGCGTGTTCGATTACCGCGACTACCTGACCGAGGTCGAGTACCCCTGCGGCCGGGACGAACTGCTCCGCCGCGCGGCCGCACAGGGCGCCGGTGACCAGGTCATCGGCCACCTCGGGAAGCTGCCCGAGCAGGAATACGCCGACGCCGACGCCGTCCACCGGCTGCTCGGCACCGAATCGTCCTGAGCTGGGCTTCGAGGGTCAGCTCTCCGCCCGGCGAGCCAGCCGTTCCCGCTGCGGCACCACAACGTACTTCGGGTCCTTGGTGGACTCCACACCGGCCGCGTACACGCCGAAGCGGGTGCACAACCCGGACGCCAGGTAAGCGGCACCCGCGGCCACACCGGCGACGCGGCTGCGCCGGGCGGCCACCGACAGCACGGCACCGGCCGCGGTGAGGGCCTTGGCCGCCTTGAGCAGTTTGCCGGCGCGGCCCGTGCGGTAGGGCTCCGAGGCCAGGCCCAGCCCGGTTTCCAGGTGGTGCTCGGCGAGCAGCTCCGCCGTGGCCGCGGCGAGGCCGGCGCGGACGACGGGGCCGTTCTCCTCCGTCGGCACCGTCATGAGCACGGCCCCCGCACCACTGGTCACGGCGCTGCCCGCGAACAGGATCGGCAGTGTGCCGTGGGCTTCGTGCCACGAAGGTGTCGCCGTGTCGGCCAGCAGGACCGCCGTGTAGGTGCACATCGCGGGGCCGAGCACGGCCGCGCCCGCTCCGGCGAGCCGGCCGACGCGGGGCAGGATTCCGGTCGCCTCCGACACGGCCGCGACCGCCGCGAGGCCGGAGAACGGCGAGAGGATCCACGAGCCGACCGAAAGCGGCGAGGTCGGTTTGAGCACCCGCAGCATGTTCAGGAACCGCGTCGGCTTCCCCAGGTCGTGGATCAGGGCGACGACGCTCGCGATCGAACCGCCCGACGCCACCAGCCGCCCGACCCGGGCCACCCCCGGGCGTCCCGTCAGGTCCGCCAGCGCGGCCATCGTCGCCGACGCGCCCGCGGCGCCGCCGAGGAACAGGTACAGGGGCACGTCCGGCTGTTTCCAGGCGGGTTCCTTGAGGATCGGCCGGCCGTAGTACGAGCGGAACTCGGCGGGTTCGACCATCGCGCGTTCGCGGCGGGGGCTCATCGGCGCCGGCCCAGGAACGACACGACCAGCGCCGCGGCCACACCGGCCGCGGTCGTCGCGGCGCGCTTCCACATCGCCGGCAGGTCGCGGGTGGTCACGACCGGGTCGGGCGGGAACCCGTAGACCTCGGGTTCGTCCAACAGCAGGAAAAACGCGCCGTCCCCGCCGACGCCGTCGTCCGGGTCGTGGCCGTAGAGCCGGGCTTCGCCCACGCCGGCCTCGTGCAGCGCGTCGACCCGGGACGCGGCGCGCTCGCGCAGCTGCGACAGCTCGCCGAACTGGATCGAGTCGGTGGGGCACGCCTTGGCGCACGCGGGTTCCAGACCGGCGCCGAGCCGGTCGTAGCAGAGCGTGCACTTGAACGCGCGCCCGTCGCTCTCGCGTTTTTCGATGACGCCGTACGGACAAGCGGGCACGCAGTAGCCGCAGCCGTTGCAGATGTCCTGCTGCACCACCACGGTGTCGAACTCGGTGCGGAACAACGCGCCCGTGGGACACACGTCGAGGCACGCGGCGTGCGTGCAGTGCTTGCAGACGTCGCTCGACATCAGCCAGCGCACGCCGGATTCCTCATCCGAGCCAGGCTGCTGCACCGGCGCCCCGACCGTCGGCATGCCGAGCTGCACAGCGGGTTTGGGAGGGGATTGGGGTTCGGGTGTCGGCTGCTCGATGAACGCGACGTGCCGCCAGGTGTTCGACCCCAGGTCGCCGGTGTTGTCGTACGACATGCCGAGCAGGTCGAGCCCGCCGGCCTCGGGGACGCCGTTCCACTCCTTGCAGGCGACCTCGCACGCCTTGCAGCCGATGCACACCGACGTGTCGGTGAAGAACCCCATCCTGGCCTGGGTGCCGTACTCAGCCATCCGCTCGCCTCCGGTACTCCGCCACGAAATCCAGCAGCTCCGGCCCCCGGGGCCGCCGTCCGGCGCGGATGTCGCAGGTGGCCGCCTTGGCCTCCTGGATGTGCACGTTCGGGTCCATCACGATCGAGAGCAGGTCGTTGGCCGCGTCGCCGCGGGAGAGCCCGTTGGGACCCCAGTGGTACGGCAGGCCGACCTGGTGGATGGTCCGGCCGCGGACCTTGAGCGGCTTGATCCGGTCGGTCACGAGCACGCGGGCCTCGATCGCCGTGCGAGCCGAGACGATGGTCGCCCAGCCACCGTTTTCCAGGCCCCGCTCCGCCGCGAGTGCGGGCGAGACCTCGCAGAAGAACTCCGGCTGCAGCTCCGCCAGGTGCGACAGCGTCCGGCTCATCCCGCCCGCCGTGTGGTGCTCGGTGAGCCGGTAGGTCGTGAACACGTACGGGTACACCGCG
This sequence comes from Amycolatopsis sp. NPDC004368, assembly GCF_053602515.1. Taxonomy (NCBI): domain Bacteria; kingdom Bacillati; phylum Actinomycetota; class Actinomycetes; order Pseudonocardiales; family Pseudonocardiaceae; genus Amycolatopsis; species Amycolatopsis sp. NPDC004368. Next base: position 68,300 of record NZ_JBSGDT010000029.1, on the reverse strand, counting down.
CTGCGCGCCGGGTTGTACGGGTTCCACTCGCTCTCCAGCGTTTGCCGCGTCGGCGATTCCTGCTGGCCATACAGGGCGTTGTCGACCGGGCTCTCGAAGGGCTCGTAGTGCGTGGGCAGCGGTCCGTCGGCCAGCCCGGCGGGCACGTAGAGCCAGGCCTTGCCGTCGGTCTGCATGATGAACGGGTCACCGCCGCCGAGCGCGTCCTGCGCCTTCGCACCCTCGGGCGGCACGTGGTCCGGTGCCTTGGTCGGCTCGAAGTCCGGGACGTCCGGGCCCACCCACTTGCCCGCCTCGGCGTCCCAGGAGAGCAGCTTTTTCCTTTCGCTCCACGGCTTTCCGTCCGGGTCCGCCGAAGCGCGGTTGTAGAGGATCCGCCGGTTCGCGGGCCACGCCCAGGCCCAGCCCTTGGCGACCCAGTCCTGTTCGGACCCGGGTTGCCGGTTCGCCGCGTGGTTGTGCCCGTCCGCGCGCACGCCGCAGTAGATCCAGCAGCCGCACGAGGTCGAGCCGTCGTCCTTGATCTCGGTGTAGGCCGACAGCGGGCCGTTCGGGCCGTGGCCGTTGATCTCGGCGAGCACGGACTCCGCGCTCGGGTCGGCCGTCGGGCCCTCGGTCGGGTAGCTCCAGGTCAGGTCGCGGATCGGCGCGTCGCGCGGGTCGTCGCCGATGCGTTCGCGGATGAGCCGGCCCAGGTGGTAGTAGAACCACAGGTCGCTGCGGGCGTCGCCGGGCGGTTCGACCGCCTTGTGGTGCCACTGCAGCAGCCGCTGGGTGTTGGTGAAGCTGCCGTCCTTCTCGGTGTGCGCCGCGGCGGGCAGGAAGAAGACCTCGGTCCCGATCTCCTCGGGCTTCAGCTCACCGGTCTCGATCTCCGGACCGTCCTTCCAGAACGTCGCGCTCTCGATCAGCTGCAGGTCCCGCACCACCAGCCAGTCGAGGTTGGCGAGGCCGAGCCGCTGGAGCTTGCCGTTGGCCGAGCCGACCGCCGGGTTCTCCCCCACCAGGAAGTAGCCCTTGCACTCCCCCTCGATCTGCTTCTGCACCGTCGCGTACGTGCCGTGGTCACCGGTCAGGCGCGGCAGGTAGTCGAAGCGGAAGTCGTTGCTCGGCCGGGCCGAATCGCCCCAGTAGGACTTGAGGAGGCTGACCGTGTACGCCTTCATGTTGCCCCAGAACCCGGTGCTGCCCGCGTCGGCCGCGACGAACTCGGCGAGGTCCTGGTGCTGGTGCGCGTGCGGCATCGGGATGTAGCCGGGCAGCAGGTTGAACAACGTCGGGATGTCGGTGGAGCCCTGGATGCTGGCGTGCCCGCGCAGCGCGAGGATGCCGCCGCCGGGCCGGCCGATGTTGCCCAGCAGCGTCTGCAGGATCGACGCCGTGCGGATGTACTGGGCGCCGACGGTGTGGTGCGTCCAGCCGACCGAGTAGACCCAGGCCGTGGTGCGTTCGCGGCCGGAGTTCGTGGTGATCGCCTCGGCGATCTCGGTGAACTGCTCGACCGGGATCCCGCAGACGTCGGCGACGGCTTCGGGCGTGTAGCGGGCGAAGTGCCGTTTGAGGACCTGGAACACGCACCGCGGGTGCTGCAGCGTCTCGTCGGTCTTCGGCTTGCTGCTGACCGCCGCGCCGCCGCTGCCGTACGAGTCGGCCCGGGCGGTGCTCTGGTGGCCCTCGCCGCCGTGGTGGGTCTCCGAACCGGGCTCGCCGGGCTGCTCCGGGTCGGTCGAGCCGGCCGCCGGCACCGTCGGCGCGCCTTCGTAGGCCCACGTGGTCATGTCGTACTGACGCCGCTGCGGGTCGTAGCCGGAGAAGACGCCGTCGAGGTCCTCGGTGTCGGCGAAGTCCTCGCGCAGGATCGCCGAGGCGTTCGTGTAGGCCAGTACGTACTCGCGGAAATCCAGGTCACGGCTCAGGACGTAGTTGATCAGGCCGCCGAGGAACGCGATGTCCGATCCGGCCCGCAGCGCCGCGTGGACGTGCGAGACCGCGCTGGTGCGGGTGAACCGCGGGTCGACGTGGATGATCCTCGCGCCGCGGGCCTTCGCCTCCATCACCCACTGGAACCCGACCGGGTGGCACTCGGCCATGTTCGAGCCCTGGATGACGATGCAGTCGGCGTTGGCGAGGTCTTGCTGGAACGTCGTGGCGCCACCACGACCGAAGGAGGTCCCCAGACCGGGAACCGTGGCGGAGTGTCAAATACGCGCCTGGTTCTCGATCTGGATCGCGCCGAGCGCGGTGTAGAGCTTCTTCATCAGGTAGTTCTCTTCGTTGTCCAGCGTCGCACCACCGAGGCTGGCGAAGCCGAGCGTGCGGTTGAGCCGCCGGCCCTTCTCGTCGACGTCCTGCCACGTCTCGTCGCGGGTCTTGAGCACGCGGTCGACGATCATGTCCATCGCCTCGTCGAGCGACAGGCGCTCCCAGTCCGAGGCGTACGGGCGGCGGTAGAGGACTTCGGTGACGCGGCTCGGGCTGGTCACGAGCTGTTTGCTGGCCGAACCCTTGGGGCACAGGCGGCCGCGCGAGATCGGTGAGTCGGGATCGCCCTCGATCTGGGTGACGGCGCCGTCCTTGACGTACACCTTCTGGCCGCAGCCGACCGCGCAGTACGGGCAGATCGAGCGGACCACTTCGTCGGCGTCTTCGGTGCGGGCGTGCCAGGTCTGGGAGCCGGCGGACTTGGCCGCCGCGGAGCGAGCCGTCCGGTCGGGACCGGTCAGCTGCCGATAGACCGGCCAGCCCTCGATCCACTGCCTGACGCCCATGCTCCGCACAGTAGTCGTGGTACCCGTGATCCGCAGGTCTAACCACACGACCGGCGGGTGCCGTCGGCGAGCCGTTCGGTGGCGCCGAGCGCGTCCAGCTGTTCCAGCAGCGGAACCACCACGCGGCGGGTGCTGCCGAGCGCGCGCCGGGCTTCGGACACGGTGAACGGCTCGTCCAGTGCGGCCAGCACTTCCGCGGTCCGCCGCGGCGCGTCGGGGCCGAGCACCACGCCGTCGGTGATCGCGCTCAGCCGGCCCAGCCGGACGGCGGCGGCGAGCTCCCGTGGTCCCAGGCCGAGTTCGCGCAGTTCGTCGGCTTCCGGCGCCTGGAACGGGTTTTCGGCGAACCGCTTCTCGAGCACGGCCAACGCGCGCTCGACGCTCGCGCTCAGGCCCGCGCCGGGGCGCCGGACCAGTCCGCCGGCCACGGTCAGGCCTTCGGTGAGGACCGCCGGGACCAGCTCCGCGGCCGGCAGGCCCAGGCGCTGCCGGAGGACCTCGACGGGCAGGCCCGCGGTGTTCGGCTGCTCGCGCGTCCAGGCGGCCACCACCTGCGGCGCCTCCTCGCGCAGCCGGGCGAGCCGCGCCGGGTCGGCGTGCCAGCCGCCGAGCCGCACCCCGGCCTCCGGCAGGCCCAGCGCGGGAAAGTCCTCGTGGCGCACGAAACCCTCGCGGCGCAGCAGATCCCAGCCGGGCTCGGGAGCCGCCAGCTCCGCGCCCCGCGCTCGCGCGGCGCCGCGGCGGCCCAGGTCCGGCGGCCGGACGTCGAGGACGTCGAACCCGGCCGGGATCCGGTGCTCGCCCGGGTCGCGCAGCAGTCCCCGATCACCGACGCGCAGGGGTAGCGGCTTCGCGAGCAGCAGCCGTGCGGTGTCCGGGCCCAGCGGCCGGACCCGGGCGGGCACCGCGGCGGAACCGAGGTGTACCACCAGGTGCCGGTGCAGGTCGGCGGCGGGCGCTCCGCGCAGCCGCACGTCGAGCTCGGCCGTGGTCCGCCACGCGCCGGGGGCGAGCAGTGCGTCACCGCGCTCGGCCGTGTCCCGGGCGACGCCGCGCAGGTTCACCGCGACGCGGGCCACGGCGGAAACGTTCTCGCGCGGTTCACCGAGCGACTGCAGGCCACGCACGCGGACGCGGGTCTCGCCGAGCGCCAGCTCGTCGCCGACGCGCAGCGCGCCGGCCCCGAGCGTGCCGGTGACGACGGTGCCGGCGCCCTTGATCGTGAACGCGCGGTCGATCCAGAGCCGCACGTCCGCGTCCGGATCCGGCGGCGGCAGGCCCGCGGCGAGGCTCGTCAACCGGGCCCGCAGCTCGTCGAGTCCGGCACCGGTCGTGCCGCTCACGGCGACCGCGGGCACCTCGCCCAGCGACGTCGCCGCGATCTCCCGCAGCGCCTGCGCCGTGGCCGCGGCGGGATCGGCGCGGTCGGCCTTGGTGACGACGAGCAGGCCGTGCCCGACCCCGAACGCGTCGAGCGCGGCCAGGTGCTCGGCCGACTGCGGTTTCCAGCCCTCGTCGGCCGCGACGACGAACAGCACCGCCGGCACCGGGCCGATCCCCGCGAGCATGTTGGGCACGAACCGTCGGTGGCCGGGCACGTCGACGAACGCGATCTCCTCGCCGCCCAGGCGCGTCCACGCGAAGCCGAGGTCCAGCGTCAGGCCGCGGCGGCGTTCCTCGGCCCACCGGTCCGGCTCCATGCCGGTGAGCCGGCGGATCAGCGTGGACTTCCCGTGGTCCACGTGCCCGGCCGTGGCGATCACCCGCATCGGCGCACGGCCTCCCGCAGCGTCGGGTCGTCGGCTGGGCGGACCGTGCGCAGGTCGAGCAGGCAGCGGTCGCGCACGATCCGGCCGACCACCGCGGGCTCACCCAGCCGCAACACCGCCGCATAGCGGGCGGGTAGCGCGACGGCCGCGCTCGGCAGTTCGACGCCCGGTGCGCCACCACCCCCGACGACCGCCGTCGAGTCCACGGCCTCGGCGGCCACCCCGGCCGAGCGCAGTTGCGCGGCCAGCGCTTCGGCCCGCGCGCGCAGTTCCCCGGCGTCGGCGTCGAGCGCGGCACGCACCGGCGGCCGCGGACCACGCAGGGTCGCTTCGAGTGCGGCGAGCGTCAGCTTGTCCACGCGCAGCGCGCGGGCGGCGGGATGGCGCCGCAGCCGTTCGATCAGCCCGGCGTCGCCGAAGAGCAGCCCGGCCTGCGGGCCGCCGAGGAGCTTGTCGCCACTCGCGGTGACGACGTCCGCGCCGTCGGCCAGCGCGGTCGTGACGTCCGGTTCGGCGGGCAGCAGCGGGTGGGGGGCCAGCAGACCGGACCCGACGTCGGCGACCAGCGGCACGCCGAGCCCGGCCAGCTCGGCGAGGCTCGCCTCGGACGTGAAGCCGGTGACGCGGTAGTTCGAGGGGTGGACCTTCAGCACGAACCCCGTGGCGGGGCCGACGGCGGCCGCGTAGTCACGGGCGCAGCTGCGGTTGGTCGTGCCGACTTCGCGCAGCCGCGCGCCGGTCGACTCGAGCAGGTCGGGGATGCGGAAGCCGTCGCCGATCTCGACCAGCTCACCGCGGCTGACCACGATCTCCTTGCCCTGCGCCAGAACCAGGGCACACAGCAGCAAGGCGGCCGCGTTGTTGTTGACCACGTGCACCGCGCCCGGCACCGCGGCGGACAACGCCGCCAGGGCACCGCGGCCGCGTTTCGCGCGTTCGCCGGTCCGCAGGTCGAACTCGACATCGGTGGTCCCACTCGCGGCGACGACCGCGTCGAGGGCGGCGGCCGACAGCGGCGCGCGGCCGAGGTTGGTGTGCACGAGCACGCCGGTCGCGTTCAGCACGGGTCGCAGCGAGGCACCGGTTGCGGGCAGCCGGGTCAGGACTTCGTCGACGACGTCACCAGGCCCGATCTCCCCGGCTCGCGCCCGCTGTTGCGCGGCCACGACCAGCGACTTCACCAGGTCCCGCCCGAGCGTCTCGGCGGCTTTCGCGATCCGGGGCTCGGCGAGCACGGCGTCGGTGCGCGGGATCGCCCGCCGCGGGTCAGCCATGGCGGAGACGGACGGGAATCGAACCCGCCAGCGGCAGGACCTGCCGCTCAACGGTTTTGAAGACCGCGCCGGCCACCAGGCCGGAGACGCCTCCCTTGGGCATGGCGCCATCCTGCCAAGCCGGAGCCGCTCGCGCATGATGAGGCCCATGAGCGTCCGCCTGACCCAGTACGCCCACGGTGGTGGCTGCGCGTGCAAGATCCCGCCCGGCGAGCTGGAAACCGTCGTCAGCGGTCTCACGGACGCGAAGCCCGTGGACCCCACCGGCGAGCTGCTCGTCGGGCTCGACGCCGGCGACGACGCGGCGGCGGTGCGGATCTCCGGTGGTGTCGCGCTCATCGCGACCACGGACTTCTTCACGCCGGTGGTCGACGACCCCTACGACTGGGGCCGGATCGCCGCCGCCAACGCGCTTTCCGACGTCTACGCGATGGGCGGCACCCCCGTCGTCGCCGTGAACCTGCTCGGTTGGCCGAGGGAGGTCCTCCCGTTCGAGCTGGCCGCCGAGGTCCTGCGTGGCGGGCTCGCAATCTGCGGTGAGGCCGGGTGCCACCTGTCGGGCGGACACAGCGTCGACTCCCCGGAACCCCAGTACGGCCTCGCCGTCACCGGCACGGCTGACCCGGACCGGTTGCTGCGCAACGACTCCGGCCGCGCCGGAGTTCCCCTCACGTTGACCAAGCCGCTGGGCACCGGGGTGCTGAACTCGCGCCACAAGGCCACCGGCGAGCGGTTCGAGCAGGCCATCGCCGTGATGACCACGCTCAACCGCGAAGCCTCGCTGGCCGCGCTCGCCGCCGGAGCGGTCTGTGCCACGGACGTCACCGGCTTCGGGCTCCTCGGCCACCTCCACAAGCTGGCTCGCGCCAGCGGCGTCACCGCCCGGATCGACCCGGCGGCCGTGCCGTACCTCGACGGCGCGCGCGAGGCGTTGCGTGACGGCTACGTCAGCGGCGGCACCCGGCGCAACCTCGACTGGGTCCGGCCGCACGCGGACCTGTCGCGGGCCGACGAGACCGAGGCCCTGCTCCTCGCCGACGCGCAGACGTCCGGCGGCCTGCTGGTCGCCGGCGAGGTGCCCGGCCACCCCGTGATCGGCGAACTGCTGCCGCGCTCGGACCTCACGGTCGTGGTCGGCTGACGAACGCGATTCGCCGGGCCTGGCCCGCGGGCACCGGTGCCGGCACGATCTCTCCCCGAGGAGGTGCGATGGCCGAGGACAGGCGGTGGAACGTCATCCCGCGGACCGCTGCGCTCTGCTGGCTCAGCGTGGCCGCCGGCGTGCTGCTGCTCGGCTCCAGCGTCGTCACCCTCGTCACGAACGACGCCCGGGTGCCCGTGCTGGAGATCATCGTGTCACTCGCGGGACTGGCCCTGATCGTCTTCGGGGCGGTCGGGCTGGCGAAGCCGCACCTGCGGGGGCGCTGAGGGGTTCAGCCGGGCGTCGCACGGGGTACCCGGGTGGGAACCGTTCGCGACCCCGGGAGGCAGCCATCGCCACGGCAGTCCTGTTCGACGTCGACGGCACGCTCGTCGATTCGAACTACCTACACGTCCACGCCTGGTGCCGGGCGTTCCAGGAGGCGGACCGGCCCGTGGACTCCTGGCGCGTCCACCGCGCGATCGGCATGGGGACGGCCAAGCTGCTCGAAGCGCTGCTCGGCGCACGTGACGCCGAACGCATCGGCGACGAGGTGAAGCGCCGCCACAGCGAGCTCTACCGCGAACAGTCCGGGCTGCTGCGGCCGTTCGACCGCGCGCCGGAGCTGGTCCGCACCCTGGCCGGGCGCGGCGTCCGCGTCGTCCTCGCCACCTCGGCCGGACCCGACGAGCTGGAGGTGCTGCGGCGCGTGCTCGACGTCGACGACGTGGTGACGGGCATCGTCGCCGGCCACGACGTCGAGGCCACCAAACCCGACCCGGACCCCGTCCTCGCGGCGCTCGAGTGCGCCGGCACCGCGCCGGAGGACACCGTTTTCGTGGGCGACGCCGTCTGGGACGTGCAGGCCGCGGCCAAGGCCGGTGTCCGGACCGTCGGCGTGCTGTCGGGCGGGGTCAGCGCCGCCGAGCTGACCGGCGCGGGCGCCGTGGCGACCTACGAGGACCCCGCGGCGCTGCTGGGCGGACTCGACGACAGCGAGCTGGCCACGCTGTACTCCGAGGGGCGCCGGGCCGGGAAGTAGGCTCTCGTGGTGCCCCTCGATTCCACCACCCGCGACCAGCTGCACCTCCTCGAGCTCATGTCCGGCGAAGCGGTCGACCGCTCGGAGCTGAAGCCGGTGCTCGACGCGATGCTGCAGCGGGTACGCGACCTGTTCGGCGTCGACACCGCAACCGTGCTGCGCCACGACGCCGCTGCGGGGCAGCTGATCGCGATCGCGTCCGCGGGCATCGAGGAAGAGGTCTTCCAAGGCGTGCGCGTGCCGGTGGGCGCCGGGTTCGCCGGGCGGGTCGCCCAGCGGCGGGAGCCGGTGCTGATCGACCACGTGGACTCCTCGACCGTGGTCAACCCCCTGCTGTGGGAACACGGCCTGACGGTCCTGCTGGGCGTGCCGATGCTGGTGCGCGACAACCTCGAAGGCGTGCTGCACATCGGATCCACGACGGCGCGCACGTTCGGCCGCGACGAGATCGACCTGCTGCGGCTCGTCGCCGACCGGCTGGCGGTGGCGCTGCGGGCCGAAACGGCGAACGCGGACCGCGCCGCGGCCACGGCGCTGCAGCGCAGCCTGCTGCCGGTGTCGATCCCCTCGGTCGACGGGATGGACTTCGGCTCCCGCTACGTGCCCGGCGCGGCCACCGCCGTCGGCGGCGACTGGTACGACGTGTTCCCGCTGCCCGACGACCGGGTCGGCATCGTGATGGGCGACGTCGCCGGCCACGGTCTCGCCGCCGCCGTCGTGATGGGGCGGCTGCGCAGCGCGTTGCGGGCCTACACCCTCGACACCTTGAGCCCCGCCGAAGCACTGGGCAAGCTGAGCCGCAAGGTGAACCACTTCGAGCAGGGCATCATGGCCACCGTCGCGTACGGGATCGTGGCCCCGGACCGCCGGTCCATCGTGCTGTCGCTGGCCGGGCACCCGCCGCCCGTGCTCGCCGCCCCCGGCGAACCGGCGCGGCTGGTGGACGTGCAGCCGGACCTGCCGGTGGGCCTGGGCCTGCCGGCGTCGGACCGGCACGACACCGAGGTTGCCCTCCCGCCGGGCTCGTCGCTGGCCTTCTACACCGACGGCCTCATCGAACGCCGCGACGCCACCCTCGACGACGGCTTCCGCAAGCTCACCGCGGCCATGACGACCGGCAACCCGGACACTGCGTGCGCCCAGGTCATGTCCGCCCTCGTCGGCGCCGCCCCGGCCCGTGACGACGTGGCCCTGCTGATCGCGGCACGGGCGCCCGAAACCCCGTGACCACCGTCGTCCGTCCATAAGGGACAGCGGGCAGTCGGGCGTTCCGGCCGCCGGCGCCCGCGGGCCGGACCCTCAGGCCTGGGTGATCAGCCGGTACCCGGCCGACGCCGAGAACTCGGCCGTGAGGGCGTAGCGGTCGCCGCGCACCAGCGTGTGGCGCCATTCCACGGGTCGGCCCTTGGCGTGGCTGAGCCGGTTGATGGCGAACGCCGCCACGTCGTGGGCGCACGCGAGCTGGGTGCGCTCGGCGGCGGTGGGGATCACGGCGTGCACCTCTTCGCGGCCGCGGTCGAGGCGGATGCCGGTGCGGCGGGCGAGCTCGTTGTACAGGCTGGTGTGCGTGAAGTCGGCCTTCAGCAGGGGCTCGGCGAGATCCGCGGGCAGCCAGACGCGGTCGAGGGCGAGGGGTTCGTCGCCCGCGAGGCGGAGGCGTTCGAGGTAGACCAGGGGCGTGGAGGCCTCCAGGTCGAGGCGCTCGGCGACCAGGGCGTCGGCGCGGACGTCGAAGGCGCGCACGATGCTGTGCTGCGCGAGCCCGGCCGCCTCGACGGAGGTGAAGAGGCTGTAGAGCGCGCCCAGAGGCTGGGCGATCTCGGCCGGCGGCGCCACGCGCGGCTGACGCCCGCGTTCGGCCACGATCACGCCGTCGGCCCGCAGCTGGCGCAGCGCCTGGCGCACGGTGTGCCGGCTGACGCCGTACTCCTCGGCCAGGGCGAGCTCGCCGGGGAACTGCTCGTCGAAGTCTCCGCTGTCGAGCCTGGCCAGCAGCTCGCGTTGCAGCTGGCGCCAGAGCGGCTCGTTGCCGGACCGGCTGAGCGTTCTTGGGGCCATCACGTCCTCCGCGGTGTCGCGGCCGACACTACCCATGGCCAAATGTGCGTACATCCCTTAGATTAAATGTACGGACATTTACCGGGTGCTGGACAGGGAGGACGGGGCCGATGCGGCACACGAACGGGCAGGCGCGCCGATGACCGCCACCCAGGATCGACCCGTCGACCAGCACCGTTCCCGCGTTCGAGAAGCCACCCCCGGACTGCTCGTCGCCCTGGTCGTGGCCGGGGTCGCGACCGGACTGGGCAAGCTGGTGCCGGTCGTCGGCGGACCGGTGTTCGGCATCCTGCTCGGCGCGCTGGCCGCCGCCGTCGTGCCGGGGCTGCGGGCCGAGCGGTGGACGCCCGGGTACGCGATCGCCGCCAAGCCGGTGCTGCAGCTGTCGATCGTGGTGCTGGGCACGGGGTTGTCCCTGCAGCAGGTGGTGCACGTCGGTGTCGGCTCACTGCCGGTGATGCTCGGCACCCTCACCGTCGCCCTCGGCGGCGCCTGGCTGCTCGGCCGCTGGCTGGGCGTCCGCGGCGACACCCAGACGCTGATCGGCGTGGGCACCGGCATCTGCGGCGCATCGGCGATCGCCGCCACCACGGCCGTGATCAAGCCCAAGCAGGCGGACGTCGCCTACGCCATCGGCACGATCTTCACCTACAACATCGCCGCCGTGCTGCTGTTCCCGCTGCTGGGCCACCTCTTCGGCATGAGCTCGCACTCCTTCGGCCTCTGGGCCGGCACCGCGATCAACGACACCTCCTCCGTCGTCGCGGCCTCCTTCGCCTACGGCGGCGACGCCGGCTCCTACGGCATCGTCGTGAAGCTGACGCGCACGCTCACCCTGATCCCGATCGTCATCGTCCTGGCCATCCTCACCGCCCGCCGCGAAGCCCGCCAAGCCGCCGGCCCGAGCGCCTTCAGCCTCCGCTCGATGCCGTGGCGCCGGATCGTGCCGCTGTTCCTGCTGGGCTTCATCGCCGCGGCCGCACTCGACAGCGTCGGGGCCGTGCCGGAATCCTGGCACCCCGCACTGTCCACAGTGGGCACGTTCCTCATCACGACGGCACTGGTGGGCATCGGCCTGTCGCTGCGCCTGGCCGACATGCGCAAGGCCGGGCCTCGACCGCTGCTGCTGGGCGGGCTGCTGTGGGTCGCAGTCGCGGTGACGAGCCTGGGGCTGCAGGCGCTCACCGGGTCACTCTGACCGGCTTGCCAGAGATCTGACCTAACGGGGAGAAGACTCCGCCTTCCGGCGCGGTGACTGCGTCTAATAGGCTAAACAGGCGCTTGACGGACAAGATACATCAGATGTTCACTGCTTGGCGACATCGGCTCTGTTCACCTTCACCCCTCCCCGGAAGGTGCCTCATGAAGTCGCTCCGCCTGCTGCCCGTCGTCGTGCTCGTAGGTGCCGCGCTGACCGCCCCCGCGGTTCCCGCGGTCGCCGCTCCCGGCGATGCCGCGTTCTCCGCGGCGACCGGACGGCTCGACGTCGACTACGCGAGTTACCTGGCCAAACACGACCTCGTCTACAACCGGCCCAGCACCGACCCCGACTACGGGCTCACGGTCGGCAACGGCCGTACGGGCGCGATGGTCTGGGCCGCCAACGGGCTGACCATGCAAGTGTCCAATGTGGACACTTCCCAGCAGACGGCGTTCGGCGCCGGCCTGGTCAACCTGGCCACCTCGCCGGCCATGGACGCCGGGTACAGCACCTACCAGCAGCGCCTTTCGCTGTACGACGGGACACTGACCACGAAGTACGACAGCAACCGCACCGTCACGATCATGGGCCGGCCGGGCTCCGAGGTGATGGGCATCCACGTGGACGACGCCCGTACGGGCGTGCAGAGCGTGACCCTCGAGCTGTCGCTGTGGGACGTGGCCAACCTCGGCAACAGCGGCGACGTACCGGATCTCAGCACCTGGAAGCAGGTGTCGAGCTTCGCCGACTCGACCGGCGCCGGCCTCAGCCGTGGCCAGGCCGACCCGCAGAAGTTCGGGTACACGCTCGCCGCGACCGTCGAGGGCGCGGGCTACACCGCGTCCGTGGTGAACAACAGCCGGGTGCGGCTCACGATCACCCCCTCGTCGAGCTACACCGTGTGGTTCACCGCGTCGACGCGGCTCAACGCACCGGGCAACAACTCGATCAACCAGGCCAGGACCGCGCTCGCCGCGGCCAAGTCGGCGGGTTACGCGACGACGTTCACCGACTACCGCAACTGGTGGCACGCCTTCTGGAACAAGTCCTTCGTGCAGTACAGCGGGATGGGCGGCGACGCCGACTACCTCGAGAACATGTACTACCTCTCCACCTACCTCATCGCGGCCGGCGGGTACGGCAACTACCCGTACCACTTCATCAACGGTGTGTTCCGCGCGACCGGTGACCAGACGAAGTGGAGCAACGCCTACTGGTACTGGAACCAGCGCGACGTGTACAACTCGTTCCTCGCCTCGAACCACGCCGACCTGATGAACACCTTCAACAACCTCTACAGCCGCAACTACTCCGCTCTCAAGGCCTATACCCGGACCCGGTACGGGGTCGACGGCCTCTGGGTGCCGGAAACCATGGGCTGGGACGGAAACGCCCGCGGCACCGTGAACAGCGACTTCACCAAGAACATCCTCTCGACCGGCTACGAAGCCGCCTACAACATGTACCTGCAGTACCGCTACACCAACGACGCGAACTACCTGCGCAACGTCGCGTACCCGTTCATCCGCGACACCGCGAAGTTCTACTCGGCCATGCTTTCCCTCGACGGCAATGGCAAGTACTACCTCGCGAACTCCAACGCCCACGAGACCTACTGGAACGTGCGCGACGCGATCACCGACCTCGCCGCGGTGCGCAGCATCTTCCCCATCGCGCTGTCGGTGTCGCAACAGCTCGGCCTGGACTCCGGTCTGCGCGCCGGCTGGCAGAAGGTCCTCGACAACCTCGTGGCCTACCCGCAGCAGAACGGGGTGTACCTGCCGCACGACCCGCCGGCTTCGCAGATCCGCAACGGCGAGAACGTGGCGTCGGAGCTGATCTGGCCCTACAGCGTCACCGGCATCGGCGCCCCGGACTACCAGACCGCGCTGAACACCTGGAACACCCGGCCGTTCCCGTACGGCAACGTGTGGGCCAACGACGCGGTGCAGGCCGCCCGCCTCGGCCTCGGCGACCAGACGTTCAGCGGCATGAAACGCATGCTGCAGCAGTACCAGAACTACCCGAACGGGTTCACCAGCAACACCAACGGCGTGTACGAGTACCACGGCGTGAACCTCTCGGCGATGAACGAGGGACTCCTGCAGTCCTACAACGACAAGATCCGCGTGTTCCCCGCGGTGCCGGCCGACTCGTCGTTCGTCGGCAAGTTCACGCTGCTCGCCGAGAACGGTTTCCTCGTGAGCTCGGAGCGGGAGGCCAACGAGACCAAGTACGTGGGCCTGCGCAGCCAGTGGGGCGCGACCGCCCACGTGGTGAACCCGTGGGGCACCCAGCAGATCCGCGTGCGCCGCGCCTCGGACAACGCCATCCTGCTCACCACCTCGGCGGCCGAGTTCGAGTTCGCGACCGCGGCCAACGCGACGTACCTCGTGGAACGCACGGCGAAACCACTCACGTCCTACACCACCACCCGGCTCACCGGGTCATCGAACCAGGGCGCGAAGTCGTTGAGCGGCACGGCTTCCACCCTCGGCCTCAACGGCACCGGCGGCGGCCTGGTGAACGACACGGAGGGCACTTACGACAGCAACTGGTTCTCCGCCACCAACCGCGGCCTCGGCGACTACAACGACGACGTCCACTTCACGACCACCCTCGACGCGGCCGCGTCGTACACGTTCACCGGCACGGGAATCCAGTACCTCTCGGAGCGCAACGGCGACATGGGCACGGTGGACGTCTACCTCGACAACACGCTCCAGGCCACTGTGGACCTTCGCGTGAGCGGCGCCCGCCAGGCGCAACAGGTGGTGTGGCAGAAGTCCGGACTGAGCCGGGCTCAGCACACGATCCGGATCGTGAACCGGAGCACGTCGGTCGGGATGGTGGACGCGTACCGCGTGACCGCGTGACCGCGTGACCGGTGACCGGACCCGAAGCCGGCGGCCTCCTCGGAACTCCCGGGGAGGCCGCCGCTTCAGTTCGCCGTGATCTTCTTCAGATCGTCCACGAGCCGGTCGACGGTCTCGGGAGTCACGCTCGCGACCCCGAAGATCGTGCCGTACGCGATGGGCGCGACCAGGTGGTGGATCAGCTGCTCGGTGGTCGGGCCACCGGCGCGGGTGCGTTCGGCCAGCGAGGCGGCCTCCTTGCGGCGGGTGGCCGTGCAGTCGCTCGGGGTCGTGTGGGCCAGGGCCGCACCGGCGCGCAGCAGGGCCGTGTTGGCGGGCGTGCCGAAGTGCCGGGCGATCTCCTGGGCCCACGAGCGGATGTCGGCCCAGGTGTCGCCGGTGTCGGGGAGCTCGCGGTTCGGGTCGAGGCGGTAGAGGACCACCTCGTTGATCAGGCTCGGCAGGTCGCCCCACCGGCGGTAGATGCTCGTGGCCGCGACGCCGGCGCGCTCGGCGACGAGCGCCACCGTCACCTTCTCGGCGCCGAGCTCGCGCACGAGGTCTTCCACCGCCCGCCGGACCGCGGCGACCACGAGCGAGCTGCGGCCGCCACTGCGTTCACCCGTTACCCGACCACTGGCCATGCCTCCACCTTAACGCAGTAGAAGTTGCGCTCGTCACGGACGCTTCCCGCGGCCGCTATCGCATCATATTGTGCGTTAGCAGACTTTCTAGCGTTTGGGGCTGGCATGATCGACAGTGCTCTGATCAAGGTTTCCCGAGGTCGTGGCCGGGGCCTATCGCCGCGGGCGTCCTTCGTGGCGATCGCGTTCGTGCTCGTGGCCTTGTTCACGGCCGCGGCCGCGCCGTCACCGCTGCTCGTCGTGTACCAGGCGCAGTGGGGGTTCGCGCCGTGGCTGCTCACGCTGGCGTTCGCGATCTACGCCCTGGCCCTGCTGCTGGCGCTGCTCGTGTTCGGGTCGCTGTCCGACCACCTCGGGCGCAAACCGGTGATCACGGCGGGCCTGCTCGTGCAGATCGCGGCGATGACCGTGTTCCTCCTCGCGCCGGGGATCGAGGTCGTGATCACCGCGCGGATCCTGCAGGGCCTGGCCGCCGGCCTGGCGACCGGGGCGCTGGCCGCGGCGCTGACCGACCTCGCGCCCGAGCCGAACAAGAAGCTCGGCGGCGTGGTGAGCAGCCTCGCCCCCATGGTCGGGCTGGCGTTCGGCGCGCTGGCCACCGGCGCGCTCATCCAGGGCACCGCCCACGCGAGCACGATCGTCTTCGCCGTTCTCGACGGTCTTTTCGTGGCGGCGCTGGTGGTCGTGACCCTCACCCGCGAATCCGTGACGCGCCGGCCCGGCGCCCTGCGCAGCCTCGTGCCGCGGGTTTCGGTACCGCCCGCGGCGCGCGGCGAGTTCGGCGCCGGCATCCCCGTGATCGTCGGCGCGTGGGCGCTGACCGGCTTTTACCTCGCCCTGGCCGCCGCCGTGCTGCGGGACGTGTTCCGGATCCAGGGCGGTCTCGTCGACGGCGCGGCGGTCACCGTGGGGTTCGCCCTCGCCGCGGTGTCCGTCGTGGTGCTGCGGCGGTACTCGGCGCGGACGGCGGTGATCATCGGCCCCGCGGCGCTCGCCGTCGGCATGCTCTTGACGGTCTTCGCGCTCGCGGACCGCAGCCTCGCCTTGTTCTTCCTCGGCGACGTCGTCGGCGGGCTCGGCATCGGGGCGGCGTTCGCGGGCTCGATCGAGCTGATCGTGCCGCACGCCCGGGCCCACGAGCGGGGTGAGCTGTTCGCCGCGATCTACGTGGTGAGCTACCTGTCACTCGGTGTGCCGGCCATCGTCGCCGGCCTGCTGGTCGGCGCGTTCGGGCTCGGGCCGGTCGCGAACGGGTACGCGGTGGTCGACATCGCCTTCGCCCTGACCGGTCTGGGGGCGCAGCTCGCCCGCCGCCGGGCAGCCGGGCGGTGACGGCTCGCCGCCGTGGCCCGATGCCACGGCGGCGAGCGCGTTGTTCTCAAGGTCCTCGATGTCGTCAGCGAACGAAGATCCCGATCCCGTTGGCGACCGAACGCTCACCCGCGCCGTCGGTCGGGCGGTTGCGCACCGTCACGGCGGGCGCGCCGGGGTCGCGGGCCACGAGCGTGGTGGAGCCGCCGCCGTCGAGGTTGACCGCGTCGGCCGCGCCGGCGCGCTGCAGGAGCAGCGCGACCTCGGGTGTCGTCATGCCGCCGCTGGTGCCTGGCGCCGCCTGGACCGCCACGAGGAACATCGTGCGGCCGTCGGCGCTGAACCCGGCACCCGTCCGCACGGCGGCGGTCTTGGCGTCCTGGCCGGCGACCACGGTGCCGTTCTCGAGGACCGGGAAGCCACCGACCGCGAACCGGAACGGGACCCCGCGCCCGGTCGAGAGGTCGTAGCGCACCTGCACGTGCTGGCCCACGGTGAGCGTCCGCAGCGCGTCCGCGCCGGCTTCGCGCCCGACCAGCACCGTCTCGTCCCGCCCGATCGCGCCGGCACCGACCGCGTTGCCCACGGCGACGACCCGGTCGTGCTTCAGCGTCACCTCGGTGGTGTCCGCGCTGCACGCCGCGCCCCGGCTGGTGTCGGTGCCGCACACCGAACGGGCGCGGGAGGTCGCGCCCCACGCGCTGGTGTAGGCGCCGATGCCGCCGACCGGGATCGCGTACTGGTTCAGCCCGCCCAGTGGGTGCGTCACCGACTCGAAACGGACGCTGCCCACGAGGCTCGCCGTGCCCAGGCGCGCCACCCGGTCCACGCCGACCCCGAGAATCGCCTGCGTCGTCACGCCGGGCGGCATGCCGGGCCCGAACCGCTGCCCGTTCGGCACGGCCGCCTTGAGCACCCGCCGGTCCGCGATCTCGGGCCCGTCGGACGAGTTCGTGAACGCGACGCCCGGGTGCTGAGCCTCGGTGTTGTTGAAGAAGTCACCGTTGACCCCGGCCACCGCACCCTGCGCGTTCGCCATCTGCGACACCTTCTGCGCCTGCGCCACGGCCTGCGGGTGCAGCAGGTCCACCGACACGCGCGGGTTGCGCAGGTCCACGGTCAGCAGCTCACCCTGCAGGCTCGTCGCACTCGCCGAACTCGCGGCGAAGGTCTGCAGCCGCACACCGGGCGCGACCTGCTCGGTGGAGGTCACGTCGAGCCCGGTGTCGGCGCCGGCCACCGCGGGCAGCGTCGTCGTGGCCGTGGCCGCAGTGGCGGTGAGCGCGAGCGCCACCAGCGATCTGCGCAGTCTCATGAGTGGGGGTCCTTGTCTGAGTCGGGGCAAAGCCCGCCCACTCTTTCGACCGAGGGTGACCCGGGTCGTCCGTGGCCGTGAACCCGGTGTGAACAGCAATGGTTGATCAGCCGGTGGGTGCCGCGAGCGGGCTGCGCACTCCCCTAGCGCGCCGACCGGCCGCTTCCCCGCTCAGCACCCGGGTTCGGCAGTCCGCACCCGGACCACGTTCACCGCCACCGCGACCTCCATCCGTCGTTGCGCGAGGGGGCGCGGCAAGAGCTCGTCGGCGCGCCGGATGCCAGCCCTCCTGGTCCGAGCAGCCGGCGCCGATCCCGCTGATCCCGGCGCCGATGACGAGGACGTCGAGGTGCTCGGCCGGCTCGGGCGAGGTTTTCGGTGAAGTGGTCTTGGCAGGCATCGGTGCGCTCCCGGGCGACGTCGTCGGGCTCTGGGGTCGTGAAGACGATCCAGGGCCGCGCGCCATGCCGTCGACCGCAAACCGCACCACGTTCGGGAGCGGGGTGGTGCACAGTGCAACCGGTGCGGCGCAAGCGTTTCCCGCTGAACGCCGGTCACGCCCCGCCGGGAAACGCGGCGACGACAGCCTGCAGCAACGGCAGTTCCGCGCGGTACCGGGCTTCCAGCTCGGCAGTGAGCATGACGACGGTGCCCGGTGCCGCGGCCAGCACCGCCGCCCAGACCTCGGCCACGGTCGCGCACGACAGCGGCCGCCGGCCCGGCGGGGTGACGGCAAAACCGTCGGGCTGCCCGGAAACCCGGATCCGGGTTCCGGCGCACAACGCGTCGAGCATCTGCCCGGCGATCAGGTTCCCGCGGGTGCTGCGGCCGGCCGGGAACACCGGGTCGGTGACGACCGTCCGGCCGCAGGCTCCGCACATCCTCGAACCCCTTTCAGGGCATCACATCACCGGAGTTGGGCCCCAGCGTCTGGCCCACGAACAGGTTGCCGCCCGGGTCGCTGGCGAGCAGGAGCGCGGCCGGGGCGACCTCGTCGGGGGTGCCGAAGCGGCCGAGGGGCAGCTCGGCTCGCTTCGCCACCTTCCACGCCTCGGAAATGCCGTCCACCAACGGGGTTTCGATGGGCCCGGGGGCGATGGCGTTGACGAGGACGTTGTCCGCCGCCACCTCCAGCGCCACCGCCTTGGTGAAGCCGATGACCCCGGCCTTGGCCGCGCTGTAGTGACCGAGGCCGGTGCCGCCCTTCAGCCCCAGCTGCGACGAGATGTTGACGATGCGGCCCCACCGCTGCGCCCGCATCGGTTTGAGCACCTCGCGGCAGCACAGGAACACCCCGGTCAGGTCGACCGCGATGGTCTCGTTCCACAGCGCCAGGTCCATGTCCTCGGCCGGCGACTCGGTGAGCAGCCCGGCCGAGTTCACCAGCACGTCGACCGTGCCGAACTCCTCGCGCACCGAGGAAAACGCCGAGCGCACACTGTCCTCGTCGGACACGTCCACCGTGATCACGTCGGCGCCGGGAGCCCGGTCGAGCACGGCGACGCGGTCGCCGTTCGCCCGGAACGCGGTCGCGATGGCCTGCCCGATGCCGCTGGCGCCGCCCGTGACCACCACGGTCCGGGCGGTCACGCGCGCATCCGGACGGTCAGGCCGCCGTCGACGACGATGGCCTGACCGGTCACGTAGTTCGCGGCCGCGGAGGTGAGGAAGCCGATCACGTCGGCCACCTCCTCCGGCCGGCCGACGCGGCCCCACGGGATGTCGCCACCGGCGCGCGCGAGCCCGTCCGGGCCCAGCGAGTTGACCGGGTCGAGCGACTGCGGCGTCTCGATCAGGCCGGGGATCACCGCGTTGGCGCGGATCTGTCTCGGCCCGAGCTCGACCGCGACGCTGCGGACCAGGCCCAGCACCCCGGCCTTGGCCGCGGCGTAGTGGGCGTGGTCCTCCCAGCCATAGACACCGCCGGCGATCGACGACACCGCGACCATCGCGCCGCCCTCGCCCATGCGGGTCGAGCCGGCCCGCAGGGTGCGCAGCACGCCCGTCAGGTCGACGTCGAGCATGTCGTGCCAGCGCTGGTCCGACAGATCGGCCAGCGCGGCGTTGCGCAGGATGCCGGCGTTGGCGACCGCGTAGTCCAGCCGGCCGAACTCGTCCACCGCCCGCTGCGCGAAGGCCTCCACCTGCTCGGTGCTGCGCACGTCGACCTCGTGCACCACGGCCTCGCCGCCCGCGGCCTCGACCTGCCGCAGCGTTTCGGCCGGGTCGTGCGGGTCACCGGGGAACGTGCCGATCACCGTGTGCACCCCGCGCCGCGCGTAGTGCACGGCCAGCGCCCGGCCGATTCCGCTGGCGGCGCCGGTGATGATCGCCGCTTTCGGCTCAGACATCCACGTGGTCCTCTCGCAGGGCTTCGGCGGGCGGTTTGGCGGCGATCATCAGCACGCCGGAGACCACGGTGCCGAGCGCGCCGACCCACAGGGCCGCCGCGCCGGTGCCCGAGCCCGCCGCGACCGCGGTGAACAGGGCGCCGCCGATGATCGTGCCGGGCTGGCTCATCGCGCCGATGAACGACGTGCCGGTGGCGCGGCAGCTGACCGGGTAGCACTCGGCCATGAAGTACTGGATGGCCGCGTAGGGGCCGACCAGGAAGAACAACCCGGCGCCGTAGGTCAGGATGATCACGAACGAGCTGCTCGCGACCGGGCTGAGCATCAGCGCGAAGCACAGGCCGGAGATGATCCAGCCGATGATGATGGTGCGCTTGCGGCCGATGCGGTCGCCGAGCCAGCCGTGGAAGACGTAGCCGAAGTAGCCGATCGCGTTGATCACGATCAGCATCCAGAACGCGCTGGACAGCGACACGTCCTTGGCGTTCTTCAGCACCGAGCTGCCCAGCACGCTGAAGATCGCGATGCCGAAGAAGTTCAGGATCCAGGCCAGCGACAGCACGATCGTGTTGCGCCGCAACGCCGGCTCCCACAGCCGCTTGAGCGGCGAGGCCGAGGAGTGCTCGACGCCGTAGGAGGCGGCCAGCGCGTGCGCGTCGGCGGTGCGCCCGCCCTTCTCCAGCTCGGTCAGCTTCTGGTGCAGCTCGAACTGCGGCGTCTCGCGCAGTTTGCGCCAGATCACCCACACCACGATCGCCGCCGGGACCGCGGCCGCCACGTACAGCGCGCGCCAGCCCAGCGAATCGAGGAAGACGAACGCGAGCGCGCTGGAGAGCAGGAAGCCCAGCGGCCAGCCACCCTGGATGAACGAGTAGTAGAACCCGGGGCGCTTGCGGCGCTTCTCGTCCTCGGTGACCTGGTAGACCTCGTTCATGTAGGTCGCGTTCACCGCCTGCTCGGAGAAGCCGAGCCCGCCGAACGAGCGGATGACGGTGATGATCACGCCGCTGACCGCGCCGAGCGCGGCCGGGATGAGCGCGGTCAGCGTGGAGATGATCGCGGTGCCGCCGATGCTGGTCATCATGCCGCGGCGGCGGCCGAGCCGGTCGATGATGGGGCCGATCCCGAAGCACACGATCGCGGTGCCGACGGCGATCCACGTGTTGATCTGGTAGGCCTCGGACGCGGTCCAGCCGAACGACTCCTGCATCGCGGGCAGCAGCGTGCCGAACAGGCCGTAGTCGAACACCGCGATCGTCCAGGCGATCAGCGCCAGGACGGTGGCGGTGCGGGTGGCTTTGCGCGAGAAGACCGGGAATCTGCGCTTCTCGTCGACGGCGGGCGCCGTCAGGTCGAGGGGTTCGACGCTCATGATCCGGCTCCCTTGCGCGGGTTGCGGGCGAGGAAGGAGTCGGCGATCTGGTCGAAGGTGAGCCAGCTGACGCCCTCGTGGCCGTTGATGTGGTCGATGAGGCGCTCCAGCATGAGCAGCACCTGCGGCCGCCCGGACACGTCCGGGTGGATGGTCATGGTGAAGGTGGCCTGGTCCATCTCGCGGTACACCCAGTCGAACTGGTCCTGCCAGGTCTGGCCGAGCTCACGCGGGCTGACGAAACCGTGGGAGTTGGCCGACGCCTTGACGAACATCATCGGGGGCAGGTCGTCGAGGTACCAGTTGGCCGGGATCTCGACCAGGTCCGTCTCCTCGCCGCGCACGAGCGGCTTCATCCAGGTCTCGGCGGGCTGGGCGTAGTCGATCTTGGTCCAGCTGTCGCCCACGCGGACGTAGTACGGCTCGAAGTCGCGGTGCATCAGCGAGTGGTCGTACTTGATGCCGCGTTCGAGGAGGATCTCGTTGGTGACAGGGGAGAACTCCCACCACGGCGCCACGTACCCGGTGGGCCGGCGGCCGGCGACCTTCTCGATCAGCTCGATCGAGCGGTCCAGGATCGCCGTCTCCTGCTCGCGGGTCATCGCGATCGGGTTCTCGTGCGAGTAGCCGTGCGCACCGATCTCGTGCCCGGCGTCGACGATGGCGCGCGTCAGGTCGGGAAAGGTCTCGATGGAGTGGCCGGGCACGAACCACGTGGTGGTCAGCCCGTAGCGCTCGAACAGGCGCAGCAGCCGGGGGCCGCCGACCTCGCCGGCGAACATCCCTCGGGAGATGTCGCAGGGCGAGTCTTCACCGCCGTAGGAGCCGAGCTGGCCGGCCACGGCATCGACGTCGATGCCGAACGCGACCTGGATGTCCTTTGTCATGAACAAGCCTCTCGTGGTGTGGGGTGTGGGGAACGGTGGTGTGGGGAAACGGGCGGGCCGGGCGGCGGAGTCAGGGTTCGCCTCCCCTCCGCGCGAAAGCCGCCGCGATGTCTTCGCGGGACCACCCGAGCCGCAGGAGCAGGGACAGCAGGACGAGCGACTGGGAAGGACGCAGCAGCCCGGCCGGGATCGCGCCCGCAGCCAGCAGGTCCTTGCCGCCGCCGGCGCCGTACACCGGGACGACCGGGCCGGCCTGCACGCGGGTGCTGGTGACCACCACGACGCCCCGCGCCGTGGCCTCGGAGACGGCCTCGCACAGCACCGGGTTGGCGTTGCCGATCCCGGTGCCCTGCAGCACGATCCCGGCCGCGCCGGCGGCCAGCGACGCGCGCAGGTGCGCCGCGTCGGCTCCCGGGTAGGACGCCACCAGGTCCACGCGGCAGCCGGCGCCGCTGTCGGGCAGCGGCAACGGTTCGGACCGCTCGCCCGCCCAGCCGTCGCGGCCGTCGTCGGGGTTGCTGAACGCGTGGGCCAGCAGGGTTTCCGACTTGCGCACCCCGCGGGCGGGGAACACCTCGCCCGCGAAGCAGACCAGCACCCCGCGGCCGCGGGTGCCGGGTGCGCCCGCCAGGGTCAGGGCGCGGGCGAGGTTGCCCGGGCCGTCCGGGTCGGGTGCGTCCGCGGCCCGCTGCGCGCCGGTGAACACCACCGGTCGCGGGTCCGCGTGCACGAGTTCGGCCAGGAACGCCGTCTCCTCCATGGTGTCGGTGCCGTGCGTGACCACGACCCCGACCACCGCGGGGTCGGCCAGCGCCTCGCGGATCCGGGCGCAGACCAGGAGCATGTCGTCCACGTCGAGGGTGTACGAACCGACCCGCAGCACGTCGACCACGCGCACGGGCAGCGAGTGCGGGCCACCGGTGCTGCGCAGCAGGTCGTCGGCGCCGTCCGAGGCGACGGCGGCGCCGTTCAGTTCGGCGCGGCTGCGGGAGGAGATCGTGCCGCCGGTCGCGAGGAGCACGACGTGCTCACCTCGCTCTCTCGTCCGGCCGGTCGTCACGAACGATCTCCTTCCGTCGTTGCCTGGTCGTTTCCGAACCCAATCGTTTGGGTTACGGCGCCCGAGGCGTACCCAAACGATTGGGTACGATGGGTGCGGACTGTACGGTGTGGTTCGAATCCGGGTCAATACCCGGCGGAGAGGTGGGGGCTTGCCCAGGGCGAAGGCTGCGCGCGAAGGCGATGACACGGCCGTCGGGGAGGGACCGGCCGTCGACCGCGTGCCGACGCTGAAGGACCTCGCCCAGCAGCTGGGCATCCACCCCTCGACCGTGTCCCGCGTGCTGCACTCCGACCCGGAGTCGGCGCGCGGCGCGGCTTCGGACGCCACCGCGCGCCGGATCCGGGAGCTCGCGGCCGAACTCGGCTACTCCCCCGACCCGCAGGCGTCCGGCCTGCGCACGCGCCGCACGCGGTTGCTCGGCGTGGTGGTGCCGCGGCTGTCCGACCTGGTGCTGGCCGTGATGTACGAGGGCGTCGAAGCCGAGGCGGCGACCATCGGCTACTCGTCGTTCGTCACCAACTCCCGCGACGACGTGGACGAGCAGCGCCGCAAGGTCGAGCTGATGCTGGCGCGGCGCGTCGACGGGCTGATCATCGGCGACCGGCACCTCGACGTCGACGTGGTGCTGACCGACCTTCGCCGCCGGGCCGTGCCGTTCGTGCTCATGAACCGCCGCCACCCGGAGATCCCGTCGGCCACCTGCGACGACACCCGCGGCGGCGAGCTCGTCGCGGAACACCTGTGGGACAAGGGCCACCGCGACGTCTGCGTGATCGCCGGCGAGGCCTACGCGACCACCGGCGTGGACCGCACGGCCGGCTTCGTGCAACGCTGGCGCGACCTCGGCGGCGACATCGGCGCCGACGACATCGTGCTGTCCCGCTTCGACACCCAGGGCGGCCGGGAGGCGGCCGAGCGGATCCTCGCCTCGGGCCGTCGCCCGTCCGCGCTCTTCGCGGTCAACGACTTCGCCGCGATCGGCGCGATGGGTGCCCTGCGCTCCCACGGTCTCACCGTGGGCCGCGACTGCGCGGTGGTCGGGTTCAACGACACGTCGCTGGCCGCGGAGCTGCCGATCCCGCTGTCGTCGGTGCGCTCGCCGATGTTCGAGATCGGCCAGGCCGCGGTGCGCCTGCTGCGCGCCGTGATGCGCGGCGAGCCCGCGGAGTCGGCCCGGTTGACGCCGAAGTTGCAGATCCGCGAAAGCAGCACCTGAGCGGCCGAGCCGGCCTCGAGAAGAAGATGCGGGCAGCGTGGACAGCGTCCCGGTGCGGCTGCCCCGGAGGTTTTCTGCGGCAGCGAGGAGTCGGTTCCGAGCGCCGACGAGTCGGCGTTCGACCGCGTCGCCCCCTGACGGCTCAGCGAGCCCCCACCGAGTTCTTGCGGAACTCCGAGGGCAGCGTGCCGACCGTGCTGCGGAACGCCTGCCCGAACGCCGACTCCGAGCGGTAGCCGACCTCGCCGGCGACGCGGCCCACGGAGTAGTCGGAGCGGGCGAGCAGGTCGGCCGCGACCATCATCCGGATCGAGGTCAGCAGGGAGCCGACGGTGGTGCCGGTGCGGGCGCTGAAGCGGCGCAGGAAAGTCGCGCGCGACATGGCGGCCGCGGCGGCCATGCGGTCGATCGTCCACGGCTCGCCGGGGCGTTCGACGACGTCGACGATCACGCGGCCCAGCACGTCGTCGCCCATCACGGTCCACAGGGCGGGGGTGTCGAGCCGGTGTTCGGGCCGGCGGCGCAGCGCCATGGTGAGCAGCGCGTCGCACAGGGAGCACAGCAGGATGTCGGCCCCGGGGCCGTCGAAGCGGGTTTCGCCGCGCAGGACGCCCGCCAGCCGCACCGCCGGCGTGTCCAGGGTGACGTGCACCAGGTCCGGCAGCAGCCGGAACAGCAGCGCGCCGGCGGCCGAGTCGAAGCGGAAGTAGCCGCAGTACAGCTCGAGCTCGGCGTCGCGCCGCGCCGACGACCTCGGGCCGGGCACGTCGTCGAACCGGCGCCGCACGGCCGTCACGCGGTGCGCGTTCCCGCCGGGGAGCAGGAGCAGGTCGCCCGGGCCGAGCTCGACCGTGGCCGAGCCGGTGGACACGGTGCAGGTGCCCTCGAGCACCAGGTGGAACGGCACCCGCCCCGGGCCGGCGGCTTCGTGGTCCGAAGTGGACTGTCCGGCCGTGACGCAGCGAACAGCCAGCTTGGCTTCGAGTCGGGCCAGGCGGATGAGCCGGCTCAACGCGTCCATGGCACCACTTCGCAAGAAGGCGAATCGGTCACGTCTCCCCATGTCCTTTCCGACCGGCACGCGAAATCCGCCCACAACCCTCGTGTACGAATCTTTCGTACCCCAGTGGCGGCCACAAGAGCGAGCCGACGGCGTGCAACGAGCCCGATCATCCCCTTCCTTCCTGCCCGGCCCAGCCTTGACGCCGGTCAGGACCCCGCGGCGGCGGCGAAATCGATCAGTCCCGTCATCAATCCGGACGAGATTCCCGTGAACCGGTCCGCGTCGAACCCACGCAGCATCGGCGCGTCCCGCCACGCCGCCGGGTTCCCGAACCGGAACGGCAGGTCTAAGCAGTGACAGCTGAGCACGCGCGGCACGGCGCCGCGGGCCGTGAACGCGGACAGCTGGGCCGGGATCCCCCGGCCCGCAATGCATCGGCGAGCTCGGCCGGAAAACGCTGGAACTGCCGCCAGGAAGCGACGCCGGCCACTTTCTCGTACGGCGTCGACGGAATGGCCCAGTCCGGTGGGACGTCCTCCGGGGGCACCGTCGCGAGCCATTCGTCCACGAGCTCGGAAGTGGCCTCGGATTCTGGTTTCTCTCCCGACAGAAATGCCGTCGCCTCGTCGGCGGTGTACCGGAGGAAAACGGCGTCTACGTGGCTCTGTTCCGCCGCCCACACCGCGTCCATCAGCTGCGCAGGGACGTTCTCCGCCACCGTCGGCAGGTACGCCGCGGGCAGCTCACCCAGCTCCCGCGGGCGCGCGAGCCCGCGCAACGCCGCCATTCCGGCGCGCAGCAGGGAATCGGCCGACGTGGAGCCGAGCCCCTCCTGCGTCAGCTGCCACACGCGCGCGGAGTGCTCCGGCGAGCACGGCTGCCTCGTGCCCATGCTGAGGTGCGCGAGCCGGCGGAACAGCCCGCGGGCCTCCGGCGTCACGCCCAGCAGGTGCCCGTACCACGCCCCCGCCGACTGACCGACGAACGCGAGCGCACGCCCGTCGTACCAGGGCAGCGAGCCCCCGCCCGTGGTCCGCGCGCCGCCGACGACGAAGAACAGCGCCGGCAGCCGCTCCCTGTGCTCGGGCTCCCAGACGTTGAGGAAAAACGCGTCCTCGTCCTGGGAGTTGGCCGATTCACCGCCACCCATCACCTTCGCGAGCCGGCCCGGCAGCTGCGAAGCGAATCCCTGCGGTCGTCGCGTACTCGATGCCGAGCCAGCCCCGGACCCGGCGCGGGCCTCACCGCGGACCGGAGCGGCGCGGCCCGGCACCACCACGGCACGAGATCCGGGGATGGTCCACCGGCCTCGAGGCGTCCGTCCACAAAGAACTGATCGCTCAGTCCGCACCGGGCGCAGGAGTGCCAGGTCTGTTGTGCCGAGCTCAGCCGACCGGGGTGAACACGAGGCTGCCGTTGTGGCCGCCGAACCCGAAGCTGTTGGACAGCACGGGCCCGGGCGTCCACGGCGTGGGTTCCCGCACGAGGTCGACATCGAGGTCGGGATCCTGTGTGGACAGTCCGAGCGTCGGAGGGATGGTCGCGTGGGCCACGGTGAGCGCCACGGCCACGGCCTCCAGCGCGCCGGCCGCGCCGAACGAGTGCCCGGTGGCACCCTTGATGCTGGTGACGAGCGGGCGCGCCGCCCCGAAAACGCGGCGGATGGCGTGGGCTTCGGCGGCATCGTTGAGCGCGGTCGAGGTGCCGTGCGCGTTGACGTGGGTGATGTCGTGCGGAACGTAGCCCGCGTCGGCGATCGCCAGGCGCATGCAGCGTTCGGCACCGGCGCCGGTCGGGTCGGGCGCGGTGACGTGGTAGCCGTCGGCGGTCGCACCTGTGCCGTCGATCGTCAGGTAGACGTGCGCACCACGAGCAAGCGCTTTCTCCAGCGGTTCGAGCACGACCGCGCCGGCGGCCTCCGAGCCCGCGGTGCCGTCTCTGTCCACATCGAACGGACGGGAGATCCCGGTGGGGGTCAGCGCGCGCATGTTGCTGAAGCCCGCGATGTAGGTCGGCGTGATGTTCGCGTCACTGCCGCCCGCGAGGACGATGTCGGCCGCGCCCGAGGCCACGAGTTTGGCCCCCGCGGCGATGGCGTCGGTCCCGGCCGCGCACGCGGTGGTGACGGTGCTCGCGCCGCCGCGCAGCCCGTAGCGGATGCTCAGCGTCGCGGCCGCCGCGTTGGGCAGGGTCATCGGGACGAAGTGCGGCGACACGCGGCGCTCACCCGACTGTGTCCGGACCTCGGCCTGGGCCTCGAACGTGAGCGCGCCACCGGTGGCCGTGCCGAGGACGACGGCGGCGCGTTCGGCGTCGACGCCGGTCAGCCCGGGCGCGGAATCCACGATGTGGCCCGGCAGCAGGCCCGCGTCGGCCAGGGCCTCGTCGGCGGCCGCCACGGCCAGCTGCGTCGTGCGGTCCGTCGTCCGCGCGAGCTTGTGCGACAGCCACTGCCGCGGGTCGAACCCGGTCACGTGCCGCAAAGCCGCCGCGGGGGCCGGGCGTGAGAAGCCTTCCCAGAAGTCCTTCACGCCGATCCCCACCGGTGAGACGACGCCGATCCCGGTGACCGCCACCCGTCTGTTCAGGGCCGGCTTCATCATTCACTCCTTTGGGGCACGAGTGATGATCACGGTAAGCGTCGATCGGGCGCTTTTCCCGCAACGATCATCAAGCGATGACGGGTGGGCTACTCGAGTGCCCTCCACGCCACGCTTGCGCTGAACTCCACGCATTTGCGCGATCAGTCATCGCGGAATCCGGAGAAGTCGTTTCAGGGGACCGATGTGACGGTTGCCTCAACGGTTCGCGGTGGCGAGGAGGCGAAAGGGTGCACGATCGTCACCCGATCAGGTCGAACGCCAGCTGATCGGGTTCCGCGCGGGCCGGCAGGTCACCGAGATCCGCGACCTCGCGGGCCGCTTCGGCGAGGCGGGCGCGCCACCGCGTCGTGCCCTCGACGACCTCGTCGTGGACCACACCGGTGAGCGCGTCGAACTCGAAGGTCGCCGTGGCGAACAGGCAGTCGCTCAGGAACCGGTGCGGCTCTTCGGCGATGTGGCGCACCCAGCCTTCGGCCGCCGCGGCGGGCGCAAGCACGATCTCGGCGGGCCGGCACGCTGCCGCCCCCGCGGCGGATACCAAGCGAACGTCTGCCAAGGAGATCAACCACCGCCGGGTGGCCGATCGGGACACGGTGGGCCGGCTCCGGCCGGCCGGCCACGACGGGCACAGGACGACCCCGGATAGCCGAACACACGCGCGTCCGACCCGGGTCCTGCGGCAGAGAGTGCAGCTGGGCCTGCTCGACCACGGGCCGGACGAGCTGCTCAACGTCGGCGTCCGTCTGCGCGAGGTCGGCACTCGGAGTCACGCTGTCCGGTGCGCCGCCGGGGCACCGGGTCAGAAGCCCCGCGCCACCCACTCCTCCAGATGCGGAGCCTCGCCACCGACCGTCGTGCCGTCGCCGTGTCCCGTGTGGACCCGGGTTTCCGGCGGCAGCACCAGGACCCGCTCCCGGATCGACGCGATGATCGTCGGGAAGTCCGAGAACGAGCGCCCGGTCGCGCCCGGGCCGCCGGCGAACAGGGTGTCGCCCGTGAACAAGGCGCCGGCCTCGGGCAGATACAGGCACAGTGAGCCCGGTGAGTGACCCGGCGTGTGCAGGAACTCCAGTGCGGTGCCGGCGACCGCGAGCCGCTCACCGTCCTCCGCGCGCCAGAACCGCTGCCCGGGGTGGGTCTGCTCCCACAACTGGCGGTCGGCCGGGTGGAGCACCACCGGCGCGTGCAGGTGGTCGCCCAGCTGCGGCGCGACGGTGACGTGGTCGTTGTGGCCGTGGGTGCACACCACGGCGACGACGTTGCGGTCGCCGACCGCTTCGGTGATGGCCTTCTCGTCGTGGGCGGCGTCCACGATCACGACCTCGTCGTCGTCGCCGACGAGCCAGACGTTGTTGTCGACGTCCCACGTGCCGCCGTCGAGGGCGAAGACGCCGGACGTGACCACGCGGTCGATCCGCAGCGCGCCGCTCACAACACGACCACGGAACGCAGCACCTCGCCGGCGTGCATGGTGTGGAAAGCCTTCTCCACGTCGTCCAGCGAGATCCGCTCGGTGACGAACTTGTCGAGCGGGAGCCGGCCCTGCTGGTAGAGGTCCACGAGCATCGGGAAGTCGCGCGAGGGCAGGCAGTCGCCGTACCAGGACGACTTCAGCGAGCCGCCGCGGGCGAAGAAGTCGAGCAGCGGCATCTCCAGGCGCATGTCCGGCGTCGGAACGCCGACGAGCACCACGGTGCCGGCCAGGTCACGCGCGTAGAACGCCTGCTGCCACGTCTCGGGGCGCCCGACCGCGTCGATCACGACGTCGGCGCCGAACCCGCCGGTCAGCTCCTGGACGGCGGCCACCGCGTCGATCTCCGCGGCGTTGACGGTGTGCGTCGCGCCGAGGTCGCGCGCCCACGTGAGCTTCCGGTCGTCGCGGTCGACGGCGATGATCGTCGTCGCGCCGGCGAGGCGGGCGCCCGCGATCGCGGCGTCGCCCACTCCCCCGCAGCCGATGACCGCCACCGAGTCACCGCGGCCGACACCGCCGGTGTTGACCGCGGCGCCGAGGCCCGCCATCACGCCGCAGCCGAGCAGGCCGGCGACCGCCGGGTCCACGTTCGGGTCCACCTTGGTGCACTGGCCCTCGTGCACCAGCGTCTTGTCCGCGAACGCGCCGATGCCCAGCGCCGGGGTCAGCTCGGTGCCGTCGGTCAGGGTCATCCGCTGGGTCGCGTTGAACGTGTCGAAGCAGTACTGCGGACGGCCACGCTTGCACGCCCGGCACTGCCCGCACACCGCGCGCCAGTTCAGGACCACGAAATCCCCCGGCTGCACGGAGTCGACGCCGGCGCCGACGCTCTCCACGGTGCCCGCGGCTTCGTGCCCGAGCAGGAACGGGAACTCGTCGTTGATGCCACCTTCGCGGTAGGTCAGGTCCGTGTGGCAGACGCCGCACGCCGCGATCGCGACGACCACTTCACCGGGACCCGGGTCCGGGACGACGATGTCGGTCAGCTCGACCGCCGCGCCCTTCGACCGGGCGATCACCCCGCGCACCTGCTGTGGCATTCCCCGAAACCTCCTCGACGACCGAAGGCATGCGTGGCAACGCATGCCTTCCGCGACCCTAGATCGGGTGAGCGGGACAGCGACCTGGTCGTCGGTCGAGGGAAACCTGGTCTTCCGATCAGGCGCGGTGGTCAGTACGCTCGTCCCGGTGCCCGACGCCGTCGAACTGACCGAGCTGCGTGAAGTCGTCGAAGGCCCGCTGCGCGAGATCGCCGTGCGGTTCTCGCGGCTGCTCGCCGACGGCTGGCCGCACCAGGCGCTCGTCATCTTCACCCTCGAGTGCACCGGCCGCCCCCGCAAGGTCGCCGGCGCCCCGGCCATCACGGAAAAGATCACCGTCGCCGAACTCGAGGAGCTCAAGGCCGCCGTCGCCGGTCACCGGCCGGTGACCACGCAGGCCACGCTGGGCGGCACCGAGCGCACCGTCTGGACGGTACTGGATCCGGGCGGCACCCTGCTGGTGCTGTTCCCACGCCCGCCGCGGCCCCTGCGGGCCCGCTGCCCACAGCCGGAGCTGCTGGCGGCGTTGTTCGGGATCGTCGCCACCTCGATCCGCCAGCAGGTCGCCCAGGCCAGCCCCGACTACCTCGCCGAGTCGCGCGCGGCTTCGACCGAACGGGCGCGCACGATCGCCGAAATGGCCGCGGCCCACGAGACCACGCTCGTCACGATCCTGACCGCGCTGCGCTCCACCCGCCTCGACGACTACCGGGCCCGGCTCGCCGCGACGGACGCCGCCTCGGCCGCGCTCGTGGCCCTGCGCTCGGCGGGCAAGTCCGATCTCGTGCTGTCCGAAGAGCCCGCGCGCAGCGCGTTCGCCAGACTGCGCGGACAAGTGCGGCAGATGCTGCGCCACCACGACGCGGACCTGGAGTTCGCCGGCCCGGCGAAGGACGCGCACCCGCTGCCTGGCGAGATCGCCCACGCCGCGCGCGCCATGACCGGCACGGCGGTGCTGGCCTTCACCGCCCAGCCCGACCTCACGCGCCTGCGGATCGCGTGGTCGACGGATGCCACCACGCTCCACCTCGACATCCGCGACCGCGAGTCCGGGCACCTCGACGCCGAGGCGCTGCGGGGACAGCTCGAAGGGCGCGCGAAAACCCTCGGCGCCGCCGTCGAGGTGGACTCCGTGCCCGGCTGGGGCAGCCGGGTCGCCATCCACGTGCCCTTCGCCCCCGCCTCCGACCCGGCCGACGAGGCCAAGCTGCCGGACCTCAACCGCCGTGAGCTCGAAGTCCTGCGCCTCGTGGCGCGAGGACAGCGCAACAAGGCCATCGCGCACGACCTGGGCATCACCGAGAGCACCGTGAAGTTCCACGTCGCCGGCGTGCTGAAGAAACTCGACGTCAGCTCCCGCGGGGAAGCGGCCGCGCTCGCGCTGACGTCCGGGCTCATCGCCGGGGACTGACCGCGCCCGCCCGATTCGGCCGGTTGACCCCCCTCGGGTTCGAACCCATCATGGACTCCGACCGCCGGTCAGGCAGCGCTGCTTCCCGTCTCCTGATCATGTTCGGAGACTCGTGGAGGGCGCTGTGTCGAAGGCGAGAACCCGCAGCGGCAACGTGCCCTCCACCGCGACGAGCTTCATCGGCCGGCGCCGGCAGCGCAAGGAGATCCGCGACCGGCTGGCGGACGGGCGGCTCGTGAGCCTGATCGGGCCCGGGGGCGTGGGCAAGACCCGGCTGGCGCTGCAGTTCGCCGACGAGATGAACCACCTCTTCGAAAACGGCGTGTACTTCGTCGAGCTGGCGTCCATTTCGGACGGAGGAGACGTGCCGAGCGCGGTCGTCCACGCGCTCGGCATCACCGACCAGTCGAACCGCGACGCCGTCACGAAGCTGATCGAGCACGTGCGCGACCGCGAGATCCTGCTCATCCTCGACAACTGCGAGCACGTGCTCGCCGGGGCCGCCGCGCTGGTCTTCGAGATCCTGCGGCAGGCGCCCGCCGCCCGGATCCTCGTCACCACCCGCACGTCGTTGACGGTGACCGAGGAGTTCCTCTACCCGGTGCCCCCGCTCACCGTGCCCGACGCCGCGCACCCGGTCAGCGCCGAGTCCCTGTCGCAGTTCGAGTCGATCCGGCTGCTGCAGGAACGGGCTGCGGCTGCGTCCCCGGGTTTCGTGCTCGACGAGCAGAACGCCGCCGCAGCGGCGCGCTTGTGCATCCGGCTCGAGGGCATCCCGCTGGCGATCGAGCTGGCAGTCGCCCGCCTGCGCATCCTGTCGCTCGAAGAGATCCTCGACCGGCTGACCGACCGGTTCGGGCTGCTCACCACGGGGAACCGGTCGGCCGCCCCACGCCAGCAGACGCTGCGCTCGCTCGTGGACTGGAGCTTCGACCTCTGCACGGAACCGGAACGCCGTCTGTGGGCGCGCCTGTCGGTGTTCGCCGGGGGTTTCGACCTGACGTCGGCCGAAGGCGTGTGCGGCGAGAACGGCGAAGCCTCGACGCTCGATCTCGTGAACTCACTGGTGAACCAGTCCATCCTGGACGTCGAGGGCCACGGATCGTCGAGGCGGTTCCGGATGCTGGAGACCATCCGGGCCTACGGCGCGGAGGTCCTCACGCGCACCGGGCAGTCGGAGACCTTCCGCGGCCGCCACCGCGAGTACTTCCTCGGCGTGGTCGAGGATCTGGAACGGTCTTGGTCCGGGCCCGATCAGACCGCCTCGGCCGAGTGGATGCGCGTGGAGCGGGACAACCTCCGGGCCGCGTTCGACACCGCCACGCCCGGCGACGACCACCAGCTCGCGCTGGTCGCGGGACTGCGGTACCGCTGGTACGCCGACGGGTACCTCGCCGAGGGCCGCCGCTGGGCGGACGAAGCGCTCGACGCGCCCGACGGTGACCGAGCACCGTCGGCAGCCCGGGCGAAAGCGCTGTGGGTCGCGGCCCGGGTGTCGCTGCTGCAGGGCGACCACGAGGTGGCACGGCAACGCCTGGAGGAATGCGAAGCGGCCGCGGCCCGCCTGAACCTCGCCGACGCGGCGGCCCAGTGCCGCGGCCTGCGCGGGCTCGCCGGCCAGCTCCGCGGAGACCTCGCCGAAGCCGAGCGGCACTTCGAGGTCGCACTGCGCGAGCTGGCCGACGTCGGCGAAACCGCCGAATGGCTGATGGCTTCGTTCGAGTACGCCGTCGCGCTGTCGCTCGGCGGCCGCAGCCTGGACGCGTGGGCCGTGAGCACGGCGGCGCTGGCGGTGTGCCGGAGCCGGGGTGAGCGCTGGGCGCGCTCGTACCTGAAGTGGAGCCAGGGCCTCGACCAGTGGCTGCGCGGCGACTTCGCCGCGGCGCAGGCGACCGCCCTCGACTCGCTTCGCGACCACCGCACCTTCGACCCGTCGCTGGGCACCGCGCTGATGACCGAGCTGCTCGCGTGGATCGCCGCGTCGAGGAGCGAGTTCGAGCGGGCCGCGCAGCTGATCGGCGCGTCGGAAAGCCTGTGGCGCCGCACGGGCACCCAGCTCTCGGCGTTCGGACCGAAGCTCACCGGCTACCACTCCGCTTGCCGCGCGCGGCTCGAACAGGCCATGACGCCGCGCGAACGGTCGGCCGCCGAGCAGGCGGGCGCGCGGCAGACCCCGGCCGGCGTCATCGCCTACGCGCTGGCCGAACGGGCCGCCGCGGCGTCGCCCGAAAGCGAACCGGCCGCGCTCACCAGCCGGCAGCAGGAGATCGCGGAGCTGATCTCGAAGGGGCTGACCAGCCGCCAGATCGCGGCGGCCCTGGTGATCTCCGTGCGCACGGTGGAGAGCCACATCGACAACATCATGACGCGCCTGGGTTTCGGCTCGCGCAGCCAGATCGCTTCCTGGTACAGCGCGCAATCCCTCTGACGCCCGCCCACTGCGGTACTCGCCCGGCTTGAGCCGGTTGCGCTACCGGACCTTGCTGGTCGACGCCGTCGTTCAGCGTGCGTTTCCGTAGCTTGCGTACCCCCGCCCGTGATTTCCCCCATGTGCGTCCTGCGCCCGTGCCGGAGATTACGGGAGCCGTCAGCCGGCGACCCCCGGGTCGCCGACGCGGGTTGGAGCAACGAAGCCCCGCCGGGCCACCCGGCGAAAACCCGAAGGAGTCCCATGGCAGTGCAGCACGTACCCGAGGACCTCGTGCTGGAAGTCAAGGCGAAGACGCCGATCACCGACGCCATCACGCAGCTGACCCTCGTCCGCGCCGACGGCCGGGACCTGCCCGAGTGGACGCCCGGGAGTCACGTCGACCTGGTGCTCCGCCCGGATCTGGTCCGGCAGTACTCCCTCTGCGGCAAACCCGGCGACTCGCGTTCGTGGCAGGTGAGCGTGCTGTACGAGCCCGACGGCCGCGGCGGCTCCGCCCACGTGCACCGCGAGCTGCGCGAAGGCCAGAGCATCACGGTCCGCGGGCCGCGCAACAACTTCCGCCTCGTCGACGCGCCGCGGTACCTGTTCATCGCGGGCGGGATCGGCATCACCCCGATCCTGCCGATGATCGAGTCGGTCGAGCGCGCCGGGGCCGAGTGGTCCCTGGTCTACGGCGCCCGCAGCCGCGGGAACATGGCCTACGCCGGCGACCTCGTCGAGGCCTACCGCGACGGCGTGACCCTGGTGCCCGAGGACACTCACGGCCGCATCGACCTCGCCGGCCTGCTCGCCGGTGTCGGGCCCGAGACCGCGGTGTACGTGTGCGGCCCCGAAGGCCTGTTGTGCGCGGTGGAGAAGCTGGCGGCGGAACTCGACCTCGTGAGCCGGATCCACCTGGAGCGCTTCGTCCCGAAGACCCCGGCGCACGCGCCGGTCCGCGACGAGTTCGACGTCGAGTTCGCCCGCACCGGCATCACCGTCTCAATCGGACCGAATCAGTCTATTTTGGATGCCGCACGGGCTTCCGGTATCCCCGCACCGTTCTCGTGTTCGGAAGGAACGTGCGGCACCTGCGAAACCACCATCCTTTCGGGCCGGGCCGACCACCGCGACTCGGTGCTCAGCCCCGCGGAGCAGGAAGAGAACAGCACGCTGATGATCTGCGTCAGCAGAGCCGCGTGCCCGAAGCTCAGCCTCGACCTCTGACCACCCGTCGAAGAGAAAGTGGACAGCCATGGACAGCGCCACCGCGAACACGACCGGGTGCCCGGTCGCGCACACCGCCGCGGGATTCTCGTTCTTCGGCCGTGAATACCAGGAGAACCCGGGCGCCTCACTGGCGTGGGCCCGCGAGAGCCGGCCGGTGTTCTACAACGAGGACTCGGGCTACTGGGTCGTCACGCGCCACGAAGACGTGAAATCGATCTTCAGCCGGTTCAACGACTTCTCCGCGGCCATCACGCTGGAACCCGTCACCCCGCCGTCCGCGGAGGCGGGCGCACAGCTCGGCAAGTACGACTTCGCGCCCTGCCCCGTGCTCGTGGACTCCGACGCGCCGATGCACCGCAAGTACCGCCGCCTCAACGCGCCGGCGTTCATGCCCGACCGCATCGAGCCACTCGCGCCCTACATCCGGCAGACGACGAACGCCTACCTCGACCGCTTCATCGACCGGGGTCACGCGGATCTCATCGCCGACCTGCTGTGGGACATCCCGTGTCTGGTCGCCCTGCAGTTCCTGGGGATTCCCGAGGAGGACGTCGACACCGTCCGCGAGCTGGCCACGTCCATGACCGAGTTCGTCTGGGGGCGCCCGAGCCCCGAGGAGCAGGTGCGCGCGGCCGACGGGCTGGGCCGGTTCTGGGCGATGGGCGAGCGCGTGATCGCGAAGCTCAAGGAGCTCGACGACCCGCCGGGCTGGCTGGGCCACGCGATCAAGATGCAGCGCGAGAACCCGGACGTCATCTCCGACACCTGGTTGCAGACCAACGTCATGGGCGGCGCGATGGCCGCGCACGAGACCACGACGAACGCCACGGCCAACGCGATCGTGACCTTGCTGCGCAACCGCGACCAGTGGGACCGCCTGTGTGCCGACCCGACCCTGATCCCCGCGGCGGTCGAGGAGTGCTTGCGGCTCAACCCTTCCGTGGCCGCGTGGCGCCGGCTCGCCAAGGAGGACGTGCGGGTCGGCGACGTGACGATCCCCGCCGGCGGGAAGATCCTCATGGTGATCGCGTCGGCGAACCAGGACGGTTCGGTGTTCGACGAGCCCGAGCGGTTCGACATCGACCGGGACGACGCGGGCGCCCACATCGCGTTCGGCACGGGCACGCACATGTGCCTGGGCAACCACCTGGCCCGGCTCGAGATGGTGATCTACCTGGAGGAGCTCACGCGCCGGCTGCCGCACCTGACGCTCGACGAGCAGGAGTTCCACTACGTGCCGAACACCTCCTTCCGCGGCCCGGAGGCGCTGCACGTGAGCTGGGACGTCGCCAAGAACCCCGGCCGCTCGGGCAGTGTGGCCGGGCGCGAGATCGTGTTCACCAACGCGCACGGCAGCCGCGTCTGGCACCGCTTCGGTGCGACCACTGTGGACTGGGGCTACGAGCCGGGAGCCGGCGACCCGCACCCGGCGGTGTCCGGTCGTGACGACTACGCGGCGTTCGACGTCGCGGAAGGCCTGGTGTACACGCAGTTCCACCACCGTGCCGACGTGCCGAACGCCGCGGTCAGCCTCGTCTTGGACTTCGAGCACGGCCGCAGCCTGGCGGTCGTGAGCACGATCGACGAGCCGGGTGAGGGCCCGGTCCGGGTCCGCCACACCTTCCTGCCCGGCCTCATCGAGGGCCTGGAGACCAGCGGTTCGGAGGCGGCGCCGACCTCGACCGGGCCCGCGGTCGACGTCGCCGACACCGTCGAGTGCACGACCTACGGGATCCGGCCGGGAATCTCCGTGGTCGCCGCACGCGAGACCACGCGCCCCCGCGCGACGGTCACCGTCGCCGATCACCGCGCCGCGGCGTCGCCGAAAACGTACGGCGCCGTCTTCGGGCTGGACGAGACCGGCGGGCCGCGCACGCACTTCACGTTCACCGCCGCGGGCGTACCCGTCCGCACCCGCTGACCGAACACCGCTCCCCCATGAAAGGAAACACCATGCTGGCCAAGGGAAACGTCAAGGTCACCGATCTACTGCACGCGACCCCGCCCTCGATCCCCGAGGGTTCGCACGCGATGACGCAGCTCGTCGAACTGCCCCCGGCCGACCCGGGCCTCGCGCCGCACCGCCACTCCGGACCGGTGTTCGGCTACGTCACCGAGGGCCGGATCTTCTTCGAGCTGGAAGGCGAGGAGCCCCGGGAAATCGTTGCGGGCGAAGCGTTCTGGGAGCCCGGGGGTGACGTCGTGCACTACCAGGTCGCCAACCCGGACCCGGACTCGTGGGCCCGCTTCGTCGCCGTGTGCATCTGCGCTCCCGGCGT
Source organism: Amycolatopsis sp. NPDC004368 (assembly GCF_053602515.1). NCBI lineage: Bacteria > Bacillati > Actinomycetota > Actinomycetes > Pseudonocardiales > Pseudonocardiaceae > Amycolatopsis > Amycolatopsis sp. NPDC004368. The sequence continues at coordinate 30,583 of NZ_JBSGDT010000029.1, read as the reverse complement.
GGAGATGATCACCATGCTCGAACCCGAGGAGATCCTGGCTCGCGACCACCTGCGTCACCCCAGCGCGCGCCAGAACCAGGGCTGAGCGGTACCCGGTCGACGCACGTCGTGCCACCGGATCGAATCGAAACGAGGAAAGATGTCAGTACTTTCGCGCCGGCCGGTGGCCGACATCGTCGCCCGCAGGTTCGCCGCCAAGATCAACGCCGCGATCCACCCCGGCGGCGAGCCCCGGTTTCCCGAGTTCACCGTTCCCACCACGGACCTGAGCATCGACACGCGCCACGGCCCGGTCGAGGCCACGGTCTACCTCCCGCCGGCGCCGGCCGGCACCCCCGGGGTCTACGTGAACGCCCACGGCGGCGGCTTCGTCGTCGGCCACCGGCAGCAGGACGACGCGTGGTGCCGGTTCCTCGCCGTCCACGCCGGGGTGGTCGTGCTCAACACCGACTACGCGCTCGCCCCGGCGACCCGGTTCCCGACGCCGGTCGAGCAGTTCTCCGACGTGGTGAGCTGGGCCGCCGCACCGGACCGCGACTGGGACGGCACGCGGCTGTGCGTCGGCGGCCAGAGCGCCGGCGGCAACCTGTCCGCGGCCGTGTCGCGGATGGCCCTGGAGAACGGTGGTCCCGCGATCTCGTTGCAGCTGCTGCACTACCCGCCGCTCGACATCGCGACCCCGCCGTCGCACAAGCGCACACCGCTGGGCTCGAAAGCCGTGCTGCAGCCGTGGTTGTGCGAGGTGTTCGACACCGCCTACGTGCCCGAACGCGCGCAGCGGCGGCACCGCTTCGTCTCACCGGCCTGGGGCAGCAACGCCGACGACCTCACCGGCATCGCCCCGGCGCTGGTCGTCACCGCGGAGTTCGACCGCCTGCGCGACGAGGCGAAGCGCTACGCGGACAAGCTCGCCGCGGCCGGCGCGCTGGCCGAGTACGTCGAGGTGCCCGGCGTCGACCACGGCTACGACATCATGACCGACCGGACCGACGTGATCCGCCGGATGTACATGCTGATGGCCGCCCACGTCACCCGCGCGCTGGCATGATCGCCGACCCCCTGCTGCGCTGGGTCGTCACGGCTCTGTTCGTCCTGAGCGCCGCCGCGTGCGCGTACCGGCTCACCGGCGGTCTGTCCTTCACGGCCGTCGTCGGGATCGCGATGCACGCACTGATGGCCGTGGCGATGGTCAGGATGGCGTGGCCGGGGGAAGGCATCGGGGGCGTCACGGTGTTTTTTCTGCTGGCGGCCGTGTGGTTCGGTGTCGTCGCGGCTCGCCGCAACCACCGGCGGGTCAACGCCTACCACGTGTTGACGATGCTCGCGATGGCCTGGATGTCCCGCCCTCACCAGGGGTCGATGCCCGGCATGGTCATGTCCGACCCGACCATGCCGGGCATGACCGGCCCGCACGACACGGTGGGTCTCACCGCCGGCCTCGACTGGGTGCTCGCGATCGGCTTCGCCGCGGCCGGCGTGTGGTGGCTGTGGCGCCTGGTCGCCCGCAGCCTGACCGCACCACTTCCCACCGGCCACACGCAGGCGGACCTCGCCACCCAGGCGATGACGGCGGCGGGCACGGCCGTGATGTTCGCCGTGCTGCTGTAGGCCGCGGACCTCAGGACTTCGCGATCCCCATCAGCAACTCCGCCAGCTCATCGGGCGCCGTCACCATCGCCTCGTGGCCGGTGGCGAGTTCGTGCACCGGCCACCCCAGAGCCGAGGCACGCTCGGCGTGCGGCCGGAACACGCGCATCCAGTCCGTGCACTCCACGAACTCCGCGGCCACCCGTGAGCCCGCACCGGTGAGCCGCAACGGTTCCGTGTATGTGAGCCACGGGTGCGGCGTCAGCCGGGGCCCGAGCCAGGCCAGGTCGGCCTCGTCCGTCACACCGAGGACCGTGAGCGAGCGGACCGGGATCAGCCAGCCGAAGCCGGGGCCCGCCACGGACTCGCGGTAGTGCCCGGCGACCTGCGGGGGCAGCAGGTCGATCGCGGCTTCACCGTCGCGGCCGGCGAAGGCGTCGAGGTACACGCGCTTGGCCAGGCGGTCCGGCACGCGGTCCGCGACCGCCGTGACGATCTGCCCGGCGTAGCTGTGCCCGACCAGCACGACGTCACGCAGGTCGTGCGCCTCGATCAGCGCCACGACGTCCTGCACATGCGTGCCGAGCCCGACGGCGGGCGAGAGCAGGTGCGCGCGGTCGCTGAGGCCGGTCAGCGTCGGCGCGAAGACCTCATGGCCGGCGGCGCGCAGCGCGGGCGTGACCCGTTGCCAGGCCCAGCCGCCGTGCCACGCGCCGTGCAGCAGGACGAACGCGGTCATGACCCTCCGTTCTCGAACAACGCCAGCGCGGCCGCCGTGTTCGAGGCCGGCACGTGGTAGGTCTCGTGGATCCGGGTGATCCGCTCGTCCATCGCGCCGCGCATCACCAGCCACATGATCAGTTCGACACCCTCTGTGCCGGCGCGCGCGATGTACTCCTCGCGCGTGAGCCGCGCCAGCGCTTCCGGGTCGGTTTCGATCTGCCGCAGGAACATCCGGTCGAACGGCGTGTTGATCAACCCCGCGCGCGCCCCCGCGAGCTGGTGCGACATGCCCCCGGTGCCGAACACGGCGACGTCCAGGTCCTTCGGGAACGACCGGATCGCGCGGCCGATCGCCTGGCCCAGCGCGTAACACCGGGCGGCCGTGGGCTGCGGGTACTGGATCACGTTGACCAGCACCGGCACCACCGCGCACGGCCACTGCTCCCCCGGCTCCGGGCAGTACACCGAAAGCGGCACGGTCAGGCCGTGGTCCACGTCGAGGTGGTGGAAGGTCGCGATGTCGAAGGAGTCGTCGACGAGCGAGCGCACCAGGTGCTCGCTCAACTCGGGCGCGCCGACGACCGGCGGCACCGGCCGGCGGCCCCAGCCCTCGTCGGCGACCTCGTAAGACTCCGCGGTGCCGATACCGAACGTCGGCACGAGGTCGAGGTCGAGCGCGTTGGCGTGGTCGTTGTACACGACCACCGCGACGTCGGGCCGGTGCCCGGCCATCCACTCGCGCGCCGGCGCGTAGCCGTCGAAGAGCGGTTTCCAGTACGGCTCGGCGGTTTTGCCGTGGTCCATCGCGGCGCCGATCGACGGCACGTGCGAGGTCGCCAGGCCCCAGGTGACCCTAGCCAAGGTTCCGCCCTCCCGACCGCATCGCCTCGGCGAACTCCTCCATCGTCATGCCGGTGAACACGCCTCCGAGGTACTGCATGGACTTCCCGTCCAGCATGGCCAGCTTGTAGGTGTAGAAGATCGACCCGCCGAGCTCGAGCATCCCGGTCCAGTCCCGCTCGAGGATCGCCTTCTTCTGCTCCGGCGACAGCCCGAACTCGTCGCAGTAGGCCGCTTCGTCCTCCGAGAACCTGCTCCGGTTGCGTTCTTCCTTGAACGACAAGCACATCTTGTTCAACGCGTAGCCCCGCCGGCTCGCGCCGAGGTCGAGCAGGTAGTCGTCCCGGGTCACGGGCGCAATTCCTCTCCGTCGAGCCGCGCGAGCAGGTCGCGGCGCCACGTCTCGGTTTTCGCGAGCTCGTTGAACGTGAAGACGTGCAGCCCGCCGATGTTCCCGCCGCGCGGTGCCTCGGCCGCGAGCCGCCGGGCGAGCTTCGTCGGCTGGTAGCCGTGCGGCAGCAGCAGCCGCCACACCAGGTTCTGCTGCTTGCGCAGGAACCGCGCCGACTGGCCCAGCCCGATCCCGGCCGAGATTCGCACGAGCTTCTGGCGGTTGACCGGCCCCGGCAGTCCGATGTGGACCGGCAGGTCGACGCCCGAGGCGGCGATCCCGGCGGCCCAGTTGCCGGTCACCGTGGCGTCGAAGCAGATCTGCGTGATCACGCGGGTCGCGAGCGGCGCCTTCTTCCGCAGCGCGTCGTCCAGCGCGGCAGTGGGGATGTTCGCGTGCCCCTCCGGGTACCCGCCGATGCCGACCTCGGTGAACGGGTGGCCGAGGTCGGCCATCGTGACCAGCAGCGAGTACGCGTCGGGGAACTCGCCCGCGGGCGTCGGCGCATCGCCGCCGATGACGAAGACCGATCGAGTGCCGGCTTCGCCCAGGCGGGCAACCACGTCGGCGACGTGACCGCGGTCGGTGAACTGCCGGGCGGGCAGGTGCGGCGCGACCTGGTAACCGTGGCGCAGCAGGCGTTCGGTCAGGTCCAGCGTCGGCTCGAGGCCCTTCGCCTCGGTGACGGTGACGGTCAGCGGCACGCTCGTGGGCACGTGTTCGAGCACGGCGGCCTCGGTGCCGCGAAACGGCATCACCTCATAGCTCATGGCCCGCACCACGTCGGCCGGGCTCGGCCGCCGGCGCCGTGAGCCGGCGACCTCCTGCTGGGTCGTCATGCGCTGCCCTCGTCTCCTGGTGCCGGAAGGTCCCCGCTCAGTAGAACGAAGCGCCGAGCGGATTTCGTCCGGCATCGAGACCGAGTTCACCGCGACAAATGACGGAGACCGGCCCGGACCGCGACGTTTGACGTAGGCGAGACCGGTCCGCAGGACCTCACGATCCCGCCCGAGCCCGCCTAGCGTCGCTTCGGACGGCCCGGACCGGCGCACGGCCCGCGGCCCCCGGCGGCGCCCGAGCGCCACCGGGCCAGACGACCTCGCACGAGAACGGACCGCACATGAGCGCGAAAAGCCTGCAGGACGCCCTCGACCAGGCGGGGAACACCGTGGGCCTGCTCCGCAACTCCCAGGTCGGCGCCTACATCTACCCGGTCGTCCCCTCGGAGTTCACCAACTTCCGCCGCGAGGTGACCGCCTGGCGGTCCACGGCGGTGCTGTTCGACCAGACCCACCACATGGTCAACCTCTTCCTCTCCGGACCTGGCGCACTGAAGCTGATCTCCGAGACCGGCATCAACAGCGTCGAGAAGTTCCCGGTCGACTCCGCCAAGCAGTTCGTGCCGGTCTCGCCCGACGGCGCAGTGATCGGCGACGGCATCCTCTTCCGGCTGTCCGAGGCGGAGTTCGTGTTCGTCGGCCGGGCGCCGGTGGCCAACTGGCTCACCTTCCGCGCGAGCCAGGGTTACGACGTCGAGCTGCGGCTGGACCAGCGCTCGCCGTCGCGGCCGTACGGCAAGCCGGTGACCCGTGACCTGTGGCGCTTCCAGATCCAGGGGCCCAACGCGTGGCCGGTGATCGAGAAGGTCCACGGCGGCCCGGTCGAGCAGGTGCGGTTCTTCCGCATGGGTCACCTGAACGTCGCCGGCCGGCAAGTGCGAACCCTGCGTCACGGCATGGCCGGTGCGCCCGGTCTGGAGCTGTGGGGTCCGTACGAGACCTACGACGAGGTCCGCGAGACGATCCTCGAAGCCGGCCGCGAGTTCGGGCTCGAACCGGCCGGTGCCCGCGCGTACTCGTGCAACACGCTGGAGTCGGGCTGGATCCCGTCGCCGCTGCCCGCGATCTACACCGGCGAGCAACTGCGCCCGTACCGCGAGTGGCTCGGCGCCGACAGCTACGAAGCGACCAACGCGCTGGCCGGCAGCTTCGTCTCCGAGCGCATCGAGGACTACTACCTCAACCCGTGGGAGCTCGGTTACGGCTCGTTCGTGAAGTTCGACCACGACTTCGTCGGCCGGGACGCGCTCGCCGCGCTCGACCCCGAGAACCACCGGCGCAAGGTCACGCTGGCGTGGAACGCCGAGGACGTCGGCAAGCTGCTCACTTCGCCCGTAGACCCGACCGGTCCGGGCTACCAGTTCTTCGACCTGCCCAACGCCAACTACGGCTCGTCGAACTTCGACTCAGTGCTCGACGCCGACGGAAACCTGATCGGGCTGTCGCTGTTCACCGGCTACAGCGCCAACGAGCGCGCCGCGTTGTCGCTGGCCACGATCGATCCCGACGTGCCTTTCGGCGCGGAGGTGCGGGTCGTGTGGGGCGAGCCCGACGGCGGCAGCCGCAAGACCACCGTGCAGCCGCACGAGCAGCTCGCGGTCCGCGCCATCGTCAGCCCCGCGCCGTACTCGGCGATGGCCCGGGAGACCTACCACCCGGGCTGGCGTTCCGCTGTGAAGGTCTGAGCCGTCGTGCCCGCGGCGCGATCCGGCGACGGCACTCGGCGCCGTAGTACGGTGTCCGAGCCGTCGCTGGATCGCGGGCGGCGACCGGGGACAACGGACGCGAGCGCCTGGTGGTGATCGGACGTGGCTCGACGGGGCGTCGGCTCGCTCGCGAACATCGACCTGAACCTGCTGGTCATCCTGCGGGAGCTGCTGCGCGAGCAGAACGTGACGCGCGCGGCCCAGCGGGTGGGCGTGACCCAGCCCGCGGCCAGCGCCGCGCTGGCCCGGCTGCGCCGCCACTTCGGCGACGACCTGCTCGAACGCACGCGCTCCGGGTTCGTCCTCTCCCCGCTCGGGGAGCGGCTGGCGGCCGAGATCGAACCGGTGTACCTCGGAATCGAGCGGCTCTTCTCGCCCGAACCGGAATTCCACCCCGAAGACACCGAGCGTGAATTCACCATTCTGACCAACGACTACGTCCTCGCGGCGTTCGGCGAACAGCTTTCGCGCACTCTGCACGCGGCGGCACCCCGCGCGCGGTTGAGCGTGAAGGTGGCCAAAGGAGAGCTACCGGCGGACCTGCCGGAAACGCTGCGCGAAATCGATGTGATCATTTCGGCCCCGAAATCGGCCTTCAAGGTCGACGAAATACGCGGCCAGGAATTGTTCCGCGACCACTGGTCTTGCGTCGTGGCGACCGACAACCCGGTGGGCGACCGACCGCGCCTGAAGGACCTGGAACGGATGCCGTGGGTCATCCCCCACCACCCCGACGACGGGTACCCGGCGAGCTCCCCGCTCGGGCCCGTCCTCGCCGAGCTGAGCACGCAGCCGCAGGTCGCCGTGCGGGTGGACAGTTACCAGGCGACACCGTACTTCGTGGCGGGCACGGACCGCGTCGCGGTGATGCAGCACCGGCTCGCCGGCCGGTTCGCCGACCGCGCCGATCTTCGCGTGCTGCCCTACCCCGGGAACCCGCCGCCGATCGTCGAGATCCTGTGGTGGCACCGCAAGAACACCGAGGAACGCACGCACACGTGGCTGCGCGCCCTGCTCGCGAAGGCCGCGGCCGACCTGGCGTGAGGCCGAACGGGGTATTCACGGCGGTTATGCGACGGGTGCAGACGATTTATTACCGAACCCAGTCAGCGACCCACATACTGGCATTCTGCGAAACACGGTGAAGCACACGGCCCCAGCGCACAAAGGAGTGTGCCTTGTCGAAATCATCGACGAGCAGACCGATCATCGACGTACTACCCCTCATCGAGAAGCAGAAAGTGGGGAGGTTCTGGACCGCGCTCTTCTCGGTGTCGTGGCTGGTCGCGTTTCTCGACGGCTTCGACCTCCAAGTCATCTCTTTCGCGGGCCGCTACCTGAAACAATCGTTCCACCTGACCAACACGCAACTCGGCACACTCGGCACCGTCGGTGTCGTCGGCACGCTCGTGGGCGGCATCGTCATCGGGTACCTCGGTGACCGGGTGGGGCGCAAACCGGCCATCGTCGTGTCGGTCACCGGGTTCGGCATCTTCATGGTCCTGGTCGCCTTCGCCCAGAACTACCCCGAACTGGTGCTGCTGCGCCTGGTCACCGGGCTGTTCGTCGGGGGCGCGCTGCCGCCGGTGTGGGCGCTGGTCAGCGAGTTCGCGCCGATCCGCCTGCGCTCGACGTCCGTGGTGATCGTGATGGTCGGCTACAGCCTCGGCAGCGCGTCCGGCGGGCCGCTGTCGAACCTGCTGATCCCGCGCTTCGGCTGGCAGTCGGTGTTCCTCGTGGGCGGTGCGGCGTCACTGGTCGTGCTGGTCGCGGTCGTCGCGGTGCTGCCGGAGTCGGTGAAGTTCCTGGCGCAGAAGGGCCTCGCCCCGGATCGGATCGGCCGCATCCTGCGGCGCGTCCGGCCGGGCCTCACGCTGCCGGACGACGCCGGCTACGTCGTCGGCACGGAAGTCACCGAGCGCAAGCAGTTCACCCCGGCGGCCCTGTTCTGCGGCCGGCTGGCGGCGATCACCCTGCTGGTCTGGGCATCGTACTTCTGCTCCGCGACCGTGGTGTTCTACCTGACGTTCTGGGGACCGATCCTCAACGAGCAGATCGGCTTCAGCGTCTCGGCGGCCGCCACCCTCGCCGCGGGCACCTCGGCGGCGGGCGCGCTGGGGCAGGTGGTGATCGGCCGCTTCATCGACCACCGCGGCGCCGGCGCCATCGCCTACATGCCGCTGCTGGCGGTGCCGTGCCTGCTGGTGATCGGGTTCGTGCACCTGTCTTCGGTCGCCTACGTGCTGGTGCTGCTGGTGTCCAACGTGTTCATCATCGGCGGCCACGGCGGCGTGATCAGCGTGTCGGGCATCTTCTACCGGCCGGCGATCCGCGCCAACGGCGCCGGCTGGGCGACCTCGGTGTCCAAGCTCGGCGCGATGCTCGGCCCCTGGCTCGCGGGTGTTCTGCTGGACCACGGGCTCGACGCGAAGGACACGTTCTTCGTGTTCGCCGTGTTCCCGCTCGCGATGATGACGCTGCTGTTCGGCCTGGGCCGCATCCAGCGCCGGCTTCCCGCCACGGCAGACGGCTCGTTGCGTCCGCCGACCACGGACGAGAGCGTGGGCCGGGTCGCGCGGGAGGAAACAACCACGCCGGGCGTGTCCGGCTGACGCCGCCGAAGGGCTTTCTCCGTCGTCGTGCCGGGAAAGCCCTTCGGCGGTGCGGAAAACGTGCTCAGCCCGGCGGCGGCGTCAGACCTTCCCGGATCGCCAGCAGCGCCGCCTGCGTCCGCGACGACAACTGCAGTTTGCTCAGCACATTGCTGACGTGCGTGCGTGCCGTGCGTTCACTGATCACCAGCGCGTCGGCGATGTCGCGGTTCGCGTAACCCCGCGCCACGAGCACCAGGATCTCCCGCTCGCGCGCGGTCAGCGACGACAGCCCGATCCGCGGCGCGGCCATCCGGCGGGTGAGCTGCTTGGCCACGGCCGAGCCCAGGTGCACCTCTCCGGCCGCGGCGGTGCGGATGGCCGTGGCGACCTCCTCGGGCTCGGCGTCCTTGAGCAGGTAACCCGCGGCACCGGCCGCGAGCGCGGTGTGCACGCGTTCGGCCTCGCCGAAGCTGGTCAGGACCACGACCTTCACGTCCGGGTGCTCGGCGAGGATCCGTTTGGTCGCCTCCGCGCCGTTCATCCGCGGCATCTGCAGGTCCATCAGCACCACGTGCGGCAACGGCCGGTCGAGGGTCCGCCACTCGCGCAGCAGCTCGATCACCTGCTCGCCGTCCCCGGCCTCGCCCACCACTTCCAGCGCGGGCTCCGTCTCGACGAACGCGCGCAGCCCGCGGCGCACCACCACGTGGTCGTCGACGAGCACGATCCGGATCACGTCGGCGGTCATCCGGCGGCTTCTTCCCGGACGCGCCGCAGCGGCACGGCCGCCCGCACCGTCCAGCCGCCGCCGGGGCCGGGTCCCGCCGCGAACCGGCCGCCCCAGCGTTCGGTGCGCTCGCGCATCGACACCAGGCCCAGCTGTTCACGGCCTCCGGGTGGCTCGCCGCCGCCGGCACCGTCGTCCTGGATCCGCACCACCAGATCGTCCTCCTCCACGCGGAGCCGGACCTCGACCGTCGACGCGTGGGCGTGCTTCACGACGTTGTGCACCGCCTCGGAAACGATCCGGTAGAGGTCCTCCTGCGCGTCGAGCCCGCCGGTCAGGCGCAGCTCATCGGCCGTGACCACGTCGATCACCAGGCCGGTCCGGGCGCGCACACTCTCGGCGTGGGCGCGCACGGCCGCGACGAGACCGTGCTCGGCGAGGTCCAGCGGCCGCAGTTCGAACACCAGCAGCCGCAGGTCCGACAGCGCGCTGGCCGACAGTTCGGCGAGCTCCTCGGCGATCGGCCGGAGGTGCTCGAGCTCGGCGTCGGGCGCGTCGAGCCGGCTGCGCAGCGCCTTGGCCTGCATGCGCATGGAAAAGAGCTGCTGCACCACCGAATCGTGCAGATCGCGGGCCAGCCGGCGGCGTTCGTCCGACTGGGCACGCGTGCGGGTCTGGGACAGCAGCGAAGCGGTGTCGATCGCGACGGCCGCGTGGTCGGCCATCGCCTGCAGGAACGCGAGCGAGCCCGGCCCCGGGTCCTCGCCGGCGCGGTAGTAGGCGTTGATCACACCGACGGTCCGGGCCCGGACCACCATCGGCATCGCGACGAACCCGTCCCAGTCGGGCCGGTTCATGATCTCGTGCAGCGGCTCCCACCGCGGATCGGTCATGATCGAGGCCTTGCGGTGCACCTCCACCACCGGTTCACCGCCCACGAACGCATCGAAGAACCGCACGTGCGCCCCGAGCCGCCGGCACGCACTGAGGCGGTCGACGAAGTCCGCGGCCGGACCGAACCCCGCCATGCCGAGGATGCGCAGGTCGGCGGCCGGATCGTCCAGTGCCAGGATCTGCACCGCGACGACACCGGCCGTCATGACCATCTCGCGCGCCACCGCGTCGAGCGTGGCCCGCAGCGAAAACGCCCCGGCGACGCTGGCCGCGGCCCGCGCGATCGCGGTGAGCCGTTCCTGCTGCCGGCGCACGTCCGTGCGGTCGCTGAACCAGACCGCGCGGCTGCCGTCGGACAGCGGCGAGAGCCGGTACTCCAGATCTCGGAACAACCAGCGCACGGTCTGCACCACGTTCGGCGGAGCCCCGGTGTCGAAGGGGGCCGGGGTGCCGAGCAGCTCCGCGGCGGGTGCGCCGAGCAGCGCCGCGGCGGACTCGTTGAGCCGGGTGAACCGGCCGCCGGCGTCGAGCACGGCGAGCCCGTCGGCGGACACCGCGACGAGGGCGTCGAGGGCTTCGGTTTCGCGCGCGCTCCCCGTTTCGTGCGAGCTTCCCTGCCCCGGCATGGCCCCATTATGCGGCGCCGCAGCGAAAATCACGCAGGAGGTGACGCGGCGGGCGCCGCCACCGGTTCGCCCGCCCCCGAGCGCCGGGGTCGCAAGCCGGCCACCGAGACCAGGCTCACCAGCGACAACGCGGTGACGTAGAGGCCCACGAGGATCGACGAACCGCTCGCCCCGAACAGCGCGGTCGCGACGATCGGGGTGACCGCGCCCCCGACCATCCCGCCGAGCTGGTAGGCGATCGAGATCCCGCTGTAGCGCACCCGCACGTCGAACAGGTCGGTGAACAGTCCGCCCTGTGCCCCGGCCATGATGCCCTGCACGAGCGCCGCGATGGCGAACGAGACGAACGCCGGCACCGCGTTCCCGGTGTCCACCAGGAGGAACATCGGCACCGGCCACACCACGGCCGTCACCGCGCCGATCGCGTACACCCGCCGCGAGCCGAACCGGTCACTCGCCAGTGCCGCGAGCACGATCGTCGCGATCCAGACCGCCGTCGAGGCCAGGATCAGGGAAAGCAGGGTGGTCCGGTTGTAGCCGACCACGGTGGTGCCGTAGGTCAGCATGTAGACCATCACCGTGTAGCCGACCGCGGGCGGGGCGATCGACGCGAGGCTCGCCAGCGCCAGCGTCCTCGGGTGCCGGCGGACCAGTTCGAGGAACGGCGCCCGCTCGGGCTTGGCCTTCGTGAACTCGGCGGAGTCGGTGAGCCGGCTGCGCACCAGGAGCCCGCCCACGACCAGGACCACGCTGAACAGGAACGGGAGCCGCCAGCCCCAGGCGAGGAAGTCCTCGTCGGGCAGACCGGCCACGGCCAGGAACGCGAGGTTGGACGTGAGCACCCCGACCGGCACGCCGAACTGCGCGAAGCTGCCGTAGACCGCGCGGCGGCGCGCGGACGCGTGTTCGGTGGCGATGAGCACCGCCCCGCCCCACTCCCCGCCGACGCCGAAGCCCTGCAGCACCCGCAGGAGCACGAGCAGCAGCGGCGCGCCGACCCCGATCGCGGCGTACGTCGGCAGTACACCGATCAGCGTGGTCGTGCCGCCGGTGAGCAGCAGGGTGAGGACCAGCATCGACCGGCGGCCGATCCGGTCGCCGAAGTGGCCGATCACCGCGCCGCCGAGCGGGCGGGCCACGAAGCCCACCGCGAACGTCGCGAACGCGGCGAGCGTGCCCGCGGCGGAGTCGAACTTCGGGTAGAACACCGAGCCGAACGCGAGCGCCGCGGCCGTCCCGAAGATGTAGTAGTCGTACCATTCGATCGACGTACCGACCAGGCTCGCGGCGAAGAGGGTCTTCTTCGACGGACGCGTCGGCGTTGACGGTTCGGCCATGGATCCGTACTCCTCGCGAGCGGTTCGGCACGGGCGGCGCACCCGAGGAAACCAGACAAATCCGTCCCAGGCACGGCCGCGGTGACCCGTTCCGCCTACGTCGTTTGTCGCGGTGCCGCTCACCGGAACCGTCCACTGAGGACACCCGCCGGTGATCCGCCGAACGAGTGCGTATTCACGGCGTTGATGTCGGCCATCCCGACTTTCTGTTTCCGCCGTGGAAACGGCCTGCTTACAGTCGGAAACCGTGAAGATTGTCGTTTCGCGGCTCGACGAGTTCCCGCCCGGCGAACGCCGGATCGTGCAGGCCGGGCGCCGGTCGATCGGGGTGTTCCGGGTCGGCGACCGCTTCTACGCGATCAACAACCACTGCCCGCACATGGGCGGCCCGCTGTGCCTCGGCCGCACGAAACCGTGGGTCAGCTCCACCGGCCCCGGCGACTACGCGATGGCCGAGGAGGAAGCCCTCGTCGCCTGTCCCTGGCACGGCTGGGAGTACGACCTCGAGACCGGCCAGTCGTTCCTCGGCCCCGGCGAACCGCCGGCGCGCACCTACGCGGTGTCCGTGGAAGCCGAAGTTGCGGCGGGCGCCGTGGCCGCGGACCGGGTCGCGCCGCTGCCCGCCGGTCCGAAAGGCGGCCGGCGCCCCGGCCCGTACGTGACCGAGACCTACGCCGTCCACGTCGAGGACGCCTACGTGGTGGTCGAAACCAGCCCGCGCAGCCCCGTCGGAGGTACGTCATGACCAGCACCCTGCCCACCGGTGCGCCGACCGCGACCGGCCGCGCCGGCCACCCGATCGTCGACACCGACATCCACCCGAGCGCCCCGGCCGCCGAGCTGAAGGCGCGGCTGAGCGGTGACCACCTCGCGCGCTGGGAGATGTTCGGCAGCCGGGTGCCGAACCCGCCCGAGTTCTACCCACGGGTGCGCAACGCCGGCTTCCGGCTCGACGCGTGGCCCGAGGCCGGCGGCATCCCCGGCAGCGACCTGGGAATGGTGCAAACGCAGCTGCTCGACGAGTTCGGCGTCGACCACGGCGTGCTGATCCCGTTGCAGGGACACACCTTCGGCGCCGAGGAACCGCGGTACTCCGCCGCACTGTGCCGCGCGCTCAACGACTGGCTGGCCGACGAATGGCTCACGCCCGAACCGCGGCTGCGCAGCTCGATCGCGATCCCGACGGAGGCGCCCGACCTCGCGGCCGAGGAGATCGCCCGCCGCGCCGACGACCCGCGGTTCGTGCAGGTGCTGCTGCCCACCGGTGGGGAGACGGGGTTCGGTTCGCGCCGCTACTGGCCGATCTACCGCGCGGCCGTGGAAGCGGGCCGTCCGATCGCCGCGCACACCGGCGGGATCGAGCAGCACCGCGGTGCCGGGTGGCCGTCGTTCTACCTCGAAGAGCACGTGTGGAACGGCAACATGATGGCCGCGCTCGTCACGAACCTGTTGTGCGAAGGCGTTTTCGAGGAGTTCCCTGCGCTGAAGGTGATCTGCGTGGAGGGCGGGATCGTCTGGCTCGGGCCGCTGATGTGGGCACTCGACGAGGCGTGGCCGCGGCTGCGCGCCGACGTGCCGCACCTGCGCAAGCCGCCCTCGGAGTACCTGCGCGAGCACCTGTGGTTCACCACGCAGCCCATCGAGGAGCCGGAAGACCCGCGCCACCTCGCCACCGCACTGGAGCACCTCGGGATGGACGACAAGATCATGTTCGCCTCCGACTACCCGCACTGGGACTTCGACTCGCCCCGCCTGGCGCCGCGGCTGTTCCCGGCCGCCGCGCGCGAGGGGATCATGGGCGCCAACGCTTGCCGCCTGTACGGCCTGCCGGTTGCGGGGGAAGCGCGATGACCGCCGTCCTCGGGCTCGGGTCGATCGACACGGACGTGCACTGCGCACCGTCGTCGCTGGCCGAGCTGGAACCGTTCCTCGACGAGTACTGGCGCGAGTACCTCGTGGACGGTGGGCAGACGCTTTCGCCATCGCAGGGCGGGGCCTACCCGCCGCTCGCGCCCACCAGCGCCACTCCCGCCGCCCGCGCGGCCGGCCTCCTGCCCGCGAGCGACGTCGGCCGGCTGCGCTCGGCCGTCCTCGACGCGGACGCGCTGCGGTTCGCGGTGCTCAACTGCACGACGTCGTTCCACTGCAACCGCAACCCGTACTACGAGGCCGCCCTCACCCGCGCGGTCAACGACTGGCTCGTCGAACACTGGCTCAGCCGCGACGACCGGCTGCGCGCGAGCATGGTCGTGCCCACCCTCGACACCGCGGCCGCCGTCGCCGAGATCGACCGGATCGGCGGTCACCCGCAGATCGTGCAGGTGCTGCTGCCGGTGCGCACCGACGTGCCGTGGGGCAACATCCGCCACCGCGCCCTGCTGCGCGCCGCCGCCGACCGCGGCCTGGTGGTGGGCCTGCACGCCTGGGGCCGCCTCGGCCAGGCCCCGACCTCGAGCGGCCTCACCCACACCTACCTCGAGGACTACCTCGCGAACTCGCAGCTGCTCGTGCAGGCCCAGATCACCAGCCTCATCACCCAGGGCGCTTTCGCCGAGCTGCCCGCCCTGCGCGTCTCCTTGCTCGAGTGCGGCTTCTGCTGGCTGCCCGCCCTGCTGTGGCGCTTCGACAAGGACTGGAAGGGCGTCTGGCGCGAAGTTCCCTGGCTGACCGGCAAACCGTCCGAGGTCGCCCGCCACCACCTCCGCCTGACCACGGCACCGGCGCACCTGCCGCAGGACCCGGTGCAGGTGCGCCACGCCCTGGACCTCTTCGACGCGGGCTCGATGCTGATGTACGCCAGCGACCACCCCCACGACCACGGCCCGGGTGGCGAGCGGCTGCTGGCGGCGTTGACGGAAGGGGAACGGTCGCGGGTTCTGGCGGGCAACGCCGCCGAGTGGTACTCGCTCGACGTGTGACAATTGCTTCCGATTTGTCACCGTTTGCCGCTACTGTGTGCTCATGACTGAGCCGAGACGCGCCGGCGGCACGCCCGACGAGCTGGCCCGCGCCCTGCGCGACCGGGCCCGCGCCGCCGCGACCGCCGCGTTGCGCGCAGGGCTGGAAGAGATCGACGAGCGCCACGGCCGGGGCGTCGCCGATCAGGTGGCCGCGCTGATCGACGTGGCCGAGGTGTTCGCGGGGCTCACCGAACGCGCAGCCCCCGCGCCGCCGTCCGCGCGCCAGGCGCCGACGCCCGTGCGAGAGGCGCCGGTGCGTTCGGTGACCCGCGAACGCCGGCCGAGCCGCGACGACGACGAAGAGCCGTGGGAGTTCCAGCCGCTGACCACGCTGTGACGGCGGGTCAGGCCTGCCAGTCGTAGCTGAGCGTCGGCGGGTGGTCGGACCCCATCGTGACGGTGAGCTTCTGGTTCGGGTGTGCGGCGGCGTAGCGGGTCATCTCGTTGTAGATCCGGTCGCGCATGTCGGTGTCCCGCACCTCGATCGTGGCGCGCTGGCACAGGCTCTCCGGCGAGTGGCCCGGCTCGGAGCGGATCGCCAGGTTCCAGAAGTGCTTCTTGTCGCTGCCGTCGGCGCCTTGGCCGTCGTTGGTGAAGTAGACCTCGTTGGTGTTCTTGTCGTAGATCGTCTGGGTGACCTTGATCTGGTCGTCACCCTGGGCGGCGCCGAAGTAGCCCGCGGAGCCCTGGGCGTTGGGGTCGCGGGTGTAGAAGCCGACCTCGCCGCCGAACGCGCTGCCGAACCCGTAGCTGCCCTTCCACAGCTCCAAGCGGTACTGCTTCCCGGTCTTGGGGTCGGTGAACTGCATGTTGTCACCGTCGTCGCTGGTGCGGTCGAGGTGCGCGCCGATGACCGGTTCCAGCTTGTCGTAGAGATCGGTCCAGCCGAGGTAGCTCTGCACGGAGTGTTCGCCGGTGGTGTAGAAGTCGCCGTCCTTGACGTACTTGAAGCCGAAGTAGTCGTAGACCTTCTGCGCTATCTCGGGGTTGCGCATGATCGCGTCCAGATTCCCCGTGAGCAGGGCCCACTGGAGCTTCGGGTCCTTCTTGACGATCTCGGCGATGCCGGGGATCTCCCGCGCGAGGATCTCGGCGATCTCGAGCCGGCTGCGCTTTTCCGACCCCGCGAGCTCCCAGATCTGGCCCGTGCGGTTGCGCAGCTTTCCGCCTTCGGCGTGCAGGACGTCGTTGTACGTGCCGACTGTGCGCGACACGTCCTCGAGCAGGAGGACGGCCTGGGCCTTGATGACCTTGTCCTGCGCCCAGGCGAACACGATGTTGCCCTTGCCGTTGGAGAGGTTGTGCCACACGTTGTCGAGCTTCTTCTCCAGCGCCTCGGCGTCCTCGCGTTTGCTCCGCGCGTCGGACTGCGCCTTGGCCAGCGCGTCGCGCACCGTTTCGAACGACTTGGCCGACTGTTCGAGGTCCTCGGCCTGGTCGTCGCGGTTCTTCTTGAACGCATCCAGCGACGACAGCGCCGCCTCACCCGCCCCGCCGTGCCACGCCTCGCCCAGCTGGGTGCGCACGTTCTCCAGCAACGCCTCGGCGTCCTTCACCGCCGCCTTGGCGACCCGGCAGGCCCGCACCCGGTCGTCCAGCTCGATGGTGCTGCCCGACTCCACTTTCCCGGCGAGCTCCCGGATCGTGTCGAACACCGACGTCATCGGTCGATCCGTTCGAACCCGCTGTCCAGGGACTTCAGGAACACGTCGCTCGCGTCGGCGTCGCTGCCGCGGTAGCTCTTCACCGCGTTGCCGATGGTCTCGACGAGGTTGAGCACCTGCTGGTGCGCCGCGTCGAGATCCTCCTGCCGCGTCAGCAACCACACCTCGTAGTCACTCTTGAAGTCCCCGGCTTTGCTCGTGCCCCCCACGTTCGGCGCGGGCAACCCGGAGATCTCCGGCGGCTTCCCTTCGCCCAGCTTCGCCGCGGCGTTGCTGATGTTCTCCACCTCGACCTCGAACCCCACAGCGCTTCCTTCCGCCCAGCCCCGCCCCCACCGGCGGCCGCCATCGATTCGGCCGAGTGACATGCCGTGCCGGTAATGTAACACTCGTCCGGTCCTGGGACGTACGGTTTCGGTGGTTGGTTCCCGTGCGGTCGCACTCCCCTCAGCGGTGGTCATCCGGGCGCCGGCGGGTGATCGGCACACCGAGGGCGTCGAGCACCGTGGATGAACCGTTCCTCCCGCACCCGCCCGAAAACCCACCGTTTGGGCTCCCATCCGCCGGGGGTACTCGCCGCCGGAAGCCGAGGAACGGGGTAGGCGACGTGAATGCACTGCGAGGCGACCAGCCGACGCGGCCGCGGTTCGTGCTGGACGCCGAAGACCGGGCGGGCCACGGGCCGGTCTTCGGTGGTCGGTACGAAGTGGGCGGCCTGCTCGGCGTCGGCGCGACCGCCCGCGTGTACCGAGGTCGCGATCGGCGGCTCGACCGGACCGTGGCGATCAAGGTCTTCAACCGCGACGCGGTGTTGGTCGAGCAGCGGCGGCGCCTGCGCGAAGCCGGGATCCACGGCAGCGTCGACCATCCCGGGATCGTCGGGCTGCTCGACAGCGGCGCCGAAGACGGTCGCAGTTACCTGGTGATGGAGTTCGTGGCCGGGCAGAACCTCTCACAACGCCTGCTCACCGGGCCCATGCCGGCCGGCGAGGTGGCCGCGATGGCCGCCCGGCTGGCCGATGCGCTCGCCCACCTCCACGCGTCCGGCGTGACCCACCGCGACCTCAAGCCCGCCAACATCCTGCTCGGCGAGCACGGGCCGCTCATCGCCGACTTCGGCATCGCCCACGCGCTCGACGTCACCCGCGTCACCGAGACCGGCACGGTCGTCGGCACCGCGGCCTACATGGCGCCCGAGCAGGTGGTGGGTGACCCCGTCGGACCGCCCGCCGACGTCTACTCCCTCGGCCTGATCCTGCTCGAATGCCTCACCGGCCGGCTGGAGTACCCCGGCACCATGGTCGAAGCCGCGGTCGCACGGCTGACCCGCCCGCCCCGCATCCCCGCCGAAGTGCCCGCCGCGCTCGCGGACCTGATCCGACGCATGACCGCCCACGAACCGGCGGCCCGCCCAAGCGCCGCGGCAGTCCACACGGAACTCACGCAGCGGGCCGCAGTGGTTGCTCCCCCCACGGCCGAACCACTTCCTGCCGTAGCCGCCGCCCGACCGGATCAGGCCGTCGTCGCCGCGAAACCACGCCACCGCAAGGCAAAGCGCGCGGCAGCGGTCGTGGCCCTCGCTCTCGGCGCCGCCGCCATCACCCTGTCGTTCCCGTTCACCACACCGCAAGCCGCCCCACCGGCCGCCGGTTCCCAGCCGCCGCCCACGCCCGTGAGCGTGCCGCACACCGCCGCGGCCACCCTGCGAGCGGTCGAGCAGCCTGCCACGCAGGCCGCCCGCCAACCACCGGTTCCGGCACAGCACCAGCCCGAGCACGGGCCGGATCACGAGCCGCAGAAGGACAAGCACCCCGGCAAGGGCAACGGCAAACCCGAACACCGGTGACGCGCCCGGCCACCGATGCAGGTGGCCGGGCACGCACCGACAGTCAGCCGGCCACCACCCCACCCGCCAACGCCGCCACCGCCGCGGCAGTCCGGCGTCCACTCGTGAAACACGCGATCCCCAGCTCCTGCGCCAGCTCCAGGCTCCGGGCACAAGGCCGCGTGTAGCTGTAGACCACCAACGGCACCTCGGAAGCCAGCGCGGTCAGCTCCACCGCCTCCCGCTCCAGCTGTTTGGCGTCCGCGAGCGTCGCGACCAGCACCAGCACATCGACCTCCCCGCTGTCGGCGACCAGCCGCAGCACCGGCGCCACCCCTCCGCGGCTGAGCACCTGCGCCGTGGTGTCCACGGGGTTCGCCGCGCTGCCGTACGCCGGGATCAAGGCTCGCAGGCGCTCCTGCACGGCCGGGCCGAGCACCGGCACGTCCAGGCCCGCCGACACGAGATCGTCCGCGAGCCACGTGCCCGCGCCACCCGAGGTGGTCACGACGCCGACGCGGCGACCCGCCGGAGTGCGGGTGCGCGAGAACACCATGGCCAGGTCCACGAGCGCTTCCTGGTCGACCGCCGTCACGATGCCGCCTTCCCGCACGGCGCGGGCGAACTCCGCCGCGTCGCCCGGGTCGTGGGCGGTGTGGGCGAGGGCGGCGCGCCGGCCGGCGGCGGTGGCGCCGACCTTGGCCAGGATCACGTGCTTGCCGCGAGCGCGGGCGGCGAGGCCGATCTTCGCCAGGCGTTCCGGGGCGGCCAGGCCTTCGACGAACAGCAGCAGCACCCGTGTCGCCGGGTCGCCGACGAGGTGGGCAGCCACGTCGGCGAGGTCGAGGTCCACCTCGTTGCCCGTGCTCACGACGTGGCTGAACCCGAGCCCCCGGCCGAGTCCGTCGTTGAACAACGCGAACCCGAGGCCGCCGCTCTGCGCGACCACCGCGACGTCACCGCTGATGAGCCGCGAGAGGCCCCGGTCGTAGTTGATCGTCGGGCTGAAGCCGAGCGGGATCGTGTCGACGATGTTCATCGTGCCCTCGGCGTTCGGCCCCAGCACGCGCATCTCCGGGAACGCGTCGCACAGCGCCCGCAGTTCACGCTGGCGGGCGCCGCCGTCGGACTGCTCGGCAAAGCCCGAGCTGATGACCACCACGAACCGCACGCCGGCGCGCCCGCACGCGGCGACGACCCCGTTGACGCGTTCGGCGTTCACCACCACCAGCGCGACGTCGACCGGACCCGGCACCGCCTCGATGCCGGGGTAGCAGCGCAGGCCGTCGATGGCGTCGTAGCGCGGGTTCACCGGGTACACGGCGCCGGCGTAGCGGTGCTGGGCCAGGATCCGTTGCGGCAGCCCGGAAATGATGTCCGGTGTCGCCGACGCGCCGATGATCGCGATCGACGCCGGGCGCAGCAGCGAGCCCAGGTCCGCGGTCACGACGTGCGTCCCAGCGCGGCGCCGCCGAGGATGTCGCGCGCGATGAGGAACCGGTGGATCTCGCTCGGCCCCTCCACGACCCGCGCCACCCGCAGGCCGCGGAACCAGTGCTCCAGCGGCAGGTCCTTCGTCATGCCCATGCCGCCGAGGATCTGCATCATCGCGTCCACCACGGCGAAGCCGGTCTCGGTGCCGTACAGCTTCGCCACCGACGCCTTCGTCCGCGCGTCGCGGCCCTGGTCGGCGTCCCAGGCCGCGTCCCACGTCAGGTGCCGGGCCGCGGTGATGCGCACCCGCGCGTCGGCGATGGCGAACTGCACCGCCTGCCGGGTCGCCAGCAGCGCGCCGAACGTCTCGCGCGACTTGGCCCACTCGGTCGCGATCCGCACCGCTTCCTCGGCGACCCCGATCGCCTGCGCCGCGTAGCGCAGCCGGCCGCGCACCAGCCATTGTTGCGCCAGCCCGAACCCCTGTCCCTCCTCACCGACGAGGTTCTCCACCGGCACCACCACGTCGTCGAAGACCACCTCCGTGGTCCAGTGATCGCGCAGCACGGGAACGCCGGTGACGGTCATCCCGGGAACCTCGCCGTCGACGATGAACGCGCTGATCCCGTTGCGGCCGGCGGCGCGGTCGGTGCGGGCGTAGACGATGCCGTAGCGCGCGGAGTCCGCGCCGGTGGTCCAGAGCTTGTGCCCGTTGATGCGGTAGGTGTCGCCGTCGCGGGTCGCGGTCGTGCGGATCGCGCGGGCCGGGTCCGAGCCGCCGGTCGGTTCGCTGATCGCGGTGAAGGCCGACCACGCGTTCTCGATCGTCGGCACCACGTACTTCTCGATCTGGTGCGGGCTTCCCTTGTACAGCACCACCGGCGGCTCGATCCCGAACACACCCCCGCCCGGCGACGGGAAGCTGTAGCGGTGCTTGGCCATCTGCTCGGCCAGCACCGTGCCCTCGAACGTGCTCAGCCCGCCGCCGCCGAACTCCTTCGGCGCCTCCAGGCACCAGAACCCGGCGTCGCGCGCCTTCTTCTGCAACGGTGCCAGCAGCTCGGCCGGGATCGAGCGCTCGTCGCCGGGCACGGACGACTCGGCGGGCACGATCTCGTCCCGCACGAACTCCGCGATCGTGTCCGACAGCATCTTCAGGTCTTCCGGCAGGTCGAAACCCTGGAACGACAAGGGTGCTCCTTTCTGGTCAGCGGCCGACGTAGGCGCCGGGCCGTTTCTCCTTGAACGCGGCGAGCGCCTCAACCGAGTCCTGCGTGGACGTCACCACCGCCATGTGCGACGAGATCAGGTCGAGCGCGGTGCGCAGGTCGCTGCGCGCGGACTGGTAAACGGCCCGCTTGATGGTGCGCACCGCGATCGGCGGGGCGTCGGCGAGCTTGCGGGCGAGCGTGTGCACCGCCGCGGGCAGCTCGTCGTCGTCCACGACGTGGTTGGCGATGCCGAGACGCGCGGCCTCCTCGGCGTCGATGAAGTCGCCGGTCAGCAGCAGTTCCAGCGCCTTGGCTTGCCCCACGAGCCTCGGCAGGTAGTAACAACCGCCGTCGCCGGGAACCAGCCCGACCCGGATGTAGCCCTCCGACAGCCGCGCGGACCGGGCGATGATCCTCAGGTCACACATCAGCGCCATGTCCATGCCCGCTCCGACGGCCACGCCGTTGATCCCCGCGATCACCGGTTTGTCGAGGTCCTCCAGCGCGAACGGGATGCGGTGGATGCGTTCGGACAGCTGGGTCTTGCGTTGCAGCGGAGTGCGCTCACCTGACATCGACGACAAGTCGACACCGGAGCAGAACGCGTCACCCGCGCCGGTCAGCACGATCACGCGGACGTCCGGGTCGGTGCGCGCGTCGACGAGGATCCGCGCCCACTCGTCGATCATCTCGTGGGTGAAGGCGTTCTTGCGGTGCGGGCGGTTCAGCAGGATCGTGCCGATGCCGTCGGATTTCGTGTACTCCAGGTCCGCCATGCGGGCTCCTCTAGTCGGTCAGCAGCTTCGAGGGGGTCAGCTCGTCGAGGTCCCGGCGTGGCGCGAAACTCTTGCCGCACGCCATGACCCCGGCGCCGATCAGCACCAGCGCGGCGGAGATCAGCGGGATCGCGGCCGGGACCGCCGAGTCGATGAGCGCGCCGCCGATGATCGGCATGAACGACAGCGTCAGGAACGAGCAGCCCAGCGAGAACGAGGTGCCGGTGCCGCGCAGCTCGGTCGGGTAGGACTCGGTGGTGTAGCGGGTGTAGCAGCCGAACGTGCCGTTGCCGAAGAACCCGAACGCCACCAGGCTCACCGTCGCCGTGGTGAACGACAGACCGGGGATCGCGAGCAACGCCAGCGCCGCCGCGGCCAGCACCGAGTAGCCGGTCATCAGCCACTTCGACGGCACGTGGTCCGCGAGCCAGCCCACCAGGACCTGGCTGCCGAGCGCGACCCAGTTGCTCAGGCCGAACAGGAAGGCCGCGGAGCCGAGCGAGAGGTGGTCGACGTGCACGAGGTACGTGGTGACCACGCCGATGATCAACCCGATCCCGCCGTTGATGCAGAACCCGAACAGGCTGGTGACGATCGTCTGCCGCCGCTGCTCGGGCGTGAACAGCTTGCGCCACCCCGGTTTGTGCTCCACGGCGTGGCGCGCGGTCGCTGCCTTGACCTGCTTGAAGCGGGCGGAGTCGCGCAGGAACCAGCCGGCCACGAGCACGAGCAGCAGCGGCGCGAAGGCGAGGTAGAACAGCGGCCGCCAGCCGTGGGCGGGCAGCAGCACCGCGGCGATCGTGCCCGCCACGCCGGCGCCGAGCGGGTAGCCGGCCTGCACGAGCCCCATCAGCACACCGCGGCGGTGGCGGGGCGCTTCTTCGGCGACGAGGGTGTTGATCACCGGTTCGGTGAGGCCGTAGGAGGTCGAGACCAGCAGCCGCACCACGATGAACTGCCACGCGTTGGCCACCAGCGCGGTCAGCCCGCCGAAAACTCCGGTGCCGACCAGGGAAAGCTGGAAGTTGGCGCGGCGCCCGATCCGGTCGATCAGTCGTCCGGCCAGCACCGGCGCGGCGAAGGTGACGAACGAGAACACGCCGACCAGGTATTCTATTGTGGACAGTGACAGGTGCAGCGCCGGCGCCAGTGCGGGCACGGCGACGCCGAGCATCACGTTGTCCATCGACACCAGGGCCCAGGCGAGGAACGACAGCACGACCACGAAGGTCACGTAACCGTTGCTGCTGCGGGCTTCCGGCGGGGCAAGTTGTGCGGACCGAGGGTGGGCAGAGGTCATGACGGTGCCTCCTTGCACACGTCGCGGCGCGCCGAGGGCAGGGTGGGACGCACCGGCGTGCACACCGGTGTCGCGGGTCCCCGGGGCGCTACCGGTGGGGGTGGGAGAGCACCGAGACGACGTTCTGCTCGCCGGTGCCCCGATGGTCGTCCATGGACTGGATCAACCGGTCGACATCGCCGCGCCGCAGCGCGCCGATGAGCTTCTCGTGATCGTCCACGATGCGCACCCTGGCGGCGCGCTCGGTGCTGTAGACCAGCCGGTAGGGCGTGGTCTTGTCCCACAGCCGCGCCGTCTCGGCGACGACGTGGTCCAGGCCGGACAACCGGAAGATCCGGAAGTGGAACTCCCGGTTGAGGTGCCTGAGCTCGCGGGAGGGGTTGTCGATCAGCTCGGCCATGCGGCCGTTGAGCTCGCTGAGCGCCGCGAGTTCGGCCTCGGGCACCGAGGTGATCCGGCGCAGCAGCTCGGTTTCCAGCAGCCGCCGCATCAGGTAGATCTGGCTCAGCTCGTCGGCGGACAGCCGCGCCACCACGAACCCACCGCTGGGCGAGGGCTCGACGAGACCTTCGGCTTCGAGGTTCTTCAACGCCTCCCGCACCGGGACGCGGCTGATCCCCAGCTGCTCCGCGATCGCCGCCTGCCGGATCGGCTGACCCGGCAGCAGCACGCCGTCGTGGACCAGTTCCCGCAGCGCGAGCACGGCCCGTTCGGCCAGGGACATCGTTCGTGTCTCTGGCATCTCGGCCTCCTCGTCCGCGGTGAATACAATCATGAATACGCTGCTGTATTCGACCGCGTCAAGGCCTTGAGGGCGATGTGCTTCTTGGGCTGGATGCCCGTTTTGCGGTGAACTCCGCCGCGTCGCGCCGGTTTGACGACGGCCACCGACAACGCGGCGGGCAGCACGAATCACCAGCCGCTTGGGCCCCCACCGTGCTGACGGCAGCACTCGTCGCGGCCTTCGCGGACAACACCGCGCCGGTGGACGTCATCCGGGTGGCGGGCGCCGAGGCCGACCTGGTGCTGCGACTTCCGCAAACCACCCGTGCCGCCGAAGTCCGCCCGCGGCAGGCGCTTCAGCTCCCGACCCGCAGGTAGTGCCCCCAATACCCCCGCCACACCCCATACCGATCCGCGAGCCGCCGAAAATCGTCCTCGTTCACCGCGGTGCCGTAAACACGCGCCGCAGCCTTCAGCGCTTCCCGGTCCGGATCCATGTGTTCCATGCGGCCGAGTCCGCGGATCAGCATGAACGTCGCCGACCACGGGCCGATGCCCGGCAGGGCCAGCAGGGCCTCGCGGACTTCGTCGTAGGGGCCGTGGCGCAGGAACGGCTCGTCGAGTTCCGCCCACTGCGGCAGGGCGCGGTGCAGGTACCCCGCCTTGCGGCTGTTGCCGATCAGCTCCTGCCACCGGGACTCGTCGAACGCGAGCAGCTGGGTGAGATCGGGGAAAGCGTGGTGGGTGGTGCCGTCGATGTCGATCGTGTTGGCGCACGCGTCGACGATCGCGCGTTTCATGCCGCGCGCCACGGGCATGGGCACGCGCTGGCACAGGATCGACCAGCACAGCATTTCCAGCGGCGACGGGAACTTCACCTGGTGGTACCCGTGCAGCTTCTTCACCACCGCGGCGAACGGCGGGTCGCCGGCGGCCACCGAGTAGAACTCACCGAGGTCGTCGTCCAGGCCGAGGAAGAACGTCAGCCGGTCGCGGAGCGCCTCGCGGGCTTCGGACGACAGGGGTTCCGCGGAGTACAGCCGCGCGGTCAATCCTCCGGGTGCCGCCGACAGGTGGACGCCCACGACCGTGCCGGCCTCGCGCAGTGCCTTCACCAGCACGCCGCCGGTGCTGCCCTGTTCCCCGGTCATCGCGGGGAACCGCGTGATGAAGCGCAGGCTCGCCTCGAAGTCGAACGGCGCGGCGGCCGGCAGTTCGAGCACTTCACCCATCGGAACCTCCTCGATCACACCGCGGCCCGGCGCCCGGTCACGGTCAACAACGCGGCGGCGGCAGCCGCGACGAGAGCTGCCGCGGCGAGCACGGCGAAGGCGGTGCGGCCACCCCGGCGGCCGGGGCGCCGAGCACGGCCACGACGAGCGCCGTGCCCACCGCGCCGCCGAACCGCAGCAGGATGTTGATCTGGGTGACCGCGTCGGGGATCGCGGCCGGTTCGATCGCGGTGTAGCCCGCCGTCGACGAGGGCACCACCGAGAACGCGTTGCCGATTCCCAGCAGTACCAGCAAGATCTCGAGCACCCACAGATCCGCTCCGCCGGGCAGCACCACCACCGGCACGAGCGCGGCCACGCTCAGCACCGCCCCGCCGAACGCGACGGCCCCGCCGCCCCAGCGGTCGGTGAGCCGGCCCGCGACCGGCAGCGCCGCGGACCCCAGTGCGAACCCGATCATCGCCACCCCGGCCTCGGTGAGGCTGTAGCCGCGCACGAACTGGAAGTACAGCGCCCACACCACGAGCACACCGAACTGCAGCAACCCGGCGCAGAAGCTCGACAACGCCGCCGCGGCGAACACCGGGTTGCCGAACAGCCGCACGCGCAGCAGGCTTTCCGGCCGCCGCGCGCAGCGCACCGCGAACCACACCAGCAGCGCGGCACCGGCCACACCCAGCACGACGAGCCAGCCGACGGAAGGTCCGGCCGCGGCACCCGACTGGCTGATCACGTACGTGAGCACCGGCAGGCCCAGCCCGATCAGCACGAACCCCGGAACGTCGAACGGCGAACGCTGTCCCCCCGCCTGCTTCGGCAGCACCCGCGAACCGAACCAGAGCCCCACCAGGCCCACCGGCACGTTGATCACGAACAGCCACGGCCACGACGCGTGCGCGATGAGGAAACCACCGAGGCTCGGCCCGATCGCGGGCCCGAGCACCAGCGCCATGCCCACCGTGCTCATCACCCGGCCCATCAGGCCCTTGCCGGCGACCTGGGCGATCGCGCCGATGCCGGTGACGACGACGGCGCTCACGACCGCGCCCCGATCGACTGCAGCACCGCGGCGGACGCGGCGGACCACGGCCAGGCCCCCGCCGAGGCGGCGCGCGAGCTGGACCTCGGCGAGTTCGCCGGTCTGCTCGACGCCGAACGCGTCGTCGGCAACCTGCACCGCGCGTACGCCGAACTCGGTGGCGCGGAGCCGGGCGCGCCGCTCGACGTGGCGAGCGTGTTCGGGGAAATGGTGGCCTACAACGGCGGCCGGCTCCCCGACTGCTACGCGTGACCCCGGCCTTGGCAATCAGTCTGCGCGCAGATAGTCTACGCACAGACTAACTGGAAGGGACTTCCCATGTGGACCACTGACCACTCCGCCGACACCACTGCCGCTCCCGAGGCGGTGTGGGCGGCGCTGCGCGCTCTGCACAGCGGCGAACGGCTCAGCGAGCGCAGCGACAAGTTCGAGCTGCACGGCCCGTTCGCGAAGGGCACCGAGGTCTCGGTCACGCCGCAGGGCCAGGACACGTTCCGCTCGCGCATCACCGAACTCGTCGAAAACGAGGTGTACGAAGACGAAACCAGCTTCGGCGACGTGCTCCTGCGCTTCCGCCACACGCTGGTGCGTCGCGCCGACGGCGGCACCACCGTGACCCACCGCCTCGAGATCGACGGCCCCGGCGCCGCGGCGATGGCGCCCGAACTGGGCCCGCAGATCAGCGAAGACTTCCCCGTGGCCATGGCCGACCTGCTCGCCTTCGCGGAACGCACCGGCGCCGCCGCGCGATGACCCGCTTTTCCGGCCCGGGTGAAAGCCCGGGCTTCCTGCTCTGGCACGTCACCCTCGCGTGGCAACGGCGGATCCGGCTCACCCTCGAGCCGCTCGACCTGACCCACGTGCAGTTCGTGCTGCTGGCGTGCTGCTGGTGGCTCGAAAGCCACGGCACCACACCGCGCCAGCAGACGCTGGCCGCCCAGGCGGGCACCGACATCAAGATGACCTCTCAGGTCATCGCCCGCCTGGAGGCCAAAGGCCTGCTCACCCGCACCGTCGACACCGCTGACACGCGCGCCAAACTCGTCCGGCTCACCCCGGAAGGCCTCGACCTGGTCGGCAAAGCGGTGCGGGCCGTGGAAAAGGTGGACGCCGCCATGTTCGGCACCGACCCCGACGGTTTGCTGGGGGAACTGCGCTCGGTGCTGGAGAAGAACCCCCCGTCGTGACGGCCGGGTGACTCCCGGCCGTCACGACTCGGCTCGCCGGGCGCCCGGTGCGCACGCGGTGGAGCTCGCAGCGCAATGCCGTCCGCGGCGACCGGGGTGTGCGGTTCGGCTCAGGCCAACGGGTAATGGATCATCTCCACGCCGCCGGTCGCGTAGTTCGCCACGTCGCCCGCCACGGCCTGCCCCTCCGGGGACTCCAGCGCGGCGGTCATCGCCTGGGCCGACTCGAAGTCACCGTGGAACACCGCGAAGTACGGGTTCTCCTCACCGAGCGCCGACACCTGCATCGAGTAGTCCGACCGGATCAGCCCCGGCAGCTTCGCGGCCAACGGCAGGTGCGTGCTGACGTAGTACTCCCGGAAGTGCTCCGGGTCGACCGGCGGACGGTAGAGCACAGTGAGACGGTGCATCGGAATCCCTTCTCGACACTTCACAGTGGACGGTGCGGCCGCACCACCCGGCCGCTGCCGCGACCGCGCGAAAAGCAGCCCGCACGATCATCTTCACCGCGGCACCCCCACCGCAACCACCTCCGAACCAGCGGTGGGCAACCGATGCCGAACGGCGCGCCGTCGCCGACGAGCGGAGAGGTCCTCGGCGCACCCGACCTCGGGAACGTATCTGTCCACAGTGGATCTCCGGCCTCGGTGTGCTAACCGAGCACGCCAGTCGCCGCGACGAGCCCCTGGAAGACCCACAGCGTGAGCAGCGCCCCGAAGCGCGGCCTCGCCCCCGTGGCCACCGCGCTGCGCAATCCGAACAGCGCCCGGCCGATCGTCGCGCGCCACCACCACTGCAGCACGACCCGGTGGACGAACGACACCCCGACGTACGACCCGATCAGCACCACCAGGTCCGGCAGGTCGATTCCGGCCACGGCCAGGAGCACGATCGCGACCGTCAGGTGCAGCACGAGATCGACCGCGATCGCGCAGATCCGCTGCCACGCGGGCGGATCCGGCAGCGGCCTTTTCGCGCCGGCCCCGCGGAGGTCACGACGCCGGACCGCGTAGGGCAGCGCATCCCACCAGTCCTCGTCCAACAGGCGTGGCGTTGTGGTCGTCATGCCCATCCCACGCGCGAACCCGGCATCCGGTTGCCTCGGCCGATGGAACTGCCGCCTTCCGACGATTTTCGTGCCCCGGTTCGCGATCACCGAAGAGCCGGCACACGAGAAGCGAACCCGTCTGCGATCAGAACTCGTGCGACGCGGCCAACTCCTGCCGCGGTGGTCCTGACCGACCCACCTTGACACTCAAGTCACGAAGCGAGCGCCGGTCGCTCGCCGGCACCTGCACGGTGACCACCGCGTCCGGCTCGGCCGAGCTCGGCCGCGGCGACCTGCTGCTGGTCACGGACGGCGAGGCGCACCACGTGACGACGGCGCCCAGCCCGCGACACGGGGCGTTCGAGCTGGACCCGTGCCGCGGCACTTTCCGGTTCGACTCGGTCGGCGCTCTGCTGTTGCGGCTGCTGCCGTTGTCGCTGCACCTCACGCTTGACGCGGCCGGGCCTTCGGGGCGCTCGCGAGCGCGGCGGTCCTGGCCGAGCTCACCGAGGACCGGCTGCTCGAAGCGGCCGACGCGAGGGGACCGATCGAGCACGCCGACCACGCGTTCGTCGACCGAGCCCTGGCGAACAGCCCGCTCGAACCCGTGCTGGACGGCGAACTCCTGCCCGCCCGGCCTTCGGACGCGGTCCGCG
Organism: Amycolatopsis sp. NPDC004368; assembly: GCF_053602515.1. Lineage (NCBI taxonomy): Bacteria > Bacillati > Actinomycetota > Actinomycetes > Pseudonocardiales > Pseudonocardiaceae > Amycolatopsis > Amycolatopsis sp. NPDC004368. Next base: position 1,264 of record NZ_JBSGDT010000029.1, on the reverse strand, counting down.
CGGGCGCCGGCGCCGGCATCGACCTGCTGATCGAGACGAACGCAGAGGAGGCGAACCTGTACACCGCCCCGTCCGGCGACGCGGGATCGGAGCAGGCCCTGCTGTCGGCTGTCCGCCGACGGGTCGCGGAGCCGCAAGCACCGCGCAACCGGAGGCGAGCTCACCGCGCGGTTGATCACCGATGCGTTCGTCCGCTGTGGACGGTCGGCTCGGTGCCTGCCACCGCGTGGAGCCCCCGTTCGTCTTCGCTCGGCTCGACCTGCCGGCACTGCGTGGCGCGAAGGGCCTTCTCGGGCCGGACCCGCTGCCGGCGGAGCCGGCGAGGCGCACCCACGCGACCTGGGTCGCCTTCGTCCACCGAGGCGAGCCGGGCTGGTCGCCGTCCCAGGTCGAAGTCCTGGGCACCGAGCCGCACCTTGAACCACTTAAGTTATGAGTGGTAACTTACTACTAGTAACTTACGGAAAGGTGAGGTGGACATGACTCGGGTGCTGATCGTCGGCGGCTACGGACTGGTCGGAGGCTGGGTGGCCCGGCACCTCCGGGCGGCGGGCCACGACCTGGAGATCGTTCTCGGCGGGCGGTCCCCCGACGCCGGCCGTCCGCTGGCCGGTGAAGTGGGAGCCGAGGTCGTGCGGTTCGACATCGCCGACGCCGAGGCGTCGATGGCCGCGGCCGGCGCCGTCGACCTGGTGATCTCGATGGTGCAGGATCCGCACGACGACCTGCTTCTCGCGGCGTTGCGCGCCGGCGCCGCGCACATCGGGATCGTGCGCAAGGTGGACAACGTCGGCCCCACCGCGCTCGCCGCGGCTTCGATGGCGCGCAAACCCGCGCTGCTGCTGGGGCACTGCAAGCCGGCGCCACCACGTACGCGGCGTTGACCGCCGCACGGGAGTTCGCCCGGGTCGACACCATCGAGCTGTCCGCCCTCTTCGACCCGGCCGACGCCACGGGCACGATGACCGCCGACGACAGCGGCGCGTTCTTCACCCCGAGCCTGGTCCGCCGCGACGGCCAGTGGGACTGGTTGGTCCAGGCCGACAACATCCGCTCGGTGTCCCGCACCGGCCTGCCCGATTTCGACGCGCAACCCATGGGCGTCCTCGACGTCGCCGGCCTGGCCGCGACGACCGGCGCCTCGAACGTGCGATTCGACCTGGGCCAGGCCCCCCGTTACCTTTTTCGTAGTTCCTGATCAAGGAGCTGTGGTCACCAGACCCGGCATGACTAACGCCCCCAGTCGAACCCATGATCCGGGGGG
>NZ_JBSGDT010000028.1:0-99058 GCF_053602515.1 Amycolatopsis sp. NPDC004368 | reverse complement strand
CGAGTGGGTCGCACTTCTCATCCTGCCGCCGAAAGACCCGTCCCCATCTTCAGGCCCCACCAGCCGACACCAACGTCACGACCCGCAACAGCTAGCCGGCCTCACCCGCGCGATCCGCAACTCCCAGCCGCAGATGCTCGCTGTGATAGACAGCTTCATCGAGCAACTGGGCAACGTGATTGTCGTGCAGGCTGTACACGATGCTGCGGCCGTTGCGGGTCCCCACCACCAACCCGAGATTCCGCAGCAACCGCAACTGGTGCGACACGGCCGACTGCTCCATCCCGACCGCCGCCACCAGATCCCCCACGGCGAGGGGCTGCTCGCGCAGCGCGCTGAGGATCAGCAACCGGCTCGGGGTGGCGAGTGCCTGCAACGTGGTGGCCACCGCGGCGGCGGTGGTCGCGTCCAGCGGGCCGCCGGGGCGGCGACGTCCTTCGACCCCGTGTCCCATGGAGAGGAGACTAGAACACCACAGGAGACATGAACACATCTTCATTCGTTCTGCTACCGTGCCGGGCATGGACACCCACGGACACGGCCACGGGCTCCTCCACGCCCTGAAGCCGCACAGCCACCAGTCCGCGGACCGCATCGACGACACGCTCGAGGCGAGCCGTGCGGGGATGCGGACGTTGTGGCTGTCGTTCACCGGCCTGCTGGTGACGGCGGTCGCGCAGCTGGTGGTCGTCGCGTTCACCGGGTCGGTGGCGTTGCTCGGCGACACGCTGCACAACTTCGCCGACGCGCTCACCGCCGTGCCGCTGGCCGTTGCGTTCCTGCTCGCGCGCAGGCAGGCGACGCGCCGGTTCACGCACGGCCTCGGACGTGCCGAAGATCTCGCCGGGCTGGTGATCCTCCTCGTGATGGCGGGGTCCGCGGCGCTCGCGGGGTTCGAGGCGATCGATCGCCTCCTGAACCCGCGGCCCATGACGGGTGCGGGCTGGGTGGCGCTCGCCGGGGTGATCGGTTTCGCCGGCAACGAGGTCGTCGCGCGCTTCCGCATCCGCGTGGGGCGGCGGATCGGGTCGGCGGCGCTCGTCGCCGACGGGCTGCACGCGCGGACCGACGGCTTCGCCAGCCTCGCCGTGGTGCTCGCGGCCGGCGGGGCGCTCGTCGGCTGGACGTGGGCCGACCCGGTGGTGGGCCTGCTCATCACGGTGGCGATCGTCCTGGTCCTGCGCGACGCCGCGCGCGAGGTGTTCGGGCGGCTGCTCGATGCCGTCGACCCGCACCTGCTCGACGACGCAGAAAACGCACTGGCCCATACGCCCGGCGTGCTGAGCGTCGACGTCGTGCGGCTGCGCTGGATCGGCCACACCCTCGCCGGCGAGGCGGAGGTGTCGGTCGACCCGAGCCGCACGCTCGCCGAGGCGCACGGCATCGCGCACGCCGCGGAAGAGCGCATGGCGGCCGCACTGCCGCGGCTCGCGCGGGCGCTGATCCACGCGCACCCGGCGCGCGACGTCAACGTCGTTCCCGCGGCCGTCAAGGAAGCGTGAGCGCCGAGCGCACATCGGGCCGCGCCGCCGCACCCTGAGGTTTGTCAGGGTGACGCGTGGAAAGCGGGTGTGCGATGAGTGATCTGGCCGGTTCGGTGCTCCTGGTGAGCCTGTTCGTCACCTTCGCGGTGGTACTGCGGGGATTGCAGTGGTGGCTCGGGCGAGACCGCGGGCTGAGGCGCGCTCAGCAACAGTGCTCCCCGCGCCAGGCCTCGCGCCCCTCCCGCACCGCGACGACCGCGATGATCAGTGCGACGACCGGGTCCGCCCAATACCAGCCGAACAGCGTGTTGAGCAGCAGCCCGGCCAGCAACACCGCCGAGAGGTAGGTGCACAGCAGGGTCTGCTTCGAATCGGCCACGGCGCTCGCCGAGCCGAGCTCGCGGCCGGCCCTGCGCTGCGCGCCCGAGAGCACCGGCATGACCACCAGGGACACCGCCGCCAGCACGATGCCCACGGTCGAATGCCCCGCCTCGCTCCCCCTCGCCAGCGCCCACACCGCATCGCCGACCACGTAGGCCGCCAACGCGAAGAACGACACCGCGATCACCCTCAACGCCGCCCGCTCACGCCTCTCGTGATCCACCCCGGCGAACTGCCAGGCCACGGCCGCCGCCGAGGCCACCTCCACCACGGAGTCCAACCCGAACCCCACGAGCGCCCCCGAGCCCGCCGCTTCCCCGGCCACCAACGCGACCCCGGCCTCCACCACGTTGTACGCGATCGTCCCCGCCACCAACCACCGCACGCGCCGCGCCAGCACCCGCCGGCGCTCCGCCGCCACCATCGGTTCTCGGCGTTCACCCGCACCCGCCGAGGCCTCGCAGCAGTCACCTGCCGCCCCGGAGCCCGAACTGGCCTGTCCCGACCGCAGATGGCGCACCGGCACCGGCCGCCGCTCCCCCGCCTCCGCTGCTTCCCCGCGCTCACTCGAACCCACCGAGACGTCGCAACAGTCATCGGATGCACCCGATCCAGGTCGCTCTTCCGACCGCACCGACTCGCGCTCTTGATCCGAACGCGCGGCGGCATCGCAGCAGTCGACCGACGCTGCCACCTCTCGTTGCCCCTCGGAAGTCGCCGGGTCGGGTCCGAGCTCGCGCCGCGGTACAGGCCCGCAGCACTCGGTCGAATCTGCCTCGGTACGGCTGCGGTCGTCCGATGCCGCCGGGACGGGCCGGGGCTCAGCCGCCACCGCCGGCCCGCGCTGCTCCGGGTGGGCAACCGCGGAGCCGGGCCGAGAGTCAGGCGAGCAGCAGCTGCCCGAGGAAGCGATCGGCCCGCGTGCCCCAGATGTCAGCACCGAGCCGCAGCAGCCGGCGCCGCCGGCAGACCGGCGGTCGAGGCGAGCCTCCGAATTCATCGCGTTACCTCGGCGGCCGGCAAGTCCTCCTCGGCGCAGTCCGGGGTCGGGGCGACGGCGAGGACGACCCTCGTGAGTTCCGTCAGCGCTCGGGCCAGGTGCGGGTCGGCGAGGGTGTAGCGGACCTGGCGGCCCTGGTACGTCGCCAGGACGAGGCCACAGCCGCGCAGACAGGAGAGGTGGTTGGAGACGTTGGAGCGGCTCAGGCCGAGCTGTTCGGCCAGCTGGGCCGGGTACGCGACGCCGTCCAGGAGCGCGACGAGGATGCGGCACCGCGTCGGGTCCGCCAGGGCGCGGCCGACGCGGGCCAGGGCCGATTCACGGGTTTCACAGCTCAGCACCGGTGAATAGTACATCGACAACTGATCTATTGGGTAGGCCCTGAACCGGGTGACAGCGGAAACGGCCCGCGCCGTAAGATCTCCAGGCCACACCACAAAACAAGGAGAGCGATGTCCGCGATCGTGTCGTCGTCCGGTGGAGTTCGGCGCGGGGCGGCGAGGGCCGCCACGGAAGTACTGGCGCCGTGGGTGTGGGTGCTCGGGTTGCCGCTCGCGGTGGCGTGGCAGGTGACCGGCCACCGGATCGGGGCGACGGTGCTGTGGGGCCTCGTGGTGGGCGTCACGGGGTCGCTGATCCCGATGGCGGTGATCGTCCGGGGTGCGCGGCGCGGGAAGTGGGACGGGTACCACGTGACGAACCGCGCGGGGCGGGTGGTGCCGTTCGCGGTGTGCCTGGGTTCGTTGGCGGCCGGGTTCGTGGTGCTGATCGTCGGCGGGGCGCCGCGGGAGCTGATCGCGCTGACGGCGGCCGAGCTGGCGTGCCTGGTGGTGGCGGTGGCGATCACGTTCGGGCTGAAGTTCAAGATCTCCATCCACGCCGAGGTCGCGGCGGGCGCGACCGTGATGCTGGTGTGGGTGTACGGGCCGTGGCTGCTCCTGCTGGCACCGTTCGTCGCGTGGGTGGCGTGGTCGCGGGTGGAGCTGGGTGACCACACCGCGGCCGAGGTGACCAGCGGCGTCTTCGTGGGCGCGGTCGTGGGCGGCGCCGTCTACTTCGGACTGCTGGCCGCGCTCTCCTAGACTGCGCAGCATGGCCAACCTCCTCGGCGACTACCTGCGAGCGCGGCGCGAGCTCGTCGCCCCCGAGGACGTCGGCCTGCCCGCGGGTGGGCGACGGCGGGTGCGCGGCCTGCGCCGCGAGGAGCTGGCCCTGCTGGCGGGCATCAGCAGCGACTACTACATGCGCCTGGAGCAGGGCCGCGACCAGAACCCGTCCGCTCAGGTGCTCGACGCGCTCGCCCGCGAGCTCGGCCTCGACGGCGACGCCACCCGCCACCTCCACAGCCTCACCGCCGCCGCGCCCGCCGGCCCCGTCCGTCCGGCGCCGGTGGTGCCGCCGAGCATCGCCGAGCATGACCCGGCCACCACACGCGGCTGGGCATGGGCAGCAACCGCAACGGCGCCGCGGGCGAGGCGCTCGAGATGAAGGTGCCGGCGGGCACGGTGGTGTTCACCGAGGACGGCGAGCTCGTGGCCGACCTCGTGTCGCTGGGCACCACCTTCATCGCCCTGCCGATTTTCTCCCTCAGCAGCACCAGCCGATGCCCTCGCCCACACACAAGTCATCCGAACGCAACGGTGCGCACACGCTCGTCGACGTCGAGCCGCGGATCGACCATGCCGCGGTCCCGCCGGCCCGACGCCGGACCGAAGACCGCGCCACCTCCGACGTTCACCGCCGCCAAGCCCGCCGCTCCTGGGCGGCCCAGCCCGGCCCGCGACCAAGCACCGCTGTGGGCGGATCCCGCACTCCCGGACCCGCCCACAACAGCAAACCTCAAACCCGCCCGTCAGCACCCCCAGGCGGGCCCCGTCAGACCTCCTCCGACGACCGGCCGGACAACCCTTCCACGACCTTCAGCAACGCCGAGTGGTCCAGCGAACCATGGCCCATCGCGCGCCCCGCGGCCACGAGTTGGGCGACCAGGCCGGTCATCGGCAGCGAGACATCGGCCTGGCGCGCCGCGGCGAGCGCGATGCCCATGTCCTTGTGGTGCAGGTCGATGCGGAAGCCGGGCTGGAACTGGCGTGCCACCATCGACTTGCGTTTGAGCTCCAGGATGCGGCTGCCCGCGAGGCCGCCGGCGAGGACGTCGAGGCCGGTGCCGGCGTCGACCCCCGACGCTTCCAGCAGCACGATCGCCTCGGCCACCAGGCCGTAGATGCCGCCGACCACGAGCTGGTTGGCGGCTTTCACGACCTGGCCCGCGCCGTGGGGTCCCACGTGGACGATGGTCTTGCCGAGTGCCTCGAAGATCGGCCGGGCCGCCTCGAAGTCCTCCGCCTCGCCGCCGACCATGATGGACAGTGCCGCCTGCTCGGCGCCTGCCTGGCCACCGGACACGGGGGCGTCGAGCACCCGGATCCCCTTGCCGGTGCCGGTTTTCGCGACGGCGATCGACGTCTCGGGGCGGATCGTGCTCATGTCGGCGAGTAGGGTGCCCGGCTTGACGACGTCGAGGACCCCGCCCGGCGCCAGCACGACCTGCTCCACCTGCGGGTGGTCGGGCAGCATCGTGATCACCACGTCCGCCTCGGCGACCGCGTCGCCCACGTCGGCGGCGGCGCGCCCGCCCGCGGCGGTGAGCTTCGCCAGCGCGTCGGCACTCAGGTCGAAGCCGCTCACGTCGTGTCCCGCACCGGCCAGGTGCGCGGCCATCGGCGTGCCCATCACGCCGAGACCGATGAAGCCGACCTTGCTCATTTGTCTCCCCTTCGCTCTTCCGGCAGCCAGGCCAGCGAATCGAGTGTGGGACCGTCCGGTTTGTACTCGATCCCCACGTGTCCGCGGTAGCCCGCCGCCGCCAGCTTTTCCAGGTGTCCCTCGAGGTCCAGAGCCCCCGTGCCCGGCTGGTGCCGGCCCGGCGCGTCGGCGATCTGCACGTGCCCGGTGCGCGGGGTGTACTCGGCGATCACGGAGTCGAGGTCGTCGCCGTTCACCGCCAGGTGGTAGAGGTCCGCGAGCAGCCGTACGTTGTCGAGCCCCAGCTTGTCGGCCACTGCCACGGCATCGGCCGCCGTCTTCAGCGGATACGCGGGCGTGCCCGAAAGCGGCTCCAGCACGATCTGCGCGCCGATCTTCGCCGCAGAAGAAGCGGCCGTGGCCAGGTGCTCGAGCGCCAGCTCGTCCTGTTCGGACGGTGCGACGCCGTCGAGCCGGTTGCCGTACAGCGCGTTGAAGCTGCGGCAACCGAGGCGGTCGGCGATCCCGATCGCGATCGTCAGGCTCACCGCGAACTCGGCCTCGCGCCCGACCCACGACACGAGCCCGCGCTCGCCCGCCGCCATGTCGCCGGCGTACAGGTTCAGCCCGGTCAGCTGCACCCCGGCCTGCTCGACGGAGCGCACGAACTTCTCGACCTCGACCGGCCGCGGGTCGGCGCTGTCGAAGGGCCACCAGTACTCGACCGCGGTGAAGCCCGCTGCCCGAGCGGCCTGCGCGCGCTCGAGCAGCGGGAGCTCGGTGAACAGGATCGACAGGTTGGCGGTGTAGGGCAGCGAGTGCCGCACCCCGGCGGGACCGGTCATCGGATACCTCGGCTCATCGGATCTCAATTTTCGTATTGTGGAAGCTTTCTTCCGTATATCGAGACTAGCGGCCCGACGCGCACTCGGTCAACGGGCACGCGGGTCACAGCGCCGAGTGCAGTTCCGGCACCACGGCACAATCGGCCCGGGCCGCGAGGTCCACCACGGTGTCGACGGTCGGCTCCAGCGCGCAGTGCGCCCGCGCGTCGCGGAAGCACCGTTCGAGCACGGAGTCACCCGGGTAGGCCGACGACTGCCGCAGCGCCGCCTCGGTGATCGCCGTGACGGCTTCCCCCGCGGCCAGCCACAGGTGGAAGAACTTCGGCAACGCGTGGGCGGGGTCCCAGCTGCACGTCGCGAACGCGTCGGCGGCCAGCACCCGCACAGCCGACGCCCGCAGCCGCATCCGGGCGAGCTCCGTCCGTGCCGGGTCGGAACCGGCCACCCGCTCGATCGCCGCTTCCGCGAGCCCCAGCGCCACGGCCGCGCCCAGCCCGAGAAACCACGGCAGCGCCAGATCCAGCACCACCTCAGCGCCTTCGCCGTCGTGGCCGAGGATCGTGTTTTCGGGCAACTGCACGGGATCCGCGCACACGGTCGTGGCCGACGTGCCCCGCAGGCCCAAGCCACCACCCGGAGCGGGCACGAACAACCCGGGTGCGTGGCCGGGCACGAACCACAGCGTCGCGGCTCCCCGCCCGCTCGCCGGCCGCGTCGACCACACGTAGCTGTCGGCCTCCCCCGCCGCGATCACGCCCGCCTTCCGGCCCACCAGGTCGACGACACCGCCGTGGGCACTGGCCACCCCGTCGGGCGCGAGCAACCGGCTGCCGGGGGCTGCGTCCGAGAGCGCCAGCGTGCTGAGGTGGTGGCCCGCGGCGAGGTCCGCGCGCACGGACTGGTCGGCGTGCGCCTCCAGCACCGCAACTGCCGCGAAGTGCGAGCGCAGCACCGTGGCCGTGCTCGCACACGAACGCGCCACGACCTCGACCACCCGCGCGGCTTCGGCCAGCCCGTGCCCACCACCGCCGAGCCGCCGCGACGCCGTCATCGCCAGCACGCCCTTGCGGCTCAACGCCGCCACCGACGCCCGCGGGAACCGCGCGAGCCGGTCGGACTCGGCGGCGGCCGGCGCGACGGTGCCGGCCACGGTACGGGAGATTTCTTCGACAGAAGGCACCATTGCCCCCTTCGTTCGGGGAAAACCGCGGGGAACAGAGCGTGCGGGACCCGCCGTCCCGCACGTCCGCGGGCGCAGGCAGGCCGGGACGGGGAACGGCGGGTCCAGGAGGGGCGGTTCGGGATCGCCCTCAGGTGTTCTGCACGTGCTGCCAGCCGAAACGGCCCTTGATGCAGAGGTTTCCGTGGGTCACGGAGCTGTCGTGCGGGCTCGTGACCTTCACGATCTCGTTGTCCTGCACGTGCAGCGTCAGGTTGCAGCCCACGCCGCAGAACGTGCACACGGTCGTGGTCTCCGTCTGCCGGGACTCGTCCCAGGTGCCGTCCTCGCGTTTGTCGTGCTCGGCCTTGAAGCTGAGCGCGCCCGTGGGACAGACCTCGACGCAGTTTCCACAGTAGACACACGCGCTGTCGGGCAGCGGCGTCGAGAACTCCGTGGAGATCCGCGCCCCGAACCCCCGCCCGGCCACGGAGATCGCGAACGAGTTCTGCCACTGGTCGCCGCACGCGTCCACGCACTTGTAGCACAGGATGCACTTGCCGTAGTCCCGCACGTAGAGCGCGTTGTCCACCTTGACCGGCTGCGCCACGGTGGCCGCGGTCAGCCCGTCGACGGGCTCGTGCTCGCCCGGCAACGCGTGGTCCCGCTCGTCCGACGGCGGCGCGGGCGGCCCGAACCGCTCCGGGTCGGCCCCGGTCTCGGCCATCCACTCGGCGACGCCGGGCGTGGTCGAGAGGTCGGTCGCCGAGCCCAGCAGCTCCAGCACGACCTTGCGGCTGGTCCTCGTGCGCTCGGAATCCGTGCGCACGACCATGCCCGGCTCGGCCTTGCGCGAGCATGACGGCACCAGCGTCCGCGAACCCTCCACCTCCACCATGCACACGCGGCACGCGTTGGCGGGCTTGAGCGTGTCGCCGTAGCACAGCGTGGGGATCTCCTTGCCCACCGCCGAGCAGGCTTCGAGGATCGTGGCGCCCTCGGGCACGCTGACGGCCTGACCGTCCACAGTGAACTCGACCAGGCGCTTCGGCAGACCCAGCTCTACGATGCTCATGACTCCTCCACGGGAAAGAGGGTGTCGTCGGTCGTCACGATTCCACTCCGTTCAACGCACCCAGCCGCTCGACAGCCGACTCGATCGCGTTCCACGCCGTCTGGCCCAGCCCGCAGATCGACGAGTCCCGCATCACCTGCCCGACCTCGCGCAGCAACGCGAGATCGTCGGCATCGGTGCTCAGCCGGCGCCCGCCGACGATGCGGCTCACCGCCTCCTCCTGGCGCACCGTCCCGATCCGGCACGGCACACACTGCCCGCACGACTCGTCGCGGAAGAACGACGCGATGCGCAGCAGGAACTTCCCGAGGTCGGCTTGGTCGTCGAGCGCCAGCACCACGCCCGAGCCGAGCGTGGTGCCCGCGGCGCGCGCGTCCTCCATCGTGAGCGGCAGGTCGAGCTCGTCGGGCCGCACGAACCCGCCTGCCGCGCCGCCCAGCAGCACCGCCCGCAGCTCACGGCCCTCCGGCACGCCCCCGGCCAGCTCCAGCAGCTCGCGCAGCGTGGTGCCGAACGGAACCTCGTACACGCCGGGCTTGCGCACGTTGCCGGACAAGCAGAACAGCTTGGGTCCGGCCGATTTCTCCGTGCCGATCCGCCGGTACGCGGCATACCCGGCGGTGAGGATCAGCGGCACGTTCACCAGCGTCTCGACGTTGTTCACCACCGTCGGCTTCCCGAACAGCCCCTGCTCGGTCGGGAACGGCGGCTTCGAACGCGGCTCCCCGCGGAAGCCCTCGATCGAGTTGAAGATCGCCGTTTCCTCGCCGCAGATGTAGGCACCCGCGCCGCGGCGGATCTCGATGTCGAACGAGAACCCCGCGTGCCCCATGATGTCCGTGCCGAGGAACCCGCGTTCACGGGCGACGTCGATCGCGTTCTGCACCAGCCGGCGCGCCCGCGGGTACTCGCCGCGCAGGTACAGGTAGCCCAACGTGGCGCCGGTCGCGAACCCCGCGATCGTCATCGACTCGACCAGCGCGAACGGGTCGCCCTCCAGCAGCACCCGGTCCTTGAACGTGCCGGGCTCGCTCTCGTCGGCGTTGCACACCAGGTAGTGCGGCAACGCGGGCTGGCTCGCCGCGCCCTGCCACTTGCGCCCGGTCGGGAACGCGGCGCCGCCGCGGCCCATCAGCCCCGCGTCGGTCACCTCGCGGATCACGCCGTTCGGGCCGAGCAGCAGCGCGTTGCGCAGGGCCGCGTACCCACCGGTGGCCCGGTAGTCGTCGAGGCTCTCCGGGTCGACGGCCCCGACCCGGTGCAGCAGCGTCAACGACGACCGATCCGTCTGGTGCAGCACCGGCGCGGCACCCTCCTCGGTGGACGGTGACCGGCGGGCCGCCAGCACCGCCGCAGCACCGGTGGCCGGGGCGAGCAGCTCACTGCCCGCCGGGTCACCGGCCTCGAACGCCAGCGCCGCCGGCGCCCTCTCGCACACGCCCAGGCACGGGCTGCGCAGCCACGTGACCCCGCCGCGAGACTTGCCCGCGGGTCCGATGTGCTCGGTGAGCGTCTCGCACACCGTGTCGGACCCGTTGACGCGGCACGCGAGGTCGGTGCACACGTGCACCACGCGTTCGGGTCGCTCGGAGAGCGAGAACAGCGAGTAGAAGCTCGCCACGCCGTACGCGTCGGCCGGCGGCACGTGCAGCTTCTCGCAGATGTAGTTCAGCGCGCCCTGGCTGATCCAGCCCACCCGGTCGTTCACCGCGTGCAGCGCCGGCAGCAGCTGGTCCCGCGCCGCACCTTCGGGCAACGCGTCCACGGCCGCGCGTTCTTCGAAGGTGGCCTTCGCGTCGAGGAACTGGAGATCCATCCCCGGCCCCCTCAGCCCACGACCGCGTCGGCGGGCAGCTTGTCCACGCGGATCGCCGCGGCCTTGTACTCGGCCGTGCCCGCCACCGGGTCGGTCGCTTCGATGGTGATCACGTTGACGTCGACCTCGTCCGGGAAGTGGAACGTCATGAACGCCAGGCCCGGCCGCAGCCCCTCGTCGATCCGCACCGGGGCGACGATCGCCCCGCGCCGCGACGAGACCTGCACCAGCTCGTCCTCGGCGACACCCAGCTGGGCGGCGTCGGCCGAGCACAGGTCGAGCGTCTCGCCGCGCCGGCGCGGCGAGGGGAACCCGCCCGACTGCACGCCGGTGTTGTACGAATCGAGCCGCCGGCCCGTGGTGAGCCGCAGCGGGAACTCGTCGTCGAGCACGTCGACCGGCGGGCTGTGGCGCAGCACTGTGAACGGCGCCGGACGGCCGCGCTCGGCCGGGTCCTCGGCCCACAGCCGCGCGTGCAGGTACGACGGTTCGAGCGTGTTCTCGCTGTAGCACGGCCACTGGATGCCGCCCAGCTCCTCGAGCCGCGGGTAGCTCATGCCCGCGTGGATCGGCGAGAGCGAGCGCAGCTCGTCCCACACCTCGCGGCCGTCCTCACCGCTGTAGTGCCAGTCGTGGCCCAGGCGCCGGGCGAGCTCGCAGATCAGCTCGATGTCGTCGCGGGCACCGGCCGGCGGGTTCACCGCCTTGCGCACGCGCTGCACGCGCCGCTCGCTGTTGGTGAAGGTACCGTCGCTCTCGCACCACGCGGCGGACGCGGGCAGCACCACGTCGGCCAGCTGCGCGGTCTTGGTCAGGAAGATGTCCTGCACGACCAGGTGCTCGATGTTCGACAGGCGCTTGATCGTGTGCTCGCAGTCGGCCTCGGACTGCACCGGGTTCTCCCCGATCACGTACACGCAGGTCAGCGTGCCGTCCTCCATGGCCTCGAGCATCTGCGTGAGGTTCTTGCCCTTGTACGGCGGGATGGTCGAGCCCCACGCCGCGTCGAACTTCGCGCGCACGGCCGGGTCGAGCACGTCCTGGAACCCGGGCAGCCGGTCGGGGATCGCGCCCATGTCGCCGCCGCCCTGCACGTTGTTCTGCCCGCGCAACGGGTTCAGGCCGGCGCCGTAGCGTCCGACCTGCCCGGCCAGCAGCGACAGGTTGATCAGCGACAGCACGTTGTCGGTGCCGTTGTGGTGCTCGGTGATGCCCAGCGTCCACGACATCTGGCCGCGGTCGGCGCGGGCGTAGGTGTGGGCCAGCTCCCTGATCAGCTCGGCCGGCACCTTCGTGGCCTGCTCGGCAACCTCGAGCGTCCACGGCTCCACCGAAGCCGCGAACTCCTCGTAGCCCTCCGTGGCCCGCTCGATGAACGTGGTGTTCGCGAGTCCGGAGTGGATGATCTCGCGGGCGATCGCGTTGGCCAGCGGGATGTCGGTACCGACCTCGAGCTGCAGCTGCCGGTGCGCCCACTTCGCCGTGCTGGTCTGACGCGGGTCGACCACGAAGAGCTTCGCTCCCTTGTGGACGGCCTTGAGCACGTGCTGGAAGAAGATGGGATGCGCCTCCCGCGGGTTGCCGCCCCAGATCACGATCACGTCGGCGTCTTCGATCTCCGCGTACGACGACGTGCCGCCGCCGCTGTCGAACACGCGCGCCAGACCGGCGACGCTCGGCGCGTGGCAGGTGCGGTTGCACGAGTCCACGTTGTTCGTCCCCATCACCGCGCGGGTGAACTTCTGGGCCACGTAGTTCATCTCGTTGGTGGCCCGCGCGCAGGAGAACATGCCGAAGGCCTCAGGGCCCTTCGTCTCCAGCGTGCTCCGGAACCCCGCCGCGGCGCGGTCGAGCGCCTCTTCCCACGTCGCCGGCCGCAGTACACCGGAGTCCCGGACGAGCGGCTCGGTCAGCCGGGCGTACGGCGTGGTGTCCTTCCTGCGCTTCATGGTGTCTCTCCTCGGGTGGTGCGATGGGTTTCAGCCGACCGGCACGGCGGTGGCCGTGCGGTTCAGCAAGCCGATGGCCGCGTGGACGTGGCGCAGCGCGGGCGCCGGCACCCCGGTGATCCCGGCGAGCTCGACCACGGCGCCGATGATCGCGTCGATCTCCAGCGGCTTGCCCGCCTCGAGGTCCTGCAGCATCGACGTCTTGTGGTGCCCGACGCGCCAAGCCCCGTCGATCCGCTTCTCCACGGAGACCTGGGGATTCGCGCCCGCCGCGCGGGCGATGGCGAGGGTTTCGGTCATCATCGTGGCCACGAGCTCGCGCGTGTCCTCGTGCTCGCACATCTGCGCCATCGTCGCCCGCGTCAGCGCGCTCAACGGGTTGAACGCGACGTTGCCCATGAGCTTCACCCAGATGTCGTCGCGCAGGTTCGGCTCGACGGGCGCCTTGAGGCCACCCGCGACCATCGCCTCCGACAACGCGACGCAGCGGGGCGAAACCCCGCCCGCCGGCTCGCCCAGGGAGAAGCGCGTGCCTTCGAGGTGCCGGATCACGCCCGGCTCCTCGATCACGGTCGAGCAGTAGACGACGCACCCGATGGCGCGCTCGACCGCCATCACCCGGCTGGTCTCGCCGTCCGGGTCCACGGTCTCGACCCGGTGGCCTTCGAGGGGGTGCCCGGTCAGGCCGTGGAAGTACCACCACGGGATCCCGTTCTGCGCCGCGACGAGCGCGGTGTCGGGGCCCAGCAGTGGTGCGAGCAGCTCGCCGCTGCTCGGGTAGGAATGGGCTTTCAGCCCGAGGAAGACGAAATCGACCGGGCCGATCTCGGCCGGATCGTCGGTCACGTGGGGATGCGCGGTGAAGTCTCCGCGAGGACTGAGCACCCGCACTCCGTGTTCGCGCATCGCCTCGAGGTGCGCCTTGCGCGCGACCAGATGGACCTCGGTGCCGCCTCGGTGCATGGCCGCACCCACGTAGGCGCCGATCGCGCCCGCGCCCAGAACAGCAACCCGCATGGTGTGCCTCCCGCTCGGTCGAACACAGCGATTGCATACAGTATCCCGCGATCTGACTCAGCGCCAGGATCCGGTCATGGAATTCGCCGATGACACCCGGGCGGAGCACGAGAGCCCAGCGCCGGCGGTCATTTCGGGTGGTCCGATTGATCCACTTCGGGTGAGATTCAGACCACAGGGCGAAGAGTTGGGATTTTGCATACCAAAACCTGTATTCTGGCTCCAGCATCGCGAGTACCCGCGTTCACGCGGACTCCGAGCTCTCCGACCACACGCGTATTCCGGATCGACGAGGTGCCCCGTGACCCAGACCGCCTCTCCCCTGCCCGAGCGCGGGCCCACCGGTCGGCGGACGGCCAAGGGGTCGCTCGCGGCCAAGTCGGCCCAGCGCGTGGAACGGCCGGCGCCACTGCGCCAGGTCGTGTACGAAGCGCTGGCCGAGCTGATCATCAACCGCACGCTCGAGCCCGGGCAGCACCTGGTCGAAGCCGACCTCGCCGAGTACCTCGGCGTGAGCCGCCAGCCGGTGCGCGAAGCGTTGCAACGCCTGCAGACCGAGGGCTGGGTCGACCTGCGGCCGGCGCAGGGCGCCTTCGTGCACATGCCCACCGACGAGGAGGCCGACCAGCTGCTCGGCGTCCGCGCGGTCCTGGAGACCCACTCGGCGCGCCTGGCCGCGGGCTGCGCGACCGAAGCGGACATCGCCCGGCTGTGGGAGCTGCAGAACGCCGGGCTCGCGGCACTGGCCGCCGACGACAGCGAGGGCCTGGTCACGGCCAACGCCGACCTGCACGCGTTCCTCACCGAGCTCACCGGCAACGCCGTGCTCGCCGAGCTGATCGGGCTCGTCGACCGCCGCGTGCGCTGGTACTACACGCCGATCGCCCGGCCCCGCGGGCACGACGCGTGGCACGAGCACGCCGAGCTGATCGAGGCCGTCGCGGCGCACGACGTCGACAAGGCCGAGAAGATCATGGCCCACCACACGGAACGCACGCGTCAGGCGTTCCACGAGCGGCCCGAAGCAGCCAGGGAGTGAGGGGGCGGGCGTCAACCGCCCCCTCACTCCCTGGCCCTCATCCCCGGGGTACTCCGGCTGGCGTCAGTTGCCGGCGCTCCCGGTGGCGGGTGAGGCCTCCGCGACGAGGCCCGAACCCTCCTGCTCCGACGAGGTCGTGCCGCCGCGGCGGCCCGGCTGACGCAGGAACAGGACCATGACGGCCGACAGCAGCGCGATGCAGCCGGCCAGGATGTAGGCACCCGTGTAGCCCCACGCCGCGATCACGCCGGCGGCCAGACCACCACCGCCGACCCCACCGATCAGCTTGGCGCTGTAGACGAGGCCGTAGTTCGTGGCGTTGTGGTTCTCACCGAAGTAGTCCGGCACGAGCGCGGCGAACAGCGGGTAGAACGCGCCGCTGCCGAACCCGGTCAGAACGGCGAACACCATGAACCAGAACAAGCTGTGCGAGTTGCCCGACCACATCACGCCGAACTGGGCGACGGCCGCGATCACCAGGACCCAGAACAGCGTGGCCTTGCGGCCGATCCGGTCCGACGCCCAGCCGACGAGGCCGCGGCCGACGCCGTTGACGATCGCGAGGATGCCGGCCGAGGACGCCGCGACGAACGCGCCGAAGTGGCTCTCCTCGGCGAACGGCACCTGGAAGTTGATGCCGAACAACGACACACCGCCGATCACGATCAGCGTGACCCACATCAGCGGGAGCATGCCGGTCTTGATCGCTTCCATCGGCGTGAACTGCCGGACGGCCGGCGGGTTCTTCTCCAGGCTCTTCGCGTTGCCGGTCGCCTTGCCCTTCAGCCACGCGATGGGGTCGACCTCGGCCGGCCACCAGTTCTTCGGCGGGTCCTTGAACAGGAACCCGCAGATCCCGACGATGATCAGCATGTAGAGGCCGATGGCGTCGAGCGTGATCGTCAGGTTCTCGTGGCCGAGGAACGCGCTGAACAGGTAGATGAACGGCACGGAACCGTAGGCGAACCCGCCGTTCACGAACCCGGTGCGGGCACCGCGTTTCTCCGGGTACCACTTGCCGACCATGTTGATGCAGGTGGCGTAGACCAGCCCGGCGCCGGTACCGCCGAGCACCGAGTACCCGATGAACGCGAGTACCAGGTTCCCGCTGTGCGCGATGGTGAAGTACCCGACCCCGGAGCAGACCGCGCCGATGAGCATGGCGGTCTTGGCCGAGACGATGTTCTTCTCACGCAGCCGCCCGGCCGGGAACGCGACCCCGGCCTGGAAAACGGCCCAGATGCTGGCCAGCCAGAACGCGTCCGACAGCGACCAGCCGTATTTCTCTTCGAGTGTTCCTTCGACGGCTCCCCAGCCGTATTCGAACACGCTGACCGCCATCATGGCGATCCACGGCAACCAGACCATGAAGGCTCGGGAGCGGCCCATGATGTCGTGCGGGCTCTCGCCGATCCGGTACTTGCGTCCGTTGTCGTCGACGATCTCCTGGTACGTCGGTAAGGCTGCGGTCATGAGAGTTCTCTTTCGTCAACGTTGACTTCGGTTCCCTCTGAACGGGGTGGCTCCTGGTCCCCCGCCGGGCGCGACCGCGCGCGCCCGGCGCTTCTAACGTCTGTGTCTTCCCCCGCTTCACCGACGGCTAGGTGTCCGGCAAGATACGCCTCCTTCCCTCTCGCCGGAAGTGATCAACCGAGCAGACCGGCCGACCTCGCCCAGCGGTACTTGGCACCGAGCACCGCCACGGGCTTCTCGGTCGTGTAGGGGTAGGCGACGATCCCGTTGGCGTAGAGGTGGTCGCTCGCGGCCTCCACCTCGACGTCCCCGGAGAGCGACGCCACCACCGGCTTGTGGATCCCCTTGCGGCGGAACTGTTCGACCACGTCCACCACGAGCTCGGCGAACACCATCGGCGGCGTGACGATCGTGTGCCAGTAGCCGAGGATCAAGGAGTGGATTCGCTCGTCGGACAGCCCGAGCGCGATCGTGTTCCGGTAGGTCGACGGCGGCTCGCCACCCGTGATGTCCACCGGGTTGCCGGCCGCGCCGAACGGCGGGATGAACTTCCGGAACGCCTCGTCGAGGTCGCCGGGGATCTCCATCAACGACAGGCCGTTGTCCACGCAGGCGTCGGACAGCAGCACACCCGAGCCGCCGGCGCCGGTGATGATGACGACGTTCTCGCCCTTCGGCGTGGGCAGCAGCGGGAGGCCCCGGGCGTACTCGAGCATGTCGTTGAGTCCCGGTGCCCTGATCACGCCGCTCTGGCGCAGGATGTCGTCATAGACCTTGTCGTTGCCGGCCAGCGCGCCGGTGTGCGAGCTCGCCGCCTTGGCGCCCTGCGAGGTGCGCCCGGCCTTGAGCACGACCACCGGCTTCTTCGCCGACACGCGCTTGGCGGTCTCGGCGAACGAGCGGCCGTCCTTGAGGTCTTCGAGGTGCATCGCGACGAGCTGGGTGTTCTCGTCGTGCTCGAAGAAGGTGAGCAGGTCGTCCTCGTCGATGTCCGCCTTGTTGCCCACGCCCACGATGGACGACACGCCCATGCCGGCCGAGCGGCTGAACCCCAGGATCGCCATGCCGATGCCGCCGCTCTGCGAGGAGAGCGCGACACCACCCTTGACGTCGTAGGGGGTGCAGAAGGTCGCCGACAGGTTCTCGGGGGTGTAGTAGTAGCCGTAGATATTCGGGCCGAGGATGCGCACGCCGTGCTTGCGCGCGATCGCGACGACCTGGTTCTGCAGCTCGATCTCGCCCGTCTCGCCGAACCCGGACGGGATCAGGATCGCCCCGGCCACGCCCTTCGCGCCGGCCTCTTCCAGCGCGGCCGCCACGAACTTCGCCGGGATGGCGAACACCGCGACGTCCACGTCTCCGGGTACGTCGGCGATGCTGGCGTAGGCCTTGCGGTCGAGGATCTCCGACGCCTTGGGGTTGATCGGGTGGATCTCCCCCGCGTAGCCGCCGTTGACGAGGTTCTTCATGACCGAGTTGCCGATCTTGCCGGCCTCGGCCGAAGCCCCGATCACCGCGATGGCGGCCGGCTTCATGATCCGGTTCATCGACGCGAGGATCTCCTCCTGCGTGAACCGCACCGGCTCCTTCGCCGCGTCCGGGTCGACCAGGATGCGCACGTCGACGGCGGTGGCGCCGTCGGCCGTGGCGAGCACCGGGTTGAGGTCGACCTCGGCGAGCTGTGGGAAGTCGGTGACCAGCTGCGAGAGCTTGTGGATGATGCCGGTGAGGGCTTTCTTGTCCACCGCCTCCGCCCCGCGGACGCCGTTCAGGATCTCGGCGGCCGCGATACCGTCCACCATGGACAGTGCCTCGTCCTCGCTGGTCGGGGCCAGCCGGAAGGTCACGTCCTTGAGCACCTCGACGAGCACGCCGCCGAGGCCGAACGCCACGATCTTGCCGAAGGTCTGGTCGGTGACCGACCCGATGATGACCTCCTGGCCGGTGGTCAGCATCTGCTGCACCTGCACGCCGACGATCTTCGCGTTCTCGTTGTAGGCCTTGGCGTTGGCCAGGATCGTGGCGTAGCCCTCGGCCACCTGCTCGGCCGTGCGCAGGCCGACGAGCACGCCGCCGGCCTCGGTCTTGTGCAGGATGTCGGGCGACACGATCTTCAGCACCACCGGCAGGCCGATCTCCTGCGCCTGCGCCACCGCCTCGTCGGCCGAGGTCGCGAGGCGCTCCTGCGGGGTGGGGATGTCGTAGGCCTCGCACACCGCGCGGCCTTCGGGGGCGGTGAGCGACGACCGGCCCTCGGCCGCCGCCTGCGCCAGGATCTTCTCGACCGCTTCGCGGCCGGTTCCCGTGGTCATCCGGAATCTCCTTAGATCACGCCTGCGGTGCGCAGCCGCTCGAGGTCGTCACTTGCGTAGCCGAGTTCGGTCAGCACCTCGTCGTTGTGCTCGCCCAGCAGCGGTGACCGCTCGATGTCCACCGGGGAGTCGGACAGCTTGAGCGGGCACCCGACGGTCTTGAACTTCCCGCGCTCGGGGTGGTCGATCTCGACCACGGAGCCGAGTTCGGCGAGCGTCTCGTCCTCGATGAGCTCCTTCGTGGACAGGATCGGGCCGCACGGGATGTTGTGGGCGTTGAGCTTCTCCATGACCTCCCACTTGGTGTGGCGCTCGGTCCACTGCTCCACGAGCGCGAACACCTTGTCCAGTTTGGACAGCCGGGCCTCGGGGGTGGCCCACTCGGGGTCCTCGGCGAGCTCGGGCTGGCCCAGCAGCTCGGTGAGCGGCTGCCAGCCGACCGGCTGGATGATCACGTAGATGTAGTCGTTGGGGCCGCCGGGCGCGCAGCGCACCGCCCAGCCGGGCTGGCCACCGCCGGAGGCGTTGCCCGAGCGCGGCACCTCGTCGCCGAACACCTCGTTGGGGTACTCGCCGAGCGGACCGTGGGTCAGGCGCTGCTGGTCGCGCAGCTTGACGCGGCAGAGGTTGAGCACCGCGTCCTGCATGGCGACCTGCACCCGCTGGCCGCGGCCGGTGTTCGTGCGCTGGTACAGCGCGGCGAGCATCGCGGCCACGAGGTGGATGCCGGTGCCGGAGTCACCGATCTGCGCGCCGGTCGCGGTGGGCGGACCCTCCTCGAACCCGGTGGTGCTCATCGAGCCGCCCATGGCCTGCGCGATGACCTCGTAGGCCTTGAAGTCGGCGTAGCGACCCGGGCCGAAGCCCTTGATCGAGGCGTAGATCAGTCCCTGGTTGATCTCCTGCAGCTTCTCCCAGGAGAAGCCGAAGCGGTCGACCACACCGGGGCCGAAGTTCTCCACCAGGATGTCCACACCGGACACCAGCTTGGTGAAGATCTCCTTGCCTTCTTCGCTTTTCATGTTGAGCGTGATGCTGCGCTTGTTCCCGTTCAGCATCGTGAAGTAGAGACTGTCCACTCCGGGCAGGTCCCGCAGCTGGCCGCGCGTGATGTCGCCGCGGCCCGGCGTCTCCACCTTGATCACGTCCGCGCCGAGCCAGGCGAGGATCTGGGTCGACGACGGTCCCGACTGGACGTGGGTCATGTCGAGGACGCGGACGCCCTCAAGTGCCTTTCCCATCTTTCCTGCCTCCCGACTACTTGTACATCGTCTGGTTCATGGTTCCGGGGGCGTACGCGTCCGGGTCGACCCAGACGTTGATCAGCGACGGCTTGCCCGACTCACGGGCGCGCTGCAGGGCCGGCGCGATGTCCTTGGGGTCACGGACCTCTTCGCCGTAACCGCCGAGCATGCGGGCGAACTGGTCATAGGGCACGTCGCCCAGGGTGTTGCCGATGCGCTCGCGCTCCAGCCCGTACTTCTGGGCCTGGCCGTAGCGGATCTGGTTCATCGACGAGTTGTTGCCGACGATCCCGACGAACGGCAGGTTGAACCGCACCAGCGTCTCGAAGTCCCAGCCGGTGAGGGAGAACGCGCCGTCGCCGAAGAGCGCGACGACCTCCTTGTCGGGGCGGGCGTGCTTGGCGGCCATCACGAACGGGATGCCGACGCCGAGCGTGCCGAGCGGGCCCGGGTCCATCCAGTGGCCCGGCGACTTCGGCTGCACGACCTGACCGGAGAAGGTGACGATGTCGCCGCCGTCGCCGATGTAGATCGAGTCCTCGGTGAGGAACTCGTTGATCTCGTGCACGAGCCGGTACGGGTGGATCGGGTTGGCGTCGGAGTGCTGCTGCGGCAGGCGCTTCTCCTTCGCCTTGTCCTCCGCCGCGCGCAGTTCTTCCAGCCACGGCTTGCGCGCCGGCGCGCCGTTGTCCACGCGGCCCGACGCGGCCTGCGACACCCCGGCGAGGATCTGGCCGGCGTCGCCGACGAGGCCCAGGTCGATGTCGCGGTTCTTGCCGACGGTCTTGTAGTCGAGGTCGATCTGCACCACCGTGGCGTTCGGCGAAAGCCGCTTGCCGTAACCCATGCGGAAGTCGAACGGCGTCCCGACGATCACGATCACGTCGGCGTTGTCGAACGCGTACCGGCGCGAGAGCTGGAAGTGGTGCGGGTCGCCCGGCGGCAGGGTGCCGCGGCCGGCGCCGTTCATGTACGCGGGGATGTTCAGCGTGCGCACGAGCTCCGCCGCCGGCTCGGCCGCCCGAGTGGTCCAGACCTGGCTGCCCAGCAGGATCACCGGCTTCTTCGCGTGCACCAGCAGGTCGGCGAGCTTCTCGATGTCGGCCGGGTCGCCGGCACTGCGGGTGGACGCGCGGTAGCGGCCCGCCTCGGGGATCCGCGCGGCCGACAGCGGGACCCGGGCGTCGAGCACGTCGCGCGGGATCTCCAGGAACGCCGGGCCGGGGGCGCCCGCCAGTGACTCGCGGAACGCCATCGACACGAGGTCGGCCGCGCGAGCGGTCGATGGAACCGTCGCGGCGAACTTCGTGATCGGGGTCATCATGTCCACGTGCGGAAGGTCCTGCAGTGAGCCCATCTTGTGCTGGCTCAGGGCACCCTGGCCGCCGATCAGCAGCATCGGGCTCTCGGCGCGCAGGGCGTTGGCCACGCCCGTCACCGCGTCGGTGGTGCCCGGGCCCGCGGTGACCACGGCGCAACCCGGCTTCCCGGTGATCCGCGCGTAGCCGTCGGCGGCGTGGGCGGCCACCTGCTCGTGGCGGACGTCGATGACGTTGATGCCCTCGTCGACGCAGCCGTCGTAGATGTCGATGATGTGCCCGCCGCACAGGGTGAAGATCGTGTCGACGCCCTCGGCCTTGAGCGCCTTGGCCACCAGGTGCCCACCGGAGATCGTCTCCGAGGCCGGCTGGCCGCCGTTCGTCTCAGGGGCGGCCCGGTCCTTGTCGACGTTCTGGCCGGTCGTGGTTGGCGCCATTGCTCAACTCCTCTTGTCTCACGCCGGACCTCTCTGATCCGCGCGCTCGTTCCGGTGCGCTCCCAGGTCTGCACTGCCGTGGTCCACAGCCCTGGCGAAGGGACATCCCTCCAGGTCAGCGACGCCTTCGTCGAAAACTGTAGATTGCATACCGTATGAGGTAGGCATTAGGATTACTCTCCGAGCGGCCCGCTGTCCAGGGCCATCCGCACGTTTTTCCGCAGGTTTTTTCGCCGGACCCGGCGCGGATGACCGCATGTCAGGCGGCCCCTGTTCGTCCCCCCCAGTCCCGTTCGCGGCCTCGACGGCCCGGCAGGAAGGACTCCGATGGATCTCTTCGAACACGAAGCGCGAGAGCTCTTCTCCTCGCACGGCGTACCGGTCCCCCGCGGCCGCGTTGCCACGAGCCCGGAGGAAGCTCGCGCGGCCGCCGTGGTGATCGGCGGCACCGTCGTGGTGAAGGCGCAGGTGAAGACGGGCGGCCGCGGCAAGGCGGGTGGCGTGAAGCTCGCCGCCTCGCCCGACGACGCCGAACAGGTCGGCGACGACATCCTGGGCATGGACATCAAGGGCCACACCGTGCACAAGGTGCTGGTGACCGAGGCGAGCGAGATCGCCGAGGAGTACTACGTGTCCTACCTGCTCGACCGCGCCGAGCGGACGTTCCTCGCCATGGCGTCGGTGGCCGGCGGCATGGAGATCGAGGAGGTCGCCGCGACCCGGCCCGAGGCGCTGGCCAAGGTGCCGGTCGACGCGCTCGCCGGGGTCGACCACGCGAAGGCGGCCGAGATCGTGGCCGCGGCGCAGTTCCCGGCCGAGGTGGCCGACGACATCGCCGACGCGCTCGTGCGGCTGTGGGAGGTCTTCGTCGCCGAGGACGCCACGCTGGTGGAGGTCAACCCGTTGGCCCGCACCAAGAGTGGCGCGGTGATCGCGCTCGACGGCAAGGTCACCCTCGACGCCAACGCCGAGTTCCGCCACGCCGACCACGCCGCGTTCGCCGACCCCGACGCCGGCGACCCGCTCGAGCGCCAGGCCGCCGAACAGGGCCTCAACTACGTGAAGCTCGACGGCGACATCGGCGTGATCGGCAACGGCGCCGGCCTGGTCATGTCCACATTGGACGTCGTGGCCGCGGCGGCCTCGAAGGTCGGCGCGCGCGGACCCGCGAACTTCCTGGACATCGGCGGCGGCGCGTCGGCGGCGGTGATGTCGGCCGGGCTCGGTGTGATCCTGGGCGACCCCGACGTGCGCAGCGTGTTTGTGAACGTCTTCGGCGGCATCACCGCGTGCGACGCGGTGGCCGACGGCATCGTGCAGGCGCTGGGAATCCTCGGCGACCGCGCGACCAAACCGCTCGTGGTGCGCCTCGACGGCAACAACGTGGCCGAGGGCCGGCGCATTCTCGCCGAAGCCGGCCACCCCCTCGTGACCGTGGTCGAGACCATGGACGAAGCCGCTCTCGAAGCGGCCGAGCTCGCGATCGTTCCTGCAAGTGCGGAGGCCTGAGAAGTGGCGATCTTCCTGGACGAGAACAGCCGTGTCGTCGTGTCGGGCATGACCGGCGGCGAAGGCATGAAGCACACCAAGCGGATGCTGGCCGCGGGCACGAACGTGGTCGGCGGCGTGAACCCGCGCAAGGCCGGGCAGAAGGTGGCGGTCGGCGACCACGAGCTGCCCGTGTTCGGCAGCGTCGCCGACGCGATGGCCGAGACGGGCGCCGATGTGGTGGTGCTGTTCGTACCCCCGCCGTTCGTGAAGGACGCGGTGATCGAGGCCGTCGACGCCGAGATCGGCCTGGCCGTGGTGATCACCGAGGGCGTGCCGGTGCACGACTCCGCGGTGTTCTGGGCGCACGCCGTGGCCAAGGGCGGCAAGACGCGGATCATCGGCCCGAACTGCCCCGGCATCGTCTCCCCCGGCCGGTCCAACGCCGGCATCATCCCCGACGACATCACCGGCCCCGGGCGCATCGGGCTGGTGTCGAAGTCGGGCACGCTGACCTACCAGCTCATGCACGAGCTGAGCGACATCGGCTTCTCCACCTGCGTCGGCATCGGCGGAGACCCGGTGATCGGCACCACGCACATCGACGCGGTCGAGGCGTTCGAGAAGGACCCGGACACCGACGTGATCGTGCTGATCGGTGAGATCGGCGGCGACGCCGAGGAACGCGCGGCCGCCTTCGTCAAGGCCAACGTGAGCAAGCCCGTCGTCGGGTACGTCGCCGGGTTCACCGCTCCCGAGGGAAAGACGATGGGCCACGCCGGCGCGATCGTCTCCGGGTCCGCCGGCACGGCCATCGCGAAGAAGGCCGCGCTGGAGGCGGCGGGCATCCGTGTCGGGCGCACCCCGAGCGAGACGGCGCGGCTGGTGCGCGAGGTCCTCGCGGGCACGCCGTGACCGGGCGCGAGATCGACGCGCTGGTCGCCAACGCCGGACGCTACCACCGTGGCCTCGACCACAGCCGGCTGGTGAAACGGCCGCGCCGGCGCGTGGCGGTGGTGGCGTGCATGGACGCGCGCATCAGCGTGTACCGGTTGCTGGGCCTGGAAGAGGGCGACGCGCACGTGATCCGCAACGCCGGCGGCGCGGTCACCGACGACGCGATCCGGTCCTTGGCGGTGAGCCAGCGGCTTCTGGGTACCCGGGAGATCATCCTCGTGCACCACGAGGACTGCGGCATGCGAACCTTCACGGACACGGAGTTCGCGCGCCAGGTCGAGGAGGGCACCGGGATCCGGCCGCCCTGGTCGGCCGAGGCGTTCACCGACGCCGAGCAGGACGTGCGCCAGTGCCTGCGCCGCGTGCGCAGCAGTCCGTTCCTGCCGCACACCGCGTCCGTGCGAGGGTTCGTGTACGACGAGCGGACCGGGGCGATGACCGAGGTCGGCGCCGTGGTCCGGGCGGACTAGGAGGTAGACCATGCACCGGGGATGGGCCGAGGCCCGCCGGATCGCCCGCGACGCGGTGAAACCGCTCGAGGCGGTGGAGCTGCCGTTGTCCGAAGCGCTGGGCCGGGCGCTGGCGAGCCCGGTCCGTGCCCTGGTGCCGATGCCGGCGTACGACAACTCCGCCATGGACGGGTACGCCGTCGCCGGACCCGGGCCGTGGACCGTGGTGGGCGCGGTCCGGGCCGGCGGAGCGCCCTACGCCGGGGTGCTCGCGCACGGCACGGCGCTCGAGATCGCCACGGGCGCGCCCGTGCCGGCCGGCACGCGGGCGGTGCTGCCGGTCGAGCAGGCCGTCCACAGTGGACGTCGGGTGAGCGGGCAGGTGGTCACCGGCAAGCACATCCGCCGCCGGGGCGAGGACTGTCCCGAAGGCGAGCAGCTGCTCGGCACGTCGACCACGGTCACCGCCGCGGTCCTCGGCGCGGCGGCGGCCGTGGGCCACGACACGCTGCTGGTGCACCGCCGGCCGCGCGTCTCGATGGTGGTGACCGGCGACGAGGTGCAGACCTCGGGCGTGCCGGCGCCCGGGCGGGTGCGCGACGCGATCGGGCCGCTGCTGCCCGGACTGCTGCGGGCCGCGAGTGCCGACGACCACGGCCTCGTGCGGCTGGCCGACCGGGCCGAGGCCCTCACGGCCGCGCTGGCCGACGACGACGCCGACGTGGTGGTCGTCTGCGGCGCCACCTCGAAGGGGCCGGCCGACCACCTGCGCGGCGTGCTGCGGGCGCTGCTGGCCGACGTGCGGGTGGACGGCGTCGCGGTGCGGCCGGGGCACCCGCAGCTGCTCGCGGTGCTGCCCGACGGCCGATGTGTGGTTGGGCTGCCCGGCAACCCGTTCGCGGCGCTCGGGGCCGGGCTCACGCTGCTCGTGCCGCTGCTGCGGGAGCTGGGTGGACACCGTGTACCGGCACCCGTCACGGGCTGGGCCGCGGCCCCGCTGCCCGGGCACCCGACCGACACCCGGCTCGTGCCGGTCGTGCGCTCGGGTGGCGACGTCACGCCGGTGGGGCACGACCGCCCGGGCTCGCTGTGGGGCGCCGCGCTCGCCGACGCGCTCGCGGTGGTGCCGCCGGGGTGGCGGGGCGGCGACGTGGAACTGCTGCCCCTGCCCTGAAAGCGACTGTGCCCTGCAAGCGACTGTGCCCTGAAAGCGACCGTGCCGTGAAAGCGACCGTGCCGTGAAAGCGAGGAGGACGGATGGACCTGCGGCAGCTGGAGATCGTCGTCGCGGTCGCCGAGGAGGGCGGGTTCACCGCCGCGGCGCACCGCCTGCACACCGTGCAGTCGACGGTGTCCACAGTGGTCCGCGCACTCGAACGCGACCTCGGCACCTCGCTGTTCGAACGCACCACGCACCGCGTCGCCCTCACGCCGGCGGGCCGCGCGTTCCTGCCCGCCGCCCGTGCCGCGCTGAAGGCGGCCGAACACGCCCGCGCCACTGTGGACGGCGCCCGCTGGAAGCTCAGTGGGCGCGTGCGGATCGGCGTGATGCCCGGCGCGTGGCCCGATCCGCACCGGACGCTGGCGGCGCTGCGCCGGGAACACCCCGGCGTGCAGGTCCAGGTTCAGGTGGTGCCGCCGCGGCAGCTGCGCTCGGCCGTGCACGAGTCCTCTGTGGACGCACTGGTGGCCGTGGAGGACTGCGTGGCAGGTGACGGCCTGGTCAGCCGCCCGCTGCGGCGTGAGGCCATGGTGCTGCTGACCCCGGCGGGCGACCGTGGCACCGACCGGCCGATCAGCGCGGCGGACGCGGCCGCGGCGGCCGTGGTCGACTTCGCGCCCGGCTGGGCCAACCGCGAGGCGACCGACCGCGCGTTCCACACCGCGCAGGTGCGGCGCACGGTCGCCCACGAGGTCACCGACGTGGCGGCCGCGGCGGAGCTGGTGCGCCACGACCTCGGTGCGTGCATCCTGCCCGCTTCGGTCGCCGGCCGGTTCTCCGATCTCACGCCGCGCTCGTTCAGCCGCGGGGGCCCGACCTGGCACATCACCGTGACCCGGCCCGCCGGTGATCCCTCGCCCGCCGTGGCGGCCGTGCTCCGGCACCTGACCTGAGCCCTCGGGATCTTCCCCGGCCGTGCCCGGACTGCGAGGATGAGTTGTGCTGCTACGCCAACTGGAGTACCTCGTCGCCCTTGCCCGGGAACGACACTTCGCCCGCGCCGCCGACGCCTGTCACGTCTCGCAGCCATCGCTGTCGGCCGCGATCCGGAAGCTGGAGCACGAGCTGGGCTCGCCGGTCGTGCGCCGGGGCCGGCGCTTCGAGGGCCTGACGCCCGAGGGCGAGCGCGTGCTGCTGTGGGCGCACCGGATCCTCGCCGAGTGCGACAGCCTGCGCCAGGACCTCTCGACGATGCGCAGCAGCCTCTCCGGGGTGCTGCGCATCGGCACGATCCCGGCCTCGGTCACCGCCGCGACGCTGCTCACCACCCCGTTCCGCGAACGCCACCCGCACGCCCGCGTGACGCTGGAATCGTTGCCGTCGCGGGAGATCACGCGCCGGCTCCGGCCGCGACCGCGTGCGCTGGGCCGAGGTCGCCACGGTGCCGTTGTGCCTGCTGGGCCGGCAGATGCGCAACCGGCGCATCCTCAACGAGTTCTTCGCCGAGGTCGGTGCGTCGGTGGTCCCCGCCATCGAGACCGACACCGAGTCGAGCCTCTACGCGCGCGTCGCCGCGCGGCGCTGGTCGAGCGTGATCTCCCACGCCTGGCTGCCCATGTTCGGCGTGCCGCCGGGCGTGCGCGTGGTGCCGCTGGACGCACCGGCCCGGCCGCCCCCGATCGGGCTCGTGACCCGCGCACTGCCCGACGTGCCCCCCAGGTCGACGTGCGGGGTGTGCTGGAACGCGTGCTCGCGGGGTTCCTGGCGCCCGTGCGACAGCCGGGGTCCATCTCGGCACAGGCACTGACGCTTTGACCCCCTTCGCGCACCGGAGGAAGGTGAAAGTCGTTGTCTGCCAGCGAAAACCTCGGGAGACACGCCATGGCAAGGGCGCTCTGCGTGCTGTACGACGACCCCGTCCACGGTTACCCCTCCAGCTACGCGCGCGACGACCTGCCCCACCTCGACGGCTGTCCCGACGGCCAGCCCCCGTGCCCGAAGGCGAGTCGCCTTCGGGCACGGTCTGGTACGAGGGCAGGTAGTTGCGCCCCTGCGACAGGGTCATCATCATCACGTGCTCGGCGACGCTGACGCGGTTGGAGTACGTCACCTCGGCCACCGTCACGCCGCGCGCGATCGCCGAGTCGAGGTCGGTGTGGTCCGAACCGACGCCTGGAAGATCGCCGACTGCGTCTCGCGGTCCTACCACCTCGAGGGCATGCACGTCGGCACGGTCGCCGCCGGCCGCATCAGCTCCGCGGTCCTGCGTCGCCTCAAGCCGTTCGGCGTCCACTTGCACCACACCGACCGGCACCGCCTGCCGGCCGAGGTCGAGCAGGAGCTGGGCGTGACGTTCCACGAGAGCGCCGCGGACCTGGTGCCGCACTGCGACGTGGTGACGATCAACGCGCAGCTGCGCTCGGAGACCGAGGGCCTGTTCGGCGAACAGCTCCTCTCGTCCATGAAGCGGGGCACGTACCTGATCAACACCGCCCGCGCCCGCATCACCGACCCCGACGCCATCGTGGGGGCGCTGGAGAGCGGCCGGCCGGCCGGGTACGCCGGCGACGTCTGGTTCCCGCAGCCCGCGCCGGCCGACCACCCGTGGCGCACCATGCCCCACCACGGCATGACGCCCCACCACTCGGGCTCCACGCTCTCGGCCCAGACCCGCTACGCCGCGGGCACCCGCGAGATCCTCGAATCGTGGTTCGCGGGCACCCCGATCCGCGACGAGTACCTCATCGTCGACGGCGGCAACCTCGCCGGTGCGGGTGCGCATTCGTACTCGGCCAACCGCTGAACCACCTCGAACGGCCCCGTCCGCCGCGATTGCCGTGCGGCGGACGGGGCCTTCCCCCAGGGCACCGTCGGTCTCAGCGGTCGACGAGCCGCAACGGATCGTGCAGCCCGAGCCGGTCGGCGCGGGTGTAGACGTTCATCGAGCGGCCGCGCAGGAACCCGACGAGCGTGAGCCCGACCTCCTCGGCCAGCTCGACCGCGAGCGACGAGGGCGCGGAAACCGCCGCCAGCAACGGGATCCCAGCCATCGCCGCCTTCTGCACCAGCTCGAACGACGCCCGCCCGCTCACCATCAGCAGGCACCCGGTCAGGGGCAGGCGGCCCTCGCGCGCGGCCCAGCCCACGACCTTGTCCACCGCGTTGTGCCGCCCGACGTCCTCACGCACGCACAGCAGGCGGCCGGCGGCGTCGAAGAGGCCGGCCGCGTGCAGGCCGCCGGTGCGGTCGAAGACCTTCTGCGCCTCGCGAAGGGCGTCGGGCAGCCCGGTGAGCACCTCCGGCCCGACGGCCAGCGGATCGGCCGTCACCGGCCACCGCAGGGTCGTGCGCACGGCGTCGAGGCTCGCCTTGCCGCACAGGCCGCAGGAGGACGTGGTGTAGAAGTTGCGCTCGATCGACGGGTCCGGCAGCGGCACACCGGCACGCAGCACGACGTCGACGATGTTGTAGGTGTTGGAACCGTCCCCGGAGGCTCTCGTGGCCCCGGCGCAGTACCGGATCCCCGCGATGTCGGCACCCTCGTTCACGATTCCCTCACCCACGAGGAACCCCGCGGCGAGGTCGAAGTCGCTGCCGGGGGTGCGCATGGTGATCGTGAGCGCCTTGCCCGCCACGCGGATCTCGAGTGGTTCCTCGGCGCTCAGGGTGTCCGGGCGCATCGTGAGCTCGCCATCCACGACACGGAACACACGGCGTCTGCTGGTCATCCGGCCCATGGGGCCACCTCCGGGGTCAGCGTGCGGGCAGCAGCGACTTGGGCCGGCCCGGCTGGGTGAGCCGTCCGGTGAGGACCGCGCCGATCAGGCTGAGCAGCCCGGCCGCGGCGAAGGCGCCGAAGTAGCCGTGCGCCGTGACGACGAGCGTGGCGAGCCCGATGCCGAGCAGGGCGCCGACCGCCTTGGCGCTGTAGAGCACACCGAAGTTCTGCAACGCCGACTCTTCGCCGAAGTACTCGCGCACCAGGCCCGTGAGCAGCGTGTAGCAACAGCCGTTGCCGAGCCCGGCGAGCGCGACGCCGAGCACGAGGCCCACGGCGTGGCGGTGCTCGCCGGAGTAGAACAGCACGAACTGGCCGATGCCGCCGGCGACCAGTGCCAGCCGCAGGATCCGGCGGCGGCCCAGCCGATCCGACAGCCAGCCGAGCAGCACCCGGCCCGTGCCGGTCACCCCGGCCAGCACCGCGAGCGCGACCGCCGCGAGCCCCGCGCCACCGCCCTGCTCGGCGACGAACGTGGCGAGGTAGGCGAGGTCGAACAGCAGCACGGCGGCGGCCAGCACCACCGTGACGTACAGGGCGAGCGTCGTGCCGCAGCGCAGGAGCTCGGCCGGGCGGTAGTGCCGCACGGCGGGGCGGTTGACCGAGACGGTGCGGTTGCGCACCTTGTCACGCGCCCACTCCCGCGGGTCCGGCGCACCCGTCGGCCACCAGTTCCGCGGCGGGTACCGCAGCAGCACACCCGAACCGGCCACGACGACGAGCACGAGCGCCGCCGTCACGTCCAGCAGCACCCCGCGGTTGCCGACGCCCAGGCCGAACCCGGCGACGAGCACGAACGGCACGCTGCCGTAGGCGAACGCCCCGCTGATCGCGCCGACGCGGGTCGCCGTATGGTCGGGGAACCAGCGCATCACGGCGCCGACACACGTGCCGTACACGAGTCCTGTGCCGATGCCACCGAGCAGCGAGTAGCCCACGAAGACGACGGCGAGGCTCGACGCGTGCCCCAGGGTCACCAGGCCGATCGCGCACAGGAATCCCCCCAGCACCACGGCGAACGACGGTGACAGCCGGCCGCGGTCGCGCAGCCACGCGGCGGGGAACACCACACTCGCCTGTGCCACGGCCCAGACGGCGAGCGACACCACGACCTCGGTGAACGTCCAGCCGTGCGCGCTGGTGAGCACGGGGGCGATGGCGCCGAACCCGTACTGCTGCAGCCCGGCCGCGAACATCGCCGCACCGCTGAGCCAGAGCATCCAGCTCCGGGGGCGGCCGAGCAGGTCCAGGTCGCTTTCCCCGACCCGGTACCGACGCCCGTAGACGTCCAGGAGTTCGCGAACCGCGGTGGCAGGCTGGGGCTCGGACATGGCGTCACCCGCTCGACTGGATGTTGTATGCAGTATGGAGTAGCCCGTTTATAGCACCCGCACCACACCCTGTCCACGGGCTTACCCCGACGGGTGGAGCGGCCTCAGTCCCCCACCACGCGCGGTGCGGGCAGCACGGCTTCGGCCTCCACGGGCTCGCCCGCCTGGCGCGCACGCCGGGGAAGATCTCGTCGCCGTCGGCGATCACCTCGTGCGTGCTCGCGATCGGCTCGATCACCTCGGATCGGCCCGGCGCGCCCGGGATGGCCTCGCCGCGCCCGTGCGGCGCCCCTTCGTCGGCAGCCACGAGGTAGGTGGCCGCCGGGAAGAACACCGCGACCCGGCCTTTCGCGTCGAGCGCTTCCGGGTGTTCGGTCCAGTACGTCTCCGGGATCCCGGGGAAGAACTTCCCTCGGACCATGTCGAGCGCGCCGTCGACCACGTAGGTGAACCGCGTCCCCTCGATCTCCAGCACCCGCACGGCCGACTGCTCGTTCAGCGCCCCTGCCGTCACGCACTCCCTTCGGGTCCGCCGAGTTGATCATGGGTCGCGAGCGACCGGATCCCGAGCGGAAGGTGACCGACCCCACCCCCGCCGGCCAGGAACCGGACGATCGCCTCCTGCAACGCCCGGGCCGCGCGCGGCAGCTCGACGTCACGGCGGAAGGCGAGGCGCACCACCCGCGTGAGGCCCGGTGCGGTGAACTGCGTCATCCGGAAGCGGTCGCCGACCACGGTGCTCGGCACCACGGCGAGCCCGAGACCCGCCTGCACCAGCTCGAGCACCGCGTCCATCTCGCCACCCTCGATGGCGAACGCCGGGTCGAAACCCGCGGCACGACAGGCGTTCACGGTGGCTTCGCGCAGGTCGTAGCCGCGGCGGAACATCACCAGCGGCCGGTCCTTCAGGTCGCCGATCGCCAGCCGTCCCCGCACCGGCGCGGGCTCGTGCTTCGGCGAGATCACGACGAGCTCCTCCACGAACAGGGGCGTGCTCTGCAGCCGGGGGTCGTCGCGCACGCGGCTGTCGACGATCATGGCGAGGTCGAGCGCGCCCTCGGACAGCTCGGTCTGCAGGTCGCGGGAACCGCTTTCGTGCAGCACCAGCTCGATGCCGGGGTAGGTGCGCCGGAACGCCGCGAGCATCACCGGCAGCAGGCCGGTGCACAGGCTGGGCGTGGCACCCAGGCGCACCCGCCCGCGACCCAGCTCGTCGAGCTCGCGGATCACCCGGTACGCCGTTTCGGTCTCGGCCAGGATCCGCCGGGCGATCGGCAACAGCGCCTCGCCGGCCTCGGTGAGCGTGACGTTGCCGCGGACGCGGTGGAACAGCGTGGCGCCGACGTCGCGTTCGAGCGCGCGGATCTGTTGTGACAGTGAGGGTTGCGCCACACG
This sequence comes from Amycolatopsis sp. NPDC004368, assembly GCF_053602515.1. Lineage (NCBI taxonomy): Bacteria > Bacillati > Actinomycetota > Actinomycetes > Pseudonocardiales > Pseudonocardiaceae > Amycolatopsis > Amycolatopsis sp. NPDC004368. The sequence goes on along the minus strand of NZ_JBSGDT010000028.1, from coordinate 67,203 downwards.
TTCCTGCTCGGCGGCGCGGGTGAAGTGCCGCGTCTCGGCCACTGCCAGGAAATACGCGAGCTGCTGGAACTGCATGAACCTCATCATAGGCATTGGCTCTGGTGATAAGAGGAATCATGTGTTTGCCCTCTCGTCGGGCCGGACTTACCGTCGGATCCGTGGCAAGCGAACTCGCCACCGCTCGGCGCAAGCGCCCGGCGGTGCGGCTTTTCTGGGACTCGTCGATCGGCAAGAAGGTCGTGATGGCCGCGACCGGCCTGCTGTTCGTCGTCTGGCTGCTCGCGCACATGGCGGGCAACCTGAAGATCTTCTTCGGCGCGGACACCTTCGACCACTACGCGGCCTGGCTGCGCACGATCGGCGAGCCGGTACTGCCGTACGCGTGGTTCCTGTGGATCCAGCGCGCGGTGCTCGTGGTGGCGCTGGTGCTGCACGTCACGGCGGCGGTGCAGCTGTCCCAACGCGACCGCAGGGCGAGACCGGTGCGGTACGTGCACGGGCAGCGGCCGCGGGCGACCTTCGCGACGCACACGATGCGCTGGGGCGGCGCGACGCTCGCGGTGTACCTCGTGTGGCACATCCTCGACCTCACCGTCGGGGTCGCGAACCGGGACTTCGTGCCCGAGCAGCCGTTCCACAACGTGGTCGTGGACTTCCAGGTGTGGTGGGTGAACGTGATCTACCTCGTCGCGCTGCTGATGCTGGGGCTGCACATCAACCACGGCTTCTGGAGCGCCACGCAGACCCTGGGGATCAAGAGCGCGACCAAGGACCGCACGATCAAGACCGTCGGCACCGTGCTGGCCGTGGTGATCACCGGTGGCTTCATGATCGTCCCGATCTCCGTCATGACCGGATGGGTGAGCTGAGCATGCCCGAGTACACGATCGGCGAGCCGATCACCGACACCCGGGCACCGTCCGGGCCCATCGACGAGCGGTGGAGCGCGCGGAAGTTCGCGGCGAAGCTGGTGAACCCCGCCAACCGGCGCAAGCACCGGGTGATCGTGGTCGGCACCGGCCTCGCGGGCGGCTCGGCCGGCGCGACGCTGGCCGAGCAGGGCTACCACGTGGTGCAGTTCTGCTTCCAGGACTCGCCGCGGCGCGCGCACTCGGTGGCCGCGCAGGGCGGGATCAACGCGGCCAAGAACTACCGCAACGACGGCGACTCCGTGCACCGCTTGTTCTACGACACCGTGAAGGGCGGCGACTTCCGCTCACGGGAGTCCAATGTGTACCGGCTGGCCGAGGTCTCCGCGCAGATCATCGACCAGGCGGTGGCGCAGGGCGTGCCGTTCGCGCGCGAGTACGGCGGTCTGCTCGACACCCGCTCGTTCGGCGGGGTGCAGGTGCAGCGCACCTTCTACGCCCGCGGCCAGACCGGGCAGCAGCTGCTGATCGGGGCCTACCAGGCCTTGTCGCGCCAGATCGACGCGGGCAACGTGGAACTGCACCCGCGCACGGAGATGCTCGACCTGGTCGTGATCGACGGGCGGGCCCGCGGCATCGTCGCCCGCGACCTCGTGACCGGGGAGATCACGACGCACCTGGCCGACGCCGTCGTGCTGGCGACCGGTGGGTACGGCAACGTCTTCTACCTGTCCACCAATGCGAAGGGCTCCAACGCGTCGGCCATCTGGCGGGCCCACAAGCGTGGCGCCTACTTCGCGAACCCGTGCTTCACGCAGATCCACCCGACCTGCATCCCGCGCTCCGGCGACCACCAGTCGAAGCTCACGCTCATGAGCGAGTCGCTGCGCAACGACGGCCGCATCTGGGTGCCGAAGGAGAAGGGCGACCCGCGCCCGCCGGCGGAGATCCCCGAGGACGAGCGCGACTACTACCTCGAGCGGCTCTACCCCAGCTTCGGCAACCTCGTGCCGCGCGACATCGCCTCGCGCGCCGCGAAGAACGTGTGCGACGACGGCTACGGCGTGGGCCCGGGCGGGCTCGGGGTGTACCTCGACTTCGCCGACGCCATCACCCGGCTCGGGCGCGCCGCGGTGGAAGCCCGCTACGGCAACCTCTTCGACATGTACCAGCGCATCACGGCGGAGAACCCGTACGAGGTGCCGATGCGCATCTACCCCGCCATCCACTACACGATGGGCGGGCTGTGGGTCGACTACGACCTGCAGAGCACCGTGCCCGGCTTGTTCGTGATCGGCGAGGCCAACTTCTCCGACCACGGCGCCAACCGGCTCGGCGCGTCGGCGCTGATGCAAGGGCTGGCCGACGGCTACTTCGTGCTGCCGGCGACGCTCAACGACTACATCGGCCGCGGCGGCTTCACCGAGGTGACCGCCGACGACCCGGCCGTCGTAGAAGCCCGGACCGGCGTGCAGGCGCGGATCGACCGGCTGCTCGCCGTGAACGGCACGCGCAGCGTCGACTCGTTCCACCGCGAGCTGGGCCTGATGATGTGGGACCACTGCGGCATGGCCCGCACCGAAGCCGGCCTGCGCAAGGCGCTGGAGCGCATCCCCGAGCTGCGCGCGGAGTTCTGGCGCGACGTGCGCATCCCCGGCACCGGCGAGGAGCTCAACCAGGAGCTCGAGAAGGCCGGCCGCGTCGCCGACTTCCTCGAGCTCGCCGAGCTGCTCCTGCTCGACGCCCTCGTGCGCGAGGAGTCCTGCGGCGGGCACTTCCGCGAAGAACACCAGACCCCCGACGGCGAAGCCGCGCGCGACGACGAGCACTTCGCGCACGTCTCGGCCTGGGAGTACGGCGAGAAACCCGTGCTGCACAAGGAAGCCCTGAACTTCGACTACGTCCACCCCACCCAGCGGAGCTACACGTGAAGATCACCGCCCGCGTCTGGCGCCAGACCGGCCCCGACGCCGAAGGCCGGCTCGTCGACTACCCCCTCGACGGCATCAGCACCGACATGTCGTTCCTCGAGATGCTCGACACGCTCAACCAGCAGCTCATCGACGCGGGCGAGCAGCCGGTGGCGTTCGACCACGACTGCCGCGAGGGGATCTGCGGCTCGTGCGGCGTCGTCATCAACGGCCAGGCCCACGGTCCCGAGACCACCACGACGTGCCAGCTGCACATGCGCGCGTTCTCCGACGGCGACGTGATCGACGTCGAACCCTGGCGCGCCCAGGGTTTCCCCGTGATCAAGGACCTCGTCGTCGACCGCTCGGCCTTCGACCGCATCATCCAGGCCGGCGGCTACGTCACCGCCCCCACCGGCGCGGCCCCCGATGCCCACGCCACCCCGGTCCCGAAGCCCGACGCCGACCTCGCCTTCGACAACGCCACCTGCATCGGCTGCGGCGCCTGCGTCGCGGCGTGCCCCAACGGGTCGGCGATGCTCTTCACCGCCGCCAAGGTCAGCCACCTCAACTCGCTGCCGCAGGGCCAGCCCGAACGCGCGCAACGCGTGCTCGACATGGTCGACACCATGGACGCCGAGGGCTTCGGCGGCTGCACCAACAGCGGCGAGTGCACCCTGGCGTGTCCCAAGGGCATCCCGCTGACGAGCATCACAACGCTCAATCGCGAGTTCCTGAAGGCCACGCGCTCGTCGCGGCGGTGAGCTTCGGTCTCACTCGGCGGTGTCTCACTCGGCGAGTACGCGGCGCAGCCAGTTCACCCGGCTCGCCCGTGCTTCGCGTGCCATCGGAGCGTGCGGGACGACCTCGTCGAAGCCGTGGCAGCCACCCGGCCACACGTGCAGCTCGGCCTGCCCACCCGCCTGCCACAGCCGCGAGGCGTAGGCGACGGCCTCGTCGCGGAACGTCTCGACCGAGCCCACCTCGATGAACGCCGGCGGCAGGCCGGAGAGGTCGGTGGCCCGGGCGGGCGCGGCGTACTGCGAGACGTCCGGACCGCCGGCGGCGGCGCCGAGCAGGGCGGACCAGCCGGTGGCGTTGGAGACGCTGTCCCACACGCCTTCGCCGACCAGCTCCTTGCTCGACGGGGTGATCGCGCGGTCGTCGATCATCGGGCACACCAGCAACTGGCCCCGCAGCACCGGCCCGCCGCGGTCGCGGGCCAGCAGCGCCGTCCCCGCCGCCAGCCCACCGCCGGCGCTGCCGCCCGCCACCACGAGCCGACCGGGGTCGATGCCCAGCTCGGCGCCGTGCTCACCCACCCACGTCAGCCCGGCGTAGCAGTCCTCGACCGGCGCGGGATGCGGGTGCTCCGGCGCGAGGCGGTAGCCGGCACTCACGACGACCATCGGGATCTCCGCCAGCCAGCCCAGCACCCAGTCGGCGCCGGTGCGGTTGCCGCCGGCCACCATCCCGCCGCCGTGCAGGAAGTAAACACCCGGCAACGGCTGTTCCGGGTCACTGCCCTTGGGCCGCAGCACCAGCAGCGGCACGCCATTGCCGTCCGCCTCGCCGGCGTCGGCGTGCTCGCGGATCTCGGCCAGGTTCATCGTGTGCCCGGTCGCCGTCAGCTCCCGCAGCCGGCCGATCAGCTCCGGCGTGACGGACGAGGGCATCACCTCGTTCACCGCCACCAGCGCGGCCGCGATCTCCGGGTCGAACGGTGGGTGCGTCATCGCTGCCTGCCTCCGGGGTCGGGCGGGGGGTTCGTCCTCCCGCGACGGTAGGCCGGGGGCGGTACCTGCGGCAGCCGTCGGGTGGCGGGTTCGTCCCGCCGGGTGGCGGGTCGGGGTGAGGCGCTTCGCTGTCAGCAGGTGCGGTGGAACCCGCGCCGGCCCGATCCGGGAAGGCCCTCATCAACTTCGCCGCTCCCGCGGCCCACCACGACCGCACCCGCCCGTCGTAGCAGCGCGCAGACGGTCAGCGCGTACGGCGGAACCTGCGCAGAGCCAACGCGACCGTCAGCCGCGTGCGGCCGGATGGGGTTGCCGGGCCGTAGCCCAGCTCCGTGGTGAGCACGTCCACCCGGCCTTGCAGCGTCGAGTGGTGCACCGGCACCGCGGCGGCGGCCGCGCGCAGGCTGGGTTCCGTCGCGATGGCGGTGAGGGTCTCCAGTGCCCACGGGTGCGCGGCCACGGCGCGGTCGAGCAGGGCCACCTCGGCGACGGCGGCGGGGCTGTCGCAGCCGGGTTCGAGGGCGAGCAGGCCGCCCAGGGTGGCGGCGTCCACATGGGACGGTCCCGGTTCGGCGTCGGCGGTGAGGCGGAAGGCGAGGCGGGCCTGGTCGTACGACCGGGGCAGGTCGCGGAGTCCCACCGCAGGGCCGGAGGCCGAGCGAGCGCCCCACGACCCCGCGGCACGGGAGATCGTCACGTCGAGGTCGGCGAGACGTGCGGAGCCGGGCGCGTGGGGCTCGCCGGTGCTGACCGTGACGGTGAAGGTGCCCTCAGCCGGAAACCCGAGGCGGCGGGCCGCGCGGAGGCGGCCCGCCCACTCGGCGGCGGGGTCGACGAGGAGTTCCACCAGAGCGGGATCGCCGGCGGCCGAACCGGATCCCGTGCGGTCGAGGACGATCCGGACCGTCGCGGCGAGCCGGTCGACCAGCACCCGGTCGAACTCGACGCGGGCCGGGTCCGTGGCCGAACGGTCGATCCACACGAGGCCGCCCTCGTAATCCGGCAGTGGCACCGAAAGCCCGCCGGGGTCGCCGGGCGCGCGCCGGCCGTCGGGGTCCACGCGGACGTGCAGCCGCCGGCCCGGGACGGCGAGGCCGGCGGCGCACCCGGCGAGCACGGCGGCGGTCCGCACCGTCGCTTCCAGCCCGGCGCGGGCCTCCACCAGGGCATCGAAGTGGGCGATCACCTGCAACGCGGCCCCGGCCCCGGGGTCGACCGCCCGCATCCGCCCGGCCAGCTCACGCACGCGAGCCAGCCTACGGGTCGCTCAGAACCCGGGCGCGTTGCGCAAGTTGGTGCGGGCGAGCTCGATCATCTTGCCGACGCCGCCGTTCAGCACTGTCTTGCCAGCCCCGAGCGCGAAGCCGCGCACCTGCGCGCCGGTGATGTGCGGGGGGATCGAGAGCGCGTTGGGGTCGGTGACCAGCTCGACCACGGCCGGTCCGGGGTGGACGAACGCCTTCGCCAGCGCCTCGCGGACGTCGCGCGGGTCTTCGACGCGCGTGGCGTGGATACCGCACGCCTGGGCGATCGCGGCGAAGTTCACGGGCGCGTGGTCGGTGCCGAAGTCGGGCAGGCCGTCGACGAGCATCTCGAGCTTCACCATTCCGAGGGTGGCGTTGTTGAACACCACGACCTTCACCGGCAGGTCGTAGGCCGACAGCGTGAGCAGGTCGCCCATGAGCATCGCGAGCCCGCCGTCGCCCGAGAGCGACACGACCTGGCGACCGGGCTGGGCGAACTGCGCGCCGATGGCGTGCGGCAGCGCGTTGGCCATGCTGCCGTGGCGGAACGAGCCGAGCACACGGCGGCGGCCGTTGGGCGTGAGGTAGCGCGCGGCCCAGACGTTGCCCATGCCAGTGTCCACGGTGAACACCGCGTCGTGGTCGGCCACCTCGTCGAGCACGGCCGCGGCGAACTCCGGGTGGATGGGCCGGCGGTGCTCGATCCTGGTGGTGTAGGCCGACACCACCTTCTCCAGCTTCCGCACGTGCTCGCTCAGCATGCGGTCGAGGTAGGCGCGATCGGTCCGCATCCGCAACAACGGCAGCACGGCCTTGATCGTCTCCTTGACGTCACCGTGCACCGCCAGCTCCAGCGCGGTGCGGCGGCCCAGCCGCGCCACGTCGGTGTCGACCTGGATCGTGCGGGCCTGCGGCAGGAAGTTGTCGTACGGGAAATCCGTGCCCAGCAACACGATCCGGTCGGCGGCGTGCATCGCGTCGTAGCAGGCGCCGTAGCCGAGCAGGCCGCTCATGCCGACGTCGAACGGGTTGTCGTGCTGGATCCACTCCTTGCCGCCGAGCGAGTGGCCGACCGGTGCGTTGAGCCGCTCGGCCAGCGCCATCACTTCGTCGTGCGCGCCGCGGGTGCCGGCCCCGGCGAAGAGCATCACCTTCTCGCCCGAGTTCAGCAGCCGTGCGAGTTCCTCGATCGTCTCGGCCGGCGGCACCACGGGCGACGGCTTGACGAGCCGGACCTTCTCCACGCCGGGCTGCGTGGCCTTGCGGTCCGCGATGTCGCCGGGGATGGTCAGGACCGACACGCCGCCTTTGCCGACGGCCGTCTGCATCGCGATGCGCAGCAGCCGCGGCATCTGCTCCGGCTGCGAAACCAGCTCGCTGTAGTGGCTGCACTCGGTGAACAACTGCTCCGGGTGCGTCTCCTGGAAGAACCCCGTGCCGATCTGCGCCGACGGGATGTGCGACGCGATCGCGAGCACCGGCGCGCCGCTGCGGTGGGCGTCGAAGAGACCGTTGATCAGGTGCAGGTTGCCCGGGCCGCAGCTGCCCGCGCACACGGCGAGCTTGCCCGTCAGCTGGGCGTCGGCGGCGGCCGCGAACGCCGCCGCTTCCTCGTGGCGCACGTGGACCCACTCGATGCCGTCGGTGCGGCGCACCGCGTCGACGATCGGGTTGAGGCTGTCGCCGACGATGCCGTAGATCCGTTCCACGCCGGCGTCGCGCAGGGTCCGCACGAGCTGTTCGGCCACCGTGACCATGGCCACGCTCCTCTCTCAAAAAACCTTCTTCCAGGATGTCCGGCCTGCGACTATACGTCTAATGCCTCTTTTTCCTCGATTCCATGCCGTGGCAGTATGGCTGGCATGGACCTGCACGTGCTGCGTCTCTTCCAGGAGGTGGCGCGCGGGGCGACGGTCACCGACACGGCCGCGCGCGCCCGGCTCACCCAGCCCGCGCTTTCCCGCGCGCTGCACCGGATCGAGCGCGAGGCGGGCGCCGCGTTGTTCCAGCGTTCGGGCCGCGCGCTGCGGCTCACACCCGCCGGCCACGCGTTCGCGGGCCACGTCGACGCGATCCTCGAGCGCTTCGACGAAGGGCTGCGCGCGGTCGAGGAAGCGGTCGACCCCGAGGCGGGCGTGATCCCGCTGGCGTTCCTGCACACGTTCGGCACCTGGCTCGTGCCACCGGTGGTGAGCAGCTACCGCGCCGAGCACCCGCGGGCGCGCTTCGAGCTGCGCCAGCACGGCGAGGAAGGCCTGGCGCGCGAACTGCTCGACGGCACGGCGGACCTCGTGCTCACCAGCGGCGATCCGGGCGACCCGCTGATCCGGTGGGTGCGGCTGCTGGAGGAACCGCTGTTGCTGGCCGTGCCGCCGAAACACCCCTTGGCCCGGCGCAGGCAGGCGCGGCTCGCCGACGTGGCCGAGGAGCAGTTCATCCTCCTGCGGCGCGGTTACGCGTTGCGCGAGACCACCGAGCGGCTGTGCGCGCAGGCCGGCTTCAGCCCGCGTGTGGGGTTCGAGGGCGAGGAGGTGGAGACCTTGCGCGGACTCGTGACGGCGGGACTCGGGGTTTCGGTGCTGCCGCTCCCCCACACACCCGCGCCTCCGACACCGCATCTCCGGATCACGGACGTGCCCGCGGCACGTGACATCGGGCTGGCACAGCTCGCGAGCCGGGTGCTGCCGCCGGCGAGCGCGCGGTTCCGCGAGCACGTGCTGGAGACGGCACCGCGGGCGTTGCCGGGGTGAAAAGGGTGGACCGGAAAGGAAAATCCCCGGCCACCGTGGTGGTGCCGGGGATGCTCTCCACGAGTCAGGGTTCGCGGGTCACGGTTCGCGGATCACGGCTTGCGGCCGACGACACCGGCCACGCACTTGGCCGAGTCGCTGAGCGGGGTGAGCCGCGGGCCGTCCGGCCACCACTCGTCGCACACCGACATGCCCGGGCCGCTGGTGGCGTTGGGTGGCAGCAGTTCCAGGCCCGGCAGCATGCCTTCGATCTCCGTGCGCGTGCGGAAGCGTCCGGCGCCGAGCGGGCCGGACACGAGGATCTCCTCGATCCGCTTCGCGACGGCCGTCAGCTCCGGCACCTCGGGGTCGTAGAAGTGTGCCAGCGCCACGAACGAACCCGGGGCGAGGGCGTCGATGTACTGGCGCATCACGTCGGCGGCCCCGTCGCCCTCGAAGTGGTGGATGGTGCCGATGTGCAGGAGCCCGAGCGGCTGCGAGAAGTCGATGAACTCACGGACGGTGTCGTTCTCCAGCACGTTCTCCGGCTGGAAGATGTCGGCGTCGACCATGTGGGTGTAGTCGTTCTCGGCCAGCAGCGCGCGGCCGTGGGCGAGCACGACCGGGTCGTTGTCGATGTAGACCACGTGCGCGTCGCGGTGGGCGCGCTGCACGATCTGGTGGGTGTTCTCGGCGGTCGGCAGACCGGAACCGCAGTCGAGGAACTGGCGGATGCCGGTCTGGCCGGCCAGCATCCGCAGCGCGCGGTTGTGGAACCCGCGGTTTCCGCGCGCGATGTGCACCGCCTCGGGCACGGCCGCGTTGATCTTCTCCATGACCGCGCGGTCGACCTCGTAGTAGTGGTTGCCGCCGAGGAAGCCGTCGTAGATCCGCGCGATGCTCGGCCGGTTCGGGTCGACCCCCACGGGAACCTGGCTGGGCGACAACGTGGACGGCGGAGCGCTGGACATCGGTACCTCGCAAGGCGGCTCGGGGGCGGCTTTGACCCACCGAGAGTAGTACTCCGACCGCCTCCGGTTACGCGAGGTCGCCCGTTCAGCGGCAGATCACCGCGGAAATCCTTGCCACCTGCGCCTTCCGTCAGCGGTGACGCGTCGGCGGCTGCTCGTGCCGGCTGCTCCACGCTTCCAGGTAGGAGCTCACGGCCGAGTCCCACACGTTCGGCGCGGACTCCGACGACTGCCGCTGCGGCGGCGGCACGCTCCCGTGGTCACCACCGGGCTGCTGCCGCTGCGAGGACTTCTGCTCCTCGGTCGTGCGCACGGTTGTGTGGTCCACCTGGCCGGTGGCGGTCGGCGGCGTCGGGCTCACCGTCATCGTCGTGACGGCGGGTGGCGCTGACGACGGCTTCGACGGCGCCACCGGGACCTGCACCGGCTGGTCCGCCGAGCCGCTCTCCGGCGCGGGCCACAGCGCCCACGTGCCCAGCCCGGCCAGCGCGACGACCACGGCGCCCGCGAGCACCACGTACCGCGTGTTCCGGCGGTTCGACACCGGCGGCGCGGTCTGCGTCCGCTCGGCCGCCGCCTCCGGCCCCGCGGCGGCGAACATCGCGTCCAGCCCGACCGGCAGCTCGCCGACGATCGACTGCGGCTGCGTGAGCGGCCCCGCCGTGTGCGGCGCGGCGGTGAGAGACGCGGTGGCGGGCGCCGGGTACAGGCCACTCGGATCGGCCGCAGCGGCCTCGGAGTCGGGCTTCGGCCGCGTGACGAGCGGTGGCCGTTCGCCGTCGATGCGGGGCATCGGCGCCGTCTCGGACAGGCTCACCAGCTTCGCGACCGAGTCGAGCTCATCGCGATCTTCGCCGGGCCCCGTGCCTGCCATCAGACCTCCACACCGCCGCGGCCGCGGGCCTGCGGCTCGACCGGCGGCAAGATCCTATGAAGTTCCGCCCGATCGGGTAAACCCGCCCCCACTTGCGCACCCAGTGTGACGAACGTTCACTGGCCCGCGGGACCCCTCCCGACCGATGCCGGTTAGCGTGCGCGCTCCGAGATGAGGGAGGCCTGATGCGGGTTCGTTCGGCTGTCGCGCTGGGCGCGTTCGGCCTGGTCGCGGCGGGGTGCACGACGGGCGGGCACGCGCTGCCCGCACCGCTGCCGCCGGTGCCCTCCGCCACGCGGGCGCTCGTGGCGTGGTCGCAGGCCGTGTGCACGAACGTGCGGGGGCTCTCCGGCCTCGCGGGCGGGATCGACGAGGTCAACGCCACCGCCGCCGATCCGGCGCAGGCCGATTTCCTCTCGTCCTCGATCACGTCCTACCTCGACCCGGCGACCGGCCTGCTCAGCCGGACCCAGAGCGGGCTCGCGGGTGTGGCGCCGTCGGGGATCAAGGCCGCCGACTCGTACGTGACGCAGCTGGTCAAATCGCTCGACACGCTGGCGAAGAAAGCGCCGTCGGACCCCCAGGCGACACCGACGATCGCGCAGGCGCGGGACTTCGCCGCCGCGGCGGCCCAGCTCAGGCCCACGGCGACCGACCTGACGAGGGCGGTCCGCAGCGATCCGAAGCTCAACGCGTCGTACAACGTGGCGCCCGACTGCGGGCCGGAGCGCCAGTTCGGACCCGTCGACCCGGCCGCGCCCACCCGCCCGCTCGTGGTCTGGGCGGACACGATGTGCGGCGCCGCCGCTTCGGCCGCCGCGCTGAAGGCACGCAAGATCGAAGACCTGATCATCACCGACCCGCGCTACGCCCGGTTCAGCAGCTACGACCTCGGCAGCTTCGTCTCCTCGGCCGGCTCCACCGTCTCGACGCTCGTCGAAACCCTGGGCCAGGTCGAGCCGACCGGCATCCCCGCCGCCGACAAGTACCACGACAGTCTCCTGGCCTCGCTGCGCGCCGTGGCGCCGAAGCTGCCGAAGACCGACCCCGGCGCGCTGGGTCTGGACCAGTCCGTCGACGAGCTGAAACCCCAGGCCCAGCAGGTGATCGGGGTGCTGGCGACCATCGCGATGCCCAAGCCGGACCTGCCGTCGGTCGCGGGCGCGACGCCTGTGCTGGCGCATTCGCACGACGTCGCACCGCAGTGCCGGCCACTCGGGTCACCCGCGCCGGCCCTGCCGCCCGCCGCCAACGGGTCCGACTTCGGCGCGTGCGCCTCCGGCGGGTGCCAGGTCCTCGTGACCGGCCAGGCCGACATCACCGTGAGCGGCATGACGTTCACGGCCTCGGTCACCTCCGGCGGCGTCCGCTTGCTGCAGGAGCTCAGCGAGATGGTGCTGGGTGCCGGCGGTTCGGGCTCGTTCGGCTACTCCGGGCGCACGGTGACGGTCCGCGTCGTCGACGTGCTCGACGGCAAGGCCGTGCTGGACATCTCGACGAAGTGATCAGCGCCGCAGGGTCACCTCGAAGTCGCGGAACCCGTGGCGCCGGTAGAACGCGCGAGCGGTTTCGTTGGCGGAATACGCGGTGACTTCGAAACAATCAGCACCGCGGTTTTCGGCCCACTCGGAAAATCGCGAGATGAGCGCCGAACCGACACCCTGACGGCGCGCGCCATCGGCGACCCGCATGCTTTCCAGCACCGCCGTGACCACGCCGGGACGCAACGGGCCGGGCCGCCGCAGCCGGCCGACGAGGTGCCCGAGCACGCCGGATTCCCCCTGTGCCAGCAGGCAAAGCGCGGTGTCGTCGGCCAGCAGGCCCGTGTAGTACGCCGGTCCCTCGCGCGCGGGCCAGGTGAGGTCCATGTGCTCGTCGCGGCGGCCACCGTCCTCGCGAAACAACGCGGTCACCGAGGAAACGAGCGAAGAAAGCGATTCCGGGGAAACTGCGGTAATGGTGTGGTCCATGCACAAAACCGTAACCACGTCGATTGGTCCTGTAAATATCGGCTCTGACCGCGTGCGGCGAAAACGAGGTGGCAGCCGCCCGGATGATCAGTAGTCTGCCCGGGCTGCCGACACCAGGAGGACCACGCGATGACCTCGTTCCCGCTCTACGATCCGTACGACCAGGGCCTGCTCGACGTCGGCGAGGGGAACCGGATCCACTGGGAGGCCAGTGGCAATCCCGACGGCAAACCGGTGGTGTGCGTCCACGGCGGACCCGGTGGAGGCCTCACCTCCAACAGCCGCAAGGGGTTCGACCCGGAGAAGTTCCACGTCATCCAGTTCGACCAGCGTGGCTGCGGGAAGAGCGAGCCGAACGTCGCGGACCCGGCGGTGATCCTGGAGCACAACACGACTCACCACCTGATCGCCGATCTGGAGCGCCTGCGTGAGCACCTCGGCGTCGAGAAGTGGATGCTGTTCGGCGGTTCCTGGGGCCCCACGCTCATGCTCGCCTACGCCGAGCGCCACCCCCAACGCGTGTCGGAGATGGTGTTCATCGCGGCGTTCACCTCAACCCCCGACGAGGTGGACTGGCTCTACCGCGGCGCCGGGCGCCTGCTGCCGCGCGAATGGGAGGACTTCCGCGCCGGCGTGCCCGAAGCCGACCGCGACGGGGATCTGCTCGCCGCGTACTCCCGGCTGCTCGCCTCCCCCGACCGCGCCGTGCAGCTCAAGGCCGCGCGCGACTGGTGTGCCTGGGAGGACGCCGTGATCGCCCACGAGGCCAACGGCCGCCCCGGCCAGTACGGCGACCAGCCCGACCGGGAGCTCATCACGCTCGCCCGAATGTGCGCGCATTACTACGGCCACCACGCGTGGCTGGGTGAGACCGAGCTCCTCGACAACGTCGGCCGGCTGCGCGACATCCCCGCCGTGTTCATCCAGGGTCGGCTCGATCTGAGTGTGCCCCTGCTGGCGGCCTGGCGGCTCGTGCGGGCGTGGCCCGCGGCCGAGCTCGTCGTGATCGACGACTCGGGCCACACCGGCAGCCCCGCGATGGGCGAGGCCGTGCTCAACGCGATCAAGCGCTTCGAACCGGCCTGAGGTCAGCCGCGGTCGAACGTCACGTCGAGCCGGTCCGGGCTGCCCAGGCTCAGCCCCACCTGCCGCCGGATCTCGGCGCCGGGTGCGAGCCGGAACCGCGTCGTGCGGGCCAGCAGTTCTTCGAACGCCAGGGGCAGCTGGATGCGGGCGAAGTGCAGCCCGACACAGCGGTGGATGCCGAAGCCGAAGGACACGTGCGGTACGTTCGGCCGGTCGAACACCAGCTCGTCCGGGCGCTCGAACTGTGCCGGATCCCGGTTGGCGGCGGCGAAGAACACCGCCAACCGCTCCCCCGCTTTCACCGGCGTTTCCCCGATTTCCGTGTCCTGGGTGGCCGTGCGCGCCATGAACGCCACGGTGGTCTCGAGGCGCAGGAACTCTTCCAGCTCTCGTTGCCGGCCCTCGGGGCGAGGCAGGATGGGCTCGATGTCGTCGCGGGTCGCGAGGTGGTAGGCGATGTTCGCGATCACGCCGCGCGTGGTGTCGAGGCCGCCGAGGAACAGCGTGGTCACCATCCCGAGCCGTTCTTCGAGGGTGAGCGGGCGGCCGTCGATCGTCGCCGTGACCAGCGCGCGCAGCACGCTGTCCTCACCGTCGGGCGTCGCTTCGGCCTCGGCCAGCGCCTCCATGGCCAGGCCCGCGAGCGTCTGGAAGGCCTCCGGACCGCTGGTCACCGCCGCGTCCTTCGCCGCCGCCACCCCGCGGTCCACGAGCTCGCGGTTGTCCGTCGCGAAGACGATCCGCGCGAGCGAGGCGGCGCTGAACGGAATCGCGAAATCCGCCACGACGTCACACTCGCCGCGGTCCACAAAGGACTCCACGGCCGTGCGCGCGAGGGCGCGCAGCTGGGGCTCGTACCGGGCGAGGGCGGCACGGGTGAAGAACGGATTGAGGATCCGCCGGTATTCGCGGTGGCCGGGCGGGTCCGTGTCGATCGGGATCACGCGCACCGGCACACCGCGGATCGCGGGCTGCGCCGAGTTGAACAGTCCCGGCGCGGCGCAGACCGCGCGCACGTCGTCGTAGCGCGTGAGCACGTGGTAACCGCCGTCCGCGTCGGTGTGGAGCACGGGACACCCGGTGCGGGCGGCCGCGGCCGCCGCAAGCAGGTTCTCCTGTTGGTCGTCCGCGTACAGGTCGACGTTCGCCAGGATCTCCTCGACCGACTTGGCCACGTGTCCTCCCCGTTCCCTGAGGACTCACCACCGTAGGGGCGCGCGGGGATCCGGGGCATCGCCGCACGGGCGGAAATGCTCGTGCGTTCGGGTCACGGACGCCGGTCGGGCCGATCGGCCAGCAGCGGCAGCGCGGGATTCCACACCGTGCCGTCGGCGTGGTCGCGCCGCCGGCGTGCGATGCCCGACAGCGCTTCCAGCACCACCCGGTTCGCGAGGAACGACGTGATCTCGGCGTGGTCGTACGGCGGCGACACCTCGACCACGTCCACGCCGACCACCGGCATCTCGTAGGCGATGCGCCGCACCGAGTCGAGCAGCTGGCGGGCGGTCAGCCCACCCGGCTCGGGCGTGCCCGTGCCCGGCGCGTGCCCGGGATCGCAGACGTCGATGTCCACCGAGAGGAACACACCGTCGCAGTCGTCGGTGGCGATCGCGAACGCCTCGGTGAGGCAGGCGGTCAGGCCGCGCGTCACGATCTCGGTCATCTCGTAGGACCGCATGCCCTGCGCGGCCATCCAGTCGAGCGTCTCCGGGCCGGGCCAGTAGCCGCGCAGGCCGAGCTGCAGGAACCGGTCGCCGCGCACGGCCCCCGACTCGATGAGCCGGCGCATCGGCTGACCGTGGCCCACGAGCGAGCCGAACGCGATGTCGCCGGTGTCGGCGTGGGCGTCGAAGTGGAGCATCGACACGCGGCCCCGGCCGAGGTGCTGCGCCACCCCGGCCGCGTCGGGCCACGCGATCGTGTGATCTCCGCCCAGTACCACCGGAATCGCACCCGCCGCGGTGACCGCGTACACCGCTGCCTGCAGCGCGCGCACCGAGCGTTCGGCGTCGCCGGAGTACATCTCGACGTCGCCGGCGTCGAACACCCGCAAATCCTGCAACGCGTCGACTCGCAGGGCCAGCGACGGACGCGAACCGTCGGCGGGCAGGTAACAGCTCTGGCGGATGTACTGCGGGCCGAACCGGGTGCCCGCGCGGTGCGAGGTGCCGCCGTCGAACGGCGCGCCGAGGATCACCACGTCGGCGTCCGGGTAGGTGGCGGGGTCGGCCCAGTCGCACGGCGCCACGCCGACGAAGGTGAGGTCCGGGCCGAACTGGGTGCCGTAACGGGCCATGACGTCCTCCTTGCGCGCCAACCTACCGCCGCCCCGCGCGGGTTTCGCGCCGTTGCGGTCAGCTCGCGAAGTCGACCGACCGCCCGAGCTCGGCCCAGCGGGCGTCCTCGGCCGTCAGCTTCGCCATGCCGGCCCGCATGACCTCGACGGCGTCGCTGCCGAGCACCAGGTGCAGCGGCGGCTCGGCCATCTCGGTGACCTGGAGGAACACGCGGGCGACCGCCGCCGGGTCGATCGGCTCGATGCCCCGCTTGCCGCGCAGGTGCGCGATCAGCGGTCCCATCGAGGGCTCGTACTCCGGTTTGTAGGGCGGGATCTCCATCGACGGTCCGGACCAGTCGGTGCGCATCAGACCGGGCTCGGCCATGGTGACCTTGATCCCGAGACGGGACACCTCGTCGTTGAGCACGCCCGAGAAGCCCTCGGTCGCGAACTTCGCGCTCTGGTAGGCGGAAAGCCCGGGCGAGGTGCCGCGGCCGCCCACCGACGTGACCTGGATGAAGTGCCCCGATCCCTGTGCCAGCAGCACCGGCAGCGCCGCCTTGGTCACGTGCACCGTCCCGAAGAACACGGCCTCGACCTGCGCGCGGAAGTCGGCCAGCTCGACCTGCTCGATCGGCGCGATGTTCGCGTAACCGGCGTTGTTCACCACCACGTCGAGCCGCCCGAACCGCTGCACCGCCGCCGCGACGGCCGCCTCGGCCTGCGCCGGGTCGGTCACGTCCAGGGGGTGGCGCAGCAGGTGCTGGCCGTAGCGCTCGTCGAGGTCCTTCAAGGAATCGACGTTGCGCGCTGTCGCGACGACGTCGTGGCCCGCGGCCAGCACCTCTTCCACCACCGCGCGGCCCAGACCGCGTGAACCGCCCGTGACCAGCCACACCTTGCTCATCGTCGTTCCCTTTCGCCGCACGCGGGGCACCTCCCCGCACCACCAAGTTAGCGCAACGTCGTTCTCTTAACAACACAACACCGTTGCGGTAACCTGTGCACGTGGTCACGTCGGAGTTCCAGCGGGCGCGGCGCCCGGAGCACAAGGAGCAGCGCCGCGAGGCGATCCTCGCCGCGGCGCGCACGCTCGCGACCCGCGACGGCGTGCGGTCGGTGACGCTTGGGGACATCGCCGGCGAAGTCGGCGTGCACAAGTCCGCGCTGCTGCGGTACTTCGAGACGCGCGAGGAGATCTACCTGCAGCTCACGGCCGAGGGCTGGCACGACTGGGCGGACGCACTGCACACCGCGCTCGACGGGACCACCGGCGCCACACCCGCCGACGTCGCCGAGGTCGTCTCCCGCACCCTGGAGGAGCGGCCGCTGTTCTGCGACCTGCTCGCCCACGCGCCGCTCACCCTCGAACGGCACGTGTCACTCGAAGCGGTGCGGGCGTTCAAGGTCCACACGCTCACGGTCGTGCAGGACATCGGCACCGTGTTCGCCCGCGCGCTGCCCCGGCTGGGTGCCGACGGCGGACGCCAGGTCATCGGCGCGGTGACGTCGCTGGCCGCCGCGTTCTGGCAGTTCTCGCACCCGCCCGAGACCCTCGCGCAGGTGTACCGCGAGGCTCCGGAGCTCAGCCACGGCGTGCTCGAGTTCGCGCTGCGCCTGCGCCACCTCACCGAAGCCGTGCTCGTCGGGCTGGTCGCCTCAGCGCAGGACGCGTAACCACAGGTTCGTGGCGGGCGGCGCCTCGGACACGCACTTGCGTTCGAGCCGCACGAAGTCACCGCCGGACCGCTCGAACAACCGCACGCCGTCGCCGAGCAGCACCGGCAGGACCGTCACGAGGATCTCGTCGAGCACCCCGGCGTCGAGGCATGCGCGGGCGACGGTGGCACCGAGGACGTTCACGTACTTCTCCCCTGCCGCCGCCTTCGCCGCCTCGACACCACGGCGCAGGTCGCCGACGAACGTGACTCCGGGCCGTGCCTCGGCCGGCCGGTGCGTGAGCACGAACTCCGGCCCGGCCCAGGCGCCGCCGAAGGCCTTGCCCTCGGCTTCGGTGCCGCGGTACGGATCGTCGCCGCCGTAGGTGCGGCGGCCGACGAGCAGCGCCCCGATCTCGGACACGAGCCGGTCGACCTCCGGGTTCGGCCCGAAGAACTCGTTCACCCACTGCATGTCGCCACCCGGTCCCGCGATGAAACCGTCGAGCGACATCGCCGCCGAGTACAGCAGCTTGGCCATGACCCACCTCCGTCGGACGTTTCCCGTATCGACGGGCGGGGCCGCGGAAACTCATCGGTGCGTCGAGGCCGAGGCGTCGGGGACCGCGATGCCCTGGACGATCGGCGGGTGGGTCAGTCCTTCGGGGCCGCCGCGAGGACGAGCAGCCCGGCCACCGGGGCGATCGCGAGCGCGGCGGAGGCGCCCCACGCGTCCGCGACCTGCCCGACGAGCCACGCCGCTGTCGCAGAACCGGCGGCGCTGGTGGAGTTGTTCCAGGTCAACGCCTGGGTGAGTGCTGCGGGTTCAACCGACTGCTCGGTGAGGACGTTGAGCAGCACCAGCGTCGGCGGGACCGCGGCTTCGGTGATCACCAGCGCCGTGGCCAGCCACAGCGCGGACGGCGCGAAGGGCAGCAGCAGCGCCGCACCCGTGAGACACGCCGCGGCGCGCGCCAACTGTCGTTGCGGCGGCGTGCGGTGGCGGCGCAGCCCGTAGAGCCAGCCGGCGACCAGCCCGCTGACGCTTCCGGCGGCCACGATCGGCGCGGCCGGGGCCGCGTGCTCCGCGGCGAAGGAACTCACCGACACCTGCACGGTCCCGAAGTACAGGCCGAGGGCGAGGTTCGCGGCGGCAAGGCGGAAGACCGGCCGGCCCTTGCGTCGTTTGTGGACGCAGCGGGGTACCGGCGCGGTCCGGCGTTGGGCGGCCAGCGCTGCGCCCCCGGTGAGGATCAGACCCGCCGCCGTTGCCGTGGCCAGTGCCGAATCACCGGCCGCCGCGAGTGAGGTGACCAACACGGGCCCGAGCAGGAACGCGCCCGCGTTGGCGAGTGACTCCAACGAGAACGCGGTGGGCAACTCATCGGCCCGCGCGCCGCGCAACAGGAACGCCCACCGCGCCCCGGACAGCGCACCGAGCTGCGGCACCACCGCTCCGGCGCAGGTCGCCGCCACCACGTACCCCGCGGCCGTGCCCGCCGTGAGGACACCGGCGATCGCCGTTGCGTGCGCGAGGAGGCTGACCGGCAGCACGCGGGTCTGACCGAACCGGTCGACCAACCGCGCCACCCAGGGGCCGCCCACCGCCTCCGCGAGGGCGAACCCGCCGGCCGCGAGGCCCGCCGTGCCGTAGCTGCCGGTGCGGGCGTGCACCAGCCACACCACCCCGAGCCCGGTCATCGCGATCCCGGCCCGTCCGACCGCGGCCGCCGCGAAGAACGCCGCGGCTCCGGGTGTGGACAGCAACGACCGATAACCACCGACAACGCGCCGCATGGGGTGCCCTCCACCGCCACCCGACGGGGCGGGCCGCCCGGCACGAAGCAGGGCCCCGCCTGAGGACCTCCAGACCACGGCGCGGCGGGCCAACGCCGTCTGCCGCCGCCCTCGTCACCGGGGGAAACCGGGTGCCCGGACCAAGACGGGTCCGGACGACTGGGGCGAACCTAGCAGGACCCGCCCGTCACTCCGGACGCGGTCCGACGGCGGGCAGCAGGTGTTCGCGGGCGTCGGCCAGGAACGCGGTGGCGCGGGGGAAGTCGTGCAGTTGCGTGCCGAGGATCTCGAGCGCGGGCACCAGCGATGCGGCAGGCACCCCGCGGGAATCGAGGATGTCGCCGGTCCACGCGAGGAACGCCGTGAACAGGCTGCCCTCGCCGGTGTAGAGGGCGGTGGCGAGGAAGTCGACGATGTGGGCGAGGTCCTCGGCGGTGTACTGGCGTTGCAGCTCGGTGTAGTCCCGCATCGCCGGGATGCGGTCCTCGAGTCCGGTGTAGAGCGCCTTGACCAGCTGCGCGGCGGACCGAGAGACCATCGTGTACTCCTGGTCCGCGAGGTGCGGCAGGTCGTCGATGGGCTGGTGCGGCGGCTTCGGCCTCGGCAGCCGGCCGCGGGTGAGGCGGTCGGCGGCCGCGCGGGCATCGGGCGCCCAGGCCTCGGCGCCGAAGAGCCGCGCGTACCGGCCGTCCGGGCCGAACGCGGCGCCGCCGGCGATCACGGGGGTGCCCGCGGCCTGGCAGGCGGTGATGGTCGCGTGGGCGGCGGGCAGCCGCGTGGCGAGGGAACCCGAGAGCGCCACGGCGTCGGGACCGGTGCGGTGCAGGTGCGCGATCAGGTGCGGGGCCGGAACCTGCGCGCCCAGGTAGTCGACGCGGAATCCCCGCAGCCGCAGCACTTCCGCGAGCAGCCGGGCGGGCATGGCGTGCCATTCGCCGTCCACGCAGGCGACCGTGACCAGGCCGCGCGCGGGCTCCGGTCGCAACGAGCGCGGAAACGCGGCGAGCACCCGCTCGTTGATGGCCGTCGCCGCGTGTTCCTGGGCGACGGTGAACCGGTTCGCGGCCCACTCCTCACCCACTTTCCGTTGCACCGCGCCGATCACGTCGAGCAGGACCGCTTCGGGGTCGCAGCCGTCGTCGAGCGCGGCGGTGACCGCGTCGCCGGCCCGGTACTCGTCGCCCTCGGCCACGGCGTCCCACAGGCGGTCGGCGTACGCGCGCAGATCCGCGCTCCGCACGGCGGTCATGCGTTGTTCTCCTTCGGGTTCCGCCGTGCGCGGGGCGCGGTGATCGCCAGCACGGCCATGTCGTCGTGGGACGAGCGCGCCACCCACTGCGACGCGAGCATCTGGATCCGCTCGACCACCGCTTCCGCGGGCAGCCCGCCGCACTCCGCGAGTGTGCGGCGCAGCCGGTCCTCGCCGAACATCTCGTCGCCCAGCGGTCCGCCGCGGGCCTCGGTGATGCCGTCGGTGTAGAGCAGGCAGGTGTCGCCGGGACCGAGCACGACCTGCGCCGAGGTGGACTCGATCTCCGGCAGGACCCCGATCAGGCTGCCCCTGGTCGCGACCTCCTCGACGGCGCCGTCGGTCCGGACGATCAGCGGCGGCAGGTGTCCCGCCGCGGTGAGCCGCAGGTGCACGTCTTCGCCGCTGCGGCGGACGGACGCCAGGACGAGCGTGACGAACCGCGAGCCCGCGGTGTCGAGCAAGCCGCCGTTCACGAGCTCCAGCATCCGGCGGTGGTCGGCCGCCATGGGCCGCAGCGCCTGGAGCATCGTGCGGATCTTGCCGGTGAGCACGGCGGCTTCGAGGCCCTTGCCGCACACGTCGCCGAGCACCGCCAGCGACTCCCCACCGGCGGTGTCGTGCACGTCGTAGAAATCGCCACCGACGCGTTCGGTGTCCCGCGCAGCCCGGTAGCGCCCGGCGAATTCGACACCCCCGCGCTGCCGCAGGACGGGCGGCAGCAGGTCCCGCATCAGCGTTTCGGTGATCGTCGCCTGCTGCGCCAGCAGCCGCGCCGCCGACAGCGCGGCCCCTGCCCGCGCCGCGAACATCCTCGCGAACGCTTCCTCGTCTTCGGTGAACAGCTCGCGACCCACACCACGGAGCAGGATCAACGCGCCCGCCGGCACACCGTGGCCGGGCAGCGGCGTGATCACGATCGACCCGACCGCACCGAACTGTCCGCCCGTCAGCCACGCCGGGGCGGCCGCGGGGTCGAGCCAGCGCGACGGCACGGGCGGGAACCCGCGCAGGGCCTCGCCGAGACCGGGCACCTCGCCGGGGTCCGCCTCGACCGACCCGCGCACCGGCTCGCCACCACGGCGGCAGTGCGTGACCGGGAAGCCGGATCGCGACGAGGGCGCGACGACCAGCGCCGCGTCCGCGAGGTGCTCGGCCGCCAGGCGCGCGGCGAGCTCCGTGCACCGGTCGAGGTTGAGGGTCGCCAGCAACGCCGACGACACTTCCGACAGCAGCGCCGTGCGCGCGCGTTCGAGTCGCAGCGCTTCCCGGGCGACCCGGGTGTCGGTGTCCTCCACGAGCCAGAGGGTGACGCTGCCGTCACCGTGACGCACGGGGTGCGCCTCGAAGCTCCGCTCGGCCACGAGCCCACCCGCCGGCCTCGCGGTGCGCCACGACGTCATCAGCCACTCGGGGACCGCGTCTTCGAGGTGGTGCCGCCAGGCGGGGAACAGCGCACGCGCACTGCGGTTGGCCGTCGCGGCCCGGCCGTCCGCGTCGATCCGCAGGGCCGGGTAAGGAGCGTCGTCCCAGCTGGGACCGGGTTCGGCTCCGCCCACGGCAAGCCTGGTCCGGCGGTCGAGTTCCGTCACACCCTGTCGTTCCCGTCGCTGTCGTTCATCACCGAGGACGCGCCGCAGGGGGGCGGTACCGGCTGGTGGCTGAACCGGATCCAGGAGATGACTTCCCCCGAGTCTCCCCCAGCGGCGTGCCCCGAAGCAACCCGACCCGCCTGAGCGGCGACGGTCACTGCGCGCGAACGCGATCAGTCCTTTTCGGACTCGCTCGGTGCGCTGGTCGGCGGGTGGGCTCAGCGGCGCGTCAGCCGCCGGTTCACCGCGGTGTGGCAGCCGAGGCAGGCGGGCACGGCCCGCACGTCCGTGCCCGAAGCCAGGGTGACCGTCGCCCCCGGAATGGCGAGCTCGTCGCACACCGAGTGGTGGTGCCCCAGAACCGAACACACGCACCGGCACAACTGGACGGTGAACCTGCTGTCCGCGGCCATCGGAGCCCTCCTTTCGGAAATCCCCAGGACGCAGTGATAGCGCCCGGGCCGCCGAAAAGGCGCGGCCGCGCTCAGGGGAAGGTCGCAAAGGGCACGGTTAGTGCGCGGGTGTCAGTTGTCCCGGGTCGGCACCGGGGCCGGCACGGGACCGGGCACCGTCGGCAGCCCGGCGCGGATCTGCCGGTACAGCCGGGGCCCCGGCGACGCGAGCGCGGGTGCCGGACGCAGCTGGACGAGCCCGGTGGCCGTGAGATCACGCAGCACGAGGTACAGGTGGCTCAACGCCCTCAGCAGCGGATCCTTCGCCCGGTCCCCCGGCGCCGCCGGCGTGTAGGCGAACAACGCCACGTCCGCACTCGCCAGCGGACCGCGCACCGCCGTGGTGGGCTCGCCGACGGGCGACGCCGCCAGCTCCTCGACCGCCGCCGCCAGCGCCGTGCACGCGGCGACCGGGCCTTCGGGGTGGGAGCTGCACGTGCCCTGCGGCCAGCGCACGGCGACCGCGAGCGCGCGGCCGTGGGTGGCCAGCGCCGCGTAGAGCGAAAGCCGGTGCCGCAGCCGCGGCGAGTCCGTGCCGCCGAGGATGGGCCGGGTGAGCGGCCGCGCGACGAGCGCGAGCTGGTAGCGGCGGTGGTCCAGGGCGCGGGCGAGCGCGTCGAAATCGGGCTGCGGGTCCGCGGCCTTGCCGTGTTCGAGCCGGTCGGCCGCCGCCTCGAGGATCGTCCCGAGGGCGGCCAGCAGGTTGTTGCGCGCGTTGCGCACGGTGTCGCGGGTGGACAGCGGGATCACGAGCACGGCGACCACCAGCCCCGCCACGGCGCCGGCCGCGGTCTCCTCGAGCCGGAGCAGCAGCAGGCCCGCGGAGAACTCGTTGAGCACGCTGTAGAGCTGGCCGACCATGATCGTGACGAAGAAGATCATGTACGCGTACGAGATCTGGATCAGGTAGAAGCCGAAGAACATCGCGCCGCAGATCGTCACCAGCACCGCGGCCGTGTTGCCCGCGGTGAGCTCGGCGAACCCGACCGACGCGAGCAGCCCCACCAGGGTGCCCAGCACGCGGTTGAAGCCCTTGATGAACGTCTCGGTGCGCGTGGCCGTGCCGGTGAACATGAAAAACGCCGCCAGCACCGCCCAGTAGTACCGAGCGTCGGAGATCTCCTTGCCGATCACGATCGCCAGCGCACCGGCGAGCGCGCTCTGCACCGCCTGGCGCGTGATGAAGTCCAGGCGCGCCAAGGGGTTCCACTTCGACTGTCGCGCCGGCACGTCGCCCGCGGCGGCGGGTGAGCCGGGCAGGTTGCCGAAGGCGAGCCCCACGGCCGGTTCGAAGTCGTCCACCGGTTCGGCGGCGATCTCCTCGGGCTTGGGCGCCGCGTCGAACACCGCCACCACCTCGAGCGCGGCCGCCGCGAAGTGCCGCGCCGGCCACCAGGCACCCGCGGCACCGCCGGCTTGCTCGGCCAGGCCCGCGAGCCGGTAGGCGACCTCGCCCGCACCGCGGTCCTCGCGCCGCGCCAGGCGGTCGGCCACCTCCGCGGCCAGCACGGTCAGGCCCGAACCACTGCGCACCAACGAGTCCGCGGCCGTGGCGAGCTGGTCGAGCAGGTGGTGGGCGTCGACCATCTGCCGCCGCAGCGAAGCCGCCGAGCGGCCGCGCGGCACCGCGCCGGGCTGGGCGGACCAGCCCTCCACCATCAACGCCGTGTCGGCCAGGCGCGCCTGCCGTCGTTGCAACCGGCGGCGCAACTGCGCCTGCTGCTTCGGGTCGCGTTCGGCCAGCAGATCCGCGCACGCGCGCGCCACCGACCGGCCCCGCGCGTCGAACGCGCGCAGCACCCGGCGCAGGGTCTTGGTGGTGCTGCCCCGGAACACGGTGAGGAACAACAGCAGCAGCCACACGGTCGCCACGCACACCGCGAGCAGCAGACCCGGCAGCGTCGCGAACGTCGCGTGCAGGAACGCCGCGAAGAAGTAGCCCATCCAGCCCATGAAGCCGTAGAAGAAGAACGGACCGCCGAACTTGCGGACGTAGACCGACAGGAACATCACCACGACGAACACACCGAGCATGAGGTCGCCGTTGTTGCCGACGAGGACGCCGAGCGTCATGCCGGTGCCGAGCGCGACCGGGAAGAACGCGGCCGTGCGGGTCTTCACCCACGGACCGCCGTCGCCCAGCGCCATCGAGCCCATCATGCCGACGACCGCGCCGAGCAGCATCGAGGTGAGCGTGCCCATCGCGTCGGCACCCGTGAGCTTCGCCACGAGGTACTCCACGCCCAGGGCGCTGGCCATGCCGATCGTCGCGGAACCGGCTGATCTCAACCGGTTGAGGCCTGGATCGGACCCGATGACCCTGTCGCGCATCTCCCTGGCCGTGGGCAGCACAAAACCCGCCTTCCCATGCGTTCGGAGTGATCACCGGTATGATACCGATAAATACCGGTGTCATACAGGGGTTTGGAGTACCCAGTGATCGAACCGACTTTCGCGGCCTGCGAGCTGGCGGATCGGCTCGCCGAAACCGGCGACACCCTCGACGTGCTCGAACTCGCCACCGCGGTGTTCGTCCGCAACTCCGAGCTGCTGCGCCGCCGCACCGACGCCTACGCCGAACTGGACCAGGCGGAGTACCTGCTGCTGCGCACCCTGGACGAACTGGGTTCGGCGGACGTCGGAACGCTCGCCGGGGCACTCGGTCTAGACCCCTCCACCGTCGGCAGGCAGGGTTCGGTGATGCTCGGCAAGGGGCTCGTCGAGCGCAGCCCCTCGGCGGCCGACCGCCGGCGCAGCATCCTCACGCCCACGGAGGAAGGCCGCCACCGCATGCGCGCGACGCAGGCCCGCCGCCGCAATGCGACGGCCGAGCTGCTCGACGACTGGAGCGAAGACGAGCTGCGCTCGTTCGGCTCGCTGCTGAGCCGCTACAACAAGGCCGTGGCCCAGCGTTACCTGAGCGCCTCGGAGGACTGAGCGCCCTCGTGCGCCGCGAGATCAGCGTGGGTGTCGCGCAGCGCGCGCTTCACGATCTTCCCGCTCGGGTTCTTCGGCAGGGCGTCGGTGAAGACCACGTATTTCGGGCATTTGTAGCCGGCCAGCTGCTCGCGCGCGTGCGCGATCACGGCCTCGGCGGTCAGCCGGACGCCCTCGCGCGGGACGACCGCGGCGGTGACCGCCTCGATCCAGCGCGGGTGCGCCACGCCGAACACCGCGACCTCCGCCACACCGTCGAGGCGGTAGAGGGCTTCCTCGACCTCGCGGCTCGCCACGTTCTCGCCGCCGGTCTTGATCATGTCCTTCTTGCGGTCCACCACCGACAGGTAACCCTCGTCGTCGAGCACGCCGAGGTCGCCGGAGTGGAACCACCCGCCGGCGAACGCCGCCGCGGTCTTCTCCTCGTCCTCGTAATAGCCGAGCGTCGCGTGGGGACTGCGGTGCACGATCTCGCCGATCTCGCCCGGTGGCAGGTCGCGGCCTTCCTCGTCGACGATGCGGGTCTCGACGTTGAGCGAGGCCCGGCCCGCCGAGCCCGCCTTCGGCAGCTGCTCGTGCGGCCGCAGGATCGTGGCCAGCGGTGCCATCTCGGTCTGGCCGTAGAAGTTCCAGAACTCGACGTCGGGCAGGCGCCGGGCGAGCTCGCGCAGGACTTCGACCGGCATCGCCGAAGCGCCGTAGTACCCCTTGCGCAGGCTGGAGAGGTCCGTGGTGTCGAACGCCGGGTGGCGCAGCAGCGAGATCCACACCGTCGGCGGCGCGAACAGCTTCGTGGCGCGCTCGCGTTCGACGGCCCCGAGCAGCGCGGCCGGGTCCGGACCCGCCAGGATCACGCTGGTGGCGCCGAGGTAGACGTCCACGGAGAAAAAGCAGTCGAGCTGCGCGCAGTGGTAGAGCGGCAGCGAGTGCACCTCGACGTCGTCGGCGCTCATGCCGCCGTCGATCACGCACGACACGTACTGGGCGATCAGCGAGCGGCTCGAGAGCAGCACGCCCTTCGGCCGCGACTCGGTGCCGGAGGTGTACATCAGGCGCAGCGGGTCGTCGTCGGCGACCGGGACGCCGGGGTCGGACTCGTCACCGGGGTCGTCGATCCAGGCGTCGGCGTTCTCCCAGCCCTCGGCGCCACTCCCGCCGAGCCGGCCGCGCACCACCTCGCCGAGCCCGGCCTCTTCCAGCGCTTCGGCGCCGGTGGCGAGCAGCGCGTCCTCGACCAGCAGCCCGGACACCCCGGCGTGGCGCAGGATGAACGCGATCTCGCCGGCGCCGAGCATGAAGTTCACGGGCACGAGCACCACGCCGAGCCGGGCCGCGGCGAACGCGACCACAACGTACTGGAGGCTGTTGTGGCTCAGCAGCGCGAGCCGGTCGCCCTTCGCGAGCCCGCGCTCGGCGAGCCGGTGGGCGCAGCGGTTCACCGCGGCGTCGAACTCCGCGAAGGTCAGCCGCCGTTCGCCGTGGACCACGGCGAGCTTGGCCGGGTACCGCGCGGCCGTGCGCCGAAGCAGGTCCCCGACGGAGTGCTGACGCGCGTGCTGGATCGCTTCGCCAGTTTCGGCGCTGAACGGGCTCGGCATAGCCCGGAGTTTCATCCACGGCCGCGCGGGGCGCAACCCTGGCGCGCGACCACGTCCGCCCAGGCCGAGCGGCACCCCGGCCGCACCGGTTAAGCTCCGTCGGCGCACCTCGGGGGACGAAGAAGTGGACGAGACGGAAGCACCGACGCTCGACCGGCCGGACATCACCGGCCGGCTGCCTCGGTACCGGCTCCTGCGCCAGCTCGCGAAGACCAACATGAGCGAGGTCTTCGAGGCCTACGACCTCGTGGCGCAGCGGCCCGTGGCGCTCAAGGTCGTCGGGCCGGAGTTCATGGCCGAACCCGGGTTCCGGCAGCGCTTCGAACGCGAGACGAGCATCGCGCTCGCCCTGGCGCACCCGCACGTCGTCGCGTCCCACGACGCCGGGTTCACCGCCGACGGGCAGCTCGGTTACCTGGCGATGCAGTTCGTGCTCGGCACGAACCTCGCGCGGCTGATCCACCGGCGCGGCGCGCTGTCGTTCGAGCAGACCGTGGCGATCGGCCGCGGCGTCGGCGCGGCCCTCGACGCCGCGCACGCCCGCAACCTCGTGCACCGCGACGTGAAGCCGGGCAACATCCTGCTCGAAGACGCCACCGGCGGCGTGTACCTGTGCGACTTCGGCATCGCGCGCAACCTCGACCTCACGCGGCTCACCGCCACCGGCGGGTTCCTCGGCACGATGAACTACGCCGCGCCCGAGCAGCGCGAGGGACGGCCGGTCGGGCCGGCCGCCGACGTCTACGCGCTGGCGTGTGTCCTCTACGAATGCCTGTCCGGCGCTCCCCCGCACCACCACGCCGATTTCGCGCACCCCGGCGTGGCCGCGCTGCGCCGATCGCTCGACCACGATCCGGCGAAGCGGCACCGGACGTGCGGCGACCTGGTCGACGACCTCGTGGCCACGACCGCTGCGGCCGAACGGGCGCGGTGCCGCAGGCGTCGTTGGCGGGTCGCGGGCATCCCGGCCGCCGCGCTCGGGGTGGTGGCGCTGCTCGTGCTGTGGTTCACCACGGGCGGGTCACCGGACACCGCCGACTCGGCACTGGCACGGGTGCCCACCGCGCTGCACGACGACTGCGCCGCGGCGAGCCAACCGGTTTCGGGCGCGACCGCCACCGTGACCTGCCACGACGCGTCCGGACAGGCCGCGACCACGGCGCTCTACGCCAGTCCGCAGCAGGTCAAGGCCGCCTACGCCGAGGCCGTCACCCGCGCGGGCGTCGACGCGAACCAGGGCGACTGCGCCGCCGCGACGGGCGGTGAACACCGATATCCCGCGACCGGCCCGGCGCGGGGCCGGGTGCTGTGCGCGGACCGGGACGGCACGGCCACCGTGGTCTGGACCGACGACGCGGCCCGCACCGTCACCCGCGCCGAAGCGCCCGGCGACGCCGCCCTGCGCAAGGCGTGGGCCGGCTGGACGGACTGGGCCCCGGCCGCTTTCCCGACGCCCGACGAACGGGCGCTGGTCGACGTCGCCGCCGGCTCCGGGTGCGTGCGGGCGACGCCGGCGGACCTCGACTCGTATCCCGCGGCCGTCGCCGGGATCACGTGCACTCCGCAGGGCACGGGAGCACGTCAGGTTTCGTACTTCCGGTTCGCCGGGGTGCCGGCGTTGCGCTCGGCGTTCACCGGGCTCGTCAGCGCCGCGAAGGCACCCAGCGGGACCGGCTGCCCCGGCGCGCCGTTCCTCGGGACGACGCGGTTCGACTGGCTCAGCGTGGACCTCGGGCAGGTGCTGTGCCACCCCGGTCCCGGGGGCACGGTCGCGATGGACTGGAGCCTTGAGGCGTTCTCGATGATCGGCCACGTGACGGGTTCCTCGCCCGACGCCGTGGGCGGGTGGTGGTCGCAGTGGCACGTCGCGCCGTTGAGCCGGATCGTGAGCGAGGTGAACACCCGTGCCACGCCGACGTTCCCGACCACCGCCGAAAGCGCGCTGCTGCAGCACGTGCCCCAGCAGTCACGGCTCAACTGCGTGCGCCCGTCGGCGGACCAGAAGTGGCAGGACCTCGGCGCGGTGACCGCGGTCGCGGCCGTCGCGTGTGGACGGACGAGCGGCGCCGGACTGGTCGTCTACTACCAGCTGCCGGACGCCGCGACGATGCGGCAGGTGTTCAACAGCACCGGTACCAGCGACGCCGCGTGCACGAGCTCCCCCAAGGACTTCTCGGCCGACCAGCCCTACGCCCGCGGCGGGCGCACGGGCCGGCTAGCCTGCGCCACCGAGCAGCCCGGCGGCGAGCGAGTGCTCAAATGGACGGACGACGCCACGAACATCGAGACGATCGCCCACCGCGGCAACGAGACCTTCGCGCTGATCGACTGGTGGACCCACGACGCCGGACCCTCGTGAGCGCCCGGCTCAGCCCTGCACGGTCCCGCCGACGGACGCGCTGCCGCTGATGTGCGAGCCGGGCGAGCCCGCACTGCCGGCGCCGGTGTGGATGCCTTCCTTGCCGTCGACGATCGAAAACATGTCGACAGTGCCGACAGTGCCCTTCGTGCCGCCGGAGTAGGAGATCTCCAGCGTCCACTGGTGGGGCTTGCCGTCGGCCGGCACGGTGAGCGACTGGCGCCACGGCAGTTTCACCTCGCCGGTCTGCTTGGCCTCACCGTCGAGGGTGTACTTGATCTGGGTCAGCTGCCCTTCCCCGGTCGCGTTGAGCACGA
The DNA here is from genome assembly GCF_053602515.1 of Amycolatopsis sp. NPDC004368. Classification (NCBI taxonomy): domain Bacteria; kingdom Bacillati; phylum Actinomycetota; class Actinomycetes; order Pseudonocardiales; family Pseudonocardiaceae; genus Amycolatopsis; species Amycolatopsis sp. NPDC004368. The sequence continues at coordinate 37,577 of NZ_JBSGDT010000028.1, read as the reverse complement.
GCGTGTGGGGCTCGCGGTCGGGCACGGACGTCGAGGGCGGGGCCGGGCTGGACGACGCCGGGGCCGACGTCTTCGGCGGTTGCGCGGCCGGTGCCGGGTCGCTGCCGCACGCGGTCAGGACGGCCAGCAGCGCCGCGGCGGCCACGAGGGCGGCGCTGCCCCGGGCAGTGGTGCGAAGATCCATGCGCGCACCGTACCGGCCGGCCACGGGACCGGTCCCCGATTCGAGAGGACCCGAGGTGACCGCCATCGACCCCGCGGCTCCCGGAGCAGTGGTCATGCGCGGCCTGTCGGGCACGGCCGTGGTGCTGCCCGCCGAGTACGCGCGGCTGCCCTTCGGGCCGCAGCCCCGGCGCGGGCGGCGTCCAGGTCGGCGAGGACGACCCGCGCGTGAGCCGGGAGCCGGCGCGCTGACCTGGCGGCTGGGCGGCCGAGCACGGTGAGCACGAGCCGCTGGGACTCGGGCATCGGCCGGTGGTGTCCGGGGGCGTTCACGCGGACCTCGAGCGGGTGCTTGCGCCCGCCGCCCCCGCCGATGAGCCGCGGCCACGTCGCCGAGCTCACCGGCCGCGCACGACCCGGCCAGTGAGTGGGACGTGAAGAAGGCCGACCGCGTGATCGTCGCCGTGGCGCGAGCGGCTCTCGGCCAGGCGTGCGCGGACTCAAGCGCACGGCGGTGCCGGAGCCGATCGGGAACTCGCTGAACCACAACCTGCTGACCGAGCCGACCATCACCACCAACTCGCTGACGCCCGCCGACCTGGAGGCGCTGGACCGGCTCGACTGACCGTCGGCTGCCACCGCGACCTCCGAGTTGTACCGCGTCGGCTCCGGCACCCGTGGGTCGGTCCCGTCGGTCACCGCGGCTGACCGAGGCTGACCGGCGCGCCACACCGTCCACTGTGGTCCCGCCACACGGCGGTGCCCGGGACCACTACGATGCAGGCGAGCCGACAGGAGAGTGATCCGATGCCCGACGACGCCACCCCCGCCGACGGCGGTGATTCGCTCACCGAGCGGATCACCGGCCGCCTCGCCGGGATGTCGCGGGCGGAGCGCGCCGTGGCCGAGTACCTGCGCCACCACGCGCGGGAGGCGATTTTCGCGACCGCCGAGCAGATCGGGCAGGCCACGGGCACGAGTGACGCCACCGTGGTCCGGACCGCGAAGACGCTCGGCTACAGCGGGCTGGCCGACATGCGCCAGCACCTGGCCCAGCAGGTGGTGACCGAGACCAGCCCGTCGATCGAGCTGCGGCACCGGCAGGTCGGCGAGGCCGCGGGCCAGCAGGCCACCGTGCTCGCACGGGTGTTCACCGAGGCGACCGAGCGGCTGGCCGAGACCTGGCGCCTGGTGTCGGAGGACGACTTCGAGAAGGCCGTGGACCTGCTCGCCGGCGCGCGGGAGGTGCTCGCGTTCGGCATCGGGCCCTCCAGCTTCCTCGCGGGGTACGTCGCACTGCGCCTGGGTCGCATGGGCCGGCGCGCCCGGGCGAGTGGCGCCACCGGGTTCCGGCTCGCCGACGACCTGCTCGGCCTGGGCAAGGGCGACGTCGTGGTGTTGTTCCTGCCGAGCCGGCTGCTGGGCGACATCGAGGTGCTGCTCGACCGCACGCGCGAGGTCGGTGCCTCGACGCTGCTGATCACCGACTCGCTCGCACCGGTGTTCGGCGACCGCGTGGCCGTGGCGCTGCAGGCCACCCACTCCCCCAGCAACTTCACCGGCGAGATGCTCAGCGCCGAGGTGCTCGCCGACGCGCTGCTGCTCGGGCTGGCCTCGCGCGACGAGGAGCACGCCAACCGGACGTCCGAGCTGCTCACCACGCTGCGGTCGCGGCTCATCCAGGGCGACAGCCGCGACTACGTGCCCCGCCGCAAGTCCGGCAACCCGCGCAAGGGCTGATCCCGCGCCCGGAATGTCCGGGATTCACAAGCTCGGCGAAGGCATTTGTACGGCGCGTGTACCGGCGCGGGCGAACCTGGTTCCCACACCCACCGGGGATCAGGAGGACCGAGGATGAATATCGCGAAACGCACGCTGGGCCTGGTCGCGTTCGCCGCGGCGCTGACGGTGTCGGGGATCGCCCCGGCCATGGCCGCCACCGCGAACGGCACCGTGCACACCGACTCCGGCGCACCGCTCACCGTGCGTTCGGCGCCCGGCACCGGCGCGAGCTCCGTCGGCACCATCGCCGACGGCACCGCCGTGGTGATCGACTGCCAGACCACCGGCGACACCGTGACCGGGAAGTACGGCACCAGCAACGTCTGGGACCACGTCTCCGCCAGCGGCGGCTACGTGACCGACACCTACGTCTACACCGGCTCCGACGGCCGCGTCGCCCCGGACTGCACCAACGTGCCGCCGCCCCCGGCGTCCACCTGCTCCACCTCGGGTCTCGGTGACGGCAAGACCTGCGCGGAGGCCGTCGCCTACGCGAAGACCCGCGTGCACACCACCAACATCGCTTCCTACGACGGCTGGTGCGACCGCATCAACGCGCAGAACTACGGGTTCTCCGCCAGCGGCTCCACGACCGCGTACGTGCACTGGACCCAGATTCCCGCGCAGTACAAGCACGCCGGTGACCAGAACGTGCCGGCCGGCGGCCTCGCCTTCTTCTCCAGCGGCGGCGCGGGCCACACCATGATCTCGATCGGCGGCGGCCAGTTCCTGTCCAACGACATCCACGGCGCGGGCACCTACACCCAGACCACGATCGCGGAGATCAAGAGCAAGTGGGGCCAGACCTACCTCGGTTGGTCGCAGCCGTGGTTCAAGGTCAACCACTGACCCTTCGGCCACCCCGGCTTCACCCAGGCCCCGTCCGGCAACCGCCGGACGGGGCCTCGCCTTGTGTCAACCCCTTGACCCCGCCCGGTTTTCCCGCTGATCGGGACCGTGCGGCGCGCGGTTCGATTTCGCACCACCGGCCACGCGGGCGGACCAGTCAGTACCACCGGACCGGTCCTGGTCCGGCTTCGCGGACGGAATCTGTCCGCGTGAGCCCGTCCGGCGAGGCGTTCACGAACAACCGCCGCGACGCGACAACCCCTGCCCGGTAAAGGTTTTCCACCTCACCACCTGCGCTTTTGCGCCCCATACCGGTAACCGCGCGGACACTCAGCGTCAAACTGCCCGACGCGTTTACAACGTCTTGGCAACCGGCTTGACACCAGCTGTGGTCCGGACCACTCTGCCCAACATTGGTCTACACCATTTGTCACCGACCGGCAGGGGTGCCGGGCACCGAAAGGACAGACAAGTGAAGCGCTGGCTCAAACTGGCGGCGGGGGCCGCCGCCCTCACCCTCGCGACAGCCGGGTGCGCCGGTACGGGCGGCGGTGACACCGCGTCCGGCTCGGGTGGTTCGCAGGGTGGCACGCTCACGGTCTGGCTCATGGACGGCTCCGCGCCGGACAGCCTGACGGGCGCGCTCAACAAAGAGTTCGAGGCGGCCCACGCCGGGGTCAAGGTCAACTACCAGATCCAGCAGTGGAACGGCATCCAGCAGAAGCTGACCACCGCGCTCGCGAGCGACACCCCGCCCGACGTGATCGAGATCGGCAACACCCAGACCCCGGCGTTCGCCTCCGACGGCGCGCTCACCGACCTCTCGGCCGACGTCGCGAGCCTCAACGGCCCGCAGTGGCTGGCCGGGCTCAAGGCTTCGGGCGAGTTCGAGGGCAAGACGTACGGCGTGCCGTTCTACGCCGCCAACCGCGAGGTCCTCTACCGCAAGGACATGTTCGAGCAGGCGGGCATCACCGCGCCGCCGACCTCCAACGCGGAGTGGCTCGACGACATCGCGAAGCTGAAGGCGAAGTTCGGCAGCGACAAGGACTTCCAGCCGCTCTACCTGCCGGGCCAGTACTGGTACACGCTGCTGTCGTTCATCTGGGACAACGGCGGTGACATCGCCCAGGCCGAGGGCAAGGGCTTCAAGTCCACGCTCGACTCGGCCGGTTCGAAGGCGGGTCTCGAGTTCTACAAGCAGCTCGTGGACGCCTCCGGCACCACCGCGCCGAAGGACAACGACGAGGCCACCCCGCAGCAGGCCGGCATCTACGGCGCCGGCAAGGTCGCGATGTTCATCGGCACGCCGGGCGAGGTCGCCACGGCCGCCAAGACCGACGCGTCGCTGACCGGGAAGACCGGCGCGTTCCCGATCCCGAGCAAGACCGCCGGCCAGACGGCCCCGGTGTTCCTCGGCGGCTCCAACCTGGTGATCCCGCTCAAGAGCAAGAACGCGGACCTCGCCAAGGAGTACCTGAAGCTGTTCACCAGCACCAAGTACATGAGCCAGATGGCCGCCGCCGGTTACGTGCCGGGCACCTCGACCGACACCAGCGCGCTCGACAAGGACCCGCTGGGCGGCGTGATGGCCAAGGCCTCGAAGAACGGCCGCGCGGTGCCGACCAGCCCGAAGTGGGGTGAGGTCGAAGCCGGCCAGAACCCGCTCAAGGACATGCTCACGGCGTACCTGACCGGGAAGAAGTCGATCGACCAGGCCACGGCCGACGCCAACGCGGCCCTCGACAAGATCATCGGCGGATGACCGCCACCAAGGACGTGCCGATGCCGGCGGGGGCGACCCCGCCGGCATCGGCGCGCGTCACGCCCGCGAAGCGCCGGCGGCGGGGCGGGTTCGGCGAACGGGCGACGCCGTACCTGCTGCTCCTGCCCGCCCTCGTCGCCGTGCTGGTGCTGCTCGGCTGGCCCACGATCCAGATGCTCGGCATCAGCCTGCGCAAGCTCGACCTGCGCGAGCTCGTGACCGGGCAGGCGGTGTGGGTGGGCTTCGACAACTACACCGAGCAGTTCACGGACCCGGACTTCTGGACGGTCGCCGTGCGCACGGTCGTGTTCACCGCCCTGCTGGTGGCCGCGACGCTGCTGGTGGCATTGGTGATCGCCGTGCTCATGCGGCACCTCGATCCGGTCATCCGGATCATCCTGCAGATCACGCTCGTGCTCGCGTGGGCCGTGCCCGTGATCGCCACGACCACGGTGTTCCAGTGGATTTTCGACCAGCAGTACGGGATCCTGAACAAGACGCTCGACAAGCTGGGGTTCCACTCGTTCATCGGCTACTCGTGGTTCTCCACCGGCACGAGCACGCTGGTGGTGGTCGGGCTGCTGGTGCTGTGGCAGGCCGTGCCGTTCGTCGCCTTCACGCTGTACGCGGGCCTGATCGGCGTGCCCCGGGAGCAGTACGAGGCGGCGGGCATCGACGGCGCCGGACCGTGGCAGACGTTCCGCGCGGTCAGCTGGCCCGCGATCCGGCCGATCCTGACGATGGTCACGTTCCTGTCGGTGCTGTGGGACTTCAACATGTTCGGCCAGATCTGGGCCATCCGCCAGGGCGGACCCGACGGCGCGAGCACCACGCTCGCGATCCTGCAGTACCTCAAGGGCATCGCGGGCAGCCACTTCGGTTCCGCCGCGGCGATCGCCACGATCATGCTGGTGATCCTGCTGCTGGTCACCGCCCGCTACGTGCAGCTGCTGGTGCGTTCGAAGGACGGTGAGCTCGCGTGAAGAAGTCCTTGACCCAGCGGATCACGCTCTCGGTGGTCGGCCTGCTGATCGCGCTCGTGTTCTTCTTCCCGACGTACTGGATGTTCACCACGTCGCTGAAGACGCCGGGCGAGGTGCTCTCGCCGAAGTACGACCTGATCCCCACCTCGGCGACGCTGCAGAACTTCGTCTCCGCGATCACCAAGCCGGGGTTCGTCACGTACTTGACCAACAGCCTCATCGTCACGCTCGGGGCCGTGATCGCGGCGCTGATCGTCGGCGTGCTGGCGGCGATCCCGCTCGCGCGGTTCCGCTTCCACGGCCGCAAGGGGTTCCTGCTGCTCATCCTGGTCGCGCAGCTGGCACCGCTCTCGGCGCTGTTCATCCCGATGTACCTGCTGATGCGCGACATCGGGCTGCTCGACAAGCTGCCTTCGCTGCTGCTGGTGTACTTCGCGACGTCGTTGCCCTTCACCGTCTGGATGCTCTACGGCTTCATCAACGGCATCCCGTACGACCTCGAAGAGGCCGCGATGATCGACGGTTGCAGCCGCGCGGGCGCCTTCCGCCGGGTGACGCTGCCGCTGCTCGGGCCGGGACTGGTGACCACTTCGGTGTTCAGCTTCATCACCGCGTGGAACGAGTTCCTGTTCGCGCTCGTGTTCATCAACGACAAGAGCAAGCAGACACTGCCGGTGTGGCTGTCGTCGTTCAGAACGGCCTTCACGGTCGACTGGGGTGCGATCATGGCGGCCGCGGCGGTGTACGCGGTGCCGGCGCTGATCTTCTTCCTGATCGTGCAGCGCAAGCTGGTGTCCGGGCTCACGGCCGGCGCCGTGAAGGGATGAGGCATGGCTGATCCTCGGGCCTGGGCGGAGGCCGTGCTGCTGCCCGGTTTCGCGGGCACGACGGCGCCGGACTGGTTGCGGCGCCGGCTCGGCGAGGGCCTCGGCGGCGTGATCCTGTTCGGCCGCAACGTGGTCGACGACGAGCAGGTGGCCGCGCTGACGAGCGCGCTGCGGGCCGAACGCGACGACGTGGTGGTCGGCATCGACGAGGAGGGCGGCGACGTCACCCGCCTCGACGTGAACACCGGCTCGTTCGTGCCCGGCCCGCTCGCGCTCGGCGCCGCCGACGACCCGGAGCTCACCACGGCCGTCGCGGCGGCGCTGGGCGAGCGGCTGGCCGCGTGCGGGGTGACGGTGAACCTGGCGCCGTGCGCTGATCTCACGTTGGCGGAGCAGGACCCGATCATCGGGGTGCGGGCGTTCGGCTCGGACCCGGTCCGGGCGTCGCCGCACGTGGCGGCGTTCGTGACGGGGCTGCAGAAGTACGGCGTCGCCGCGTGCGCCAAGCACTTCCCGGGACACGGCGCGGCGACGGAGGACTCGCACGTGGCGCTGCCGGTGCTGCCGCGGACGCTGGAGGAGCTGCGGGAGATCGAGCTGGTGCCCTTCGCCGCGGCGGTCTCGGCGGGTGTTCGCTCGATCATGTCGGGCCACCTCGTGGTGCGGGCGTGGGGCGACGACCCCGCGACGCTCAACCACACCGCGCTCACCGACGTGCTGCGGGGCGAACTCGGCTTCGACGGCGCGGTGATCACCGACGCCCTGGAGATGGGAGCTGTGTCCGGCGCGTACGGCCGGCACGACGGTCTCGGCACGGCCGCCGTGCGCGCACTGGTGGCCGGCGCCGACGCGCTGTGCCTCGGCGGCGCGGCCTTCGAGGCGGACACCCTGGACCACATCACGGCGACGATCGTGGCCGCGGTGGCGGACGGCACCCTGTCCGCCGAACGGCTCGCGGACGCGGCCGCCCGCACGGCTTCACTGGGCACGTCACCTTCGCCCGCCGAGCTGCGGCCGGTCGACTACGACCTCGGCCTCTCGGCGGCTCGCGCGGCCCTGCGGATCCAGGGCGCACCACGGCTCACGGCCCCGGCGCTGGTCGTCGACGTGAGCACCGATCCGACCATCGCGGCCGGGCCGATGCCGTGGGGGCTGGGCCCGCACCTGACGGCACTGGTGCCGGGCACGCGGGCCCTGACCGTGTCTCCCGCCGACGCTTCGGTGGTGCGCACGGAAGCCCGGGACTTCGCGAGCGTGGTCGTGGTGACCCGGGAGGCGCACCGTCATCCGGCGGTGCTCGCGTTCCTCGCGGAACTGTCCGATGTGGACTACATCCGGGTGGAAACCGGCGTGCCCGGGCCGGATTCCGGCACCGGGCCGCGGATCGACACGTTCAGCGGCTCGTGTGTGAGCCTGCGGGCGGCCGCGGAGTACCTCGCCTGATCCCCGGTCCGTGGGCGCGGTCCCCCGACTCGCGCCCACGGACGGGTCTCACGCCGGCGCTGGGGTGACCCGCACCCACCCGACCAGCCTCACAGCAACGTCGGGTCGACCAGAATCTTCGGCCCCGCGCCCGCCGGCCGGCGACCGGCGAAGACGTCGGCGAGGTCGGCCAGGCCGACGGTCGCCGCGACGATCGGACGGGGGTCCACGGTCGCATCGGCGTAGCGGTCGATGGTCGCTTCGAGGCCCGGCGACGCGCTGAGGATGCCGACGGCCGTGACGTCCTTCAGGGCCAGCTGCCGCGTGTCGATCCGGCTCGGTTCGCCCGCCAGTCCGATGTAGACGATCCGCCCCGCCGGCTCCACCAGCTCCAGCGCGGCCGCCGGTACGGCCGGGTCGCTGGTGGCGTCGACGACCGCGTCGACGGGCAGCCGCGGCGGGTCGGTGGCGGCCGCGAAGCCCAGTTCCCGGGCGAAGGCGACCGAGTCCGGAGTGATGCCGACCAGGTGGACGTCGGCACCCGCCGCCCTGAGGAACATGGCGGTGAGCAGCCCGATCGTCCCGGGGCCGTAGACCACGACCCGCGCGGCGCCCGTGTCGCCGCCGAGCGCGGCCTGTGCGGACCTCAGCGCGTTGCCGCCTGGTTCGACCAAGGCACCCGCGACGAGGTCGACGTCCGGGGGCAGCTCGTGCAACGACGTCACCGGCACCGCGATCCGCTCCGCCAGCGCACCGGCCCGGCCGCCGCGGATCCCCACCTCCTGCCGCGTGGCGCACACGTGCTGGTGCCCGCCGCGACACCGCCGGCAGTGGCCGCAGCCCAGCATGGTGTCGCCGACCACGCGACGGCCGGCCCACGCCGGGTGCACGCCTTCGCCCGTGGCGACGACCGTGCCGCACCACTCGTGCCCGATCCGCATCGGGTAGCGCGCCTGCCCGTCCGCGAGGTAGTGCATCTCGCCGGTGAAGAACTCCCGGTCGGTGCCGCACACCCCGGCGCGCTCCACCGCCACCACGACCTCGCCGACGCCCGCGACCGGCTCCGGCACCTCCACCACGCCGGCCTCGCGGGGACCGGTGATGACAAACGCCCTCACCGGGCAACCTCGGTCTGTCCGCCCATGGCTCCGATGCTAGTGGCCCGCCGGAGCGGCTCGGCACCACCGGCGGACCGGTCTCACTCGCCCGGGGGGAAGTCCGCCGAGCGGCTCACGTCCGCCCACCTCTCGGCCTCGGCGGCGCGCTCGGCCGACGAGCGGGCGGCCAGCTCGACCGCGGCGGCACCGAGGATGAGTCGGCGCGGCGGGTCGGCGTGGTCGACGACGTCGACGATGATCTTCGCCGCGCGGGCGGGGTCGCCGGGCCAGGTCGCGGAGTCCTCACGCCGGCGGTTCATCGCGCCGACGGACGGCTCGTAGTCCGCGCCGACGGCGTCCACGCGCATGGATGAGCCCGCCCAGTCGGTGCGGAACGCGCCGGGCTCGACGATGACGACCTTCACCCCGAAGGGCGCCACCTCGTTGGCCAGCACCTCCGAAAACCCCTCGACCGCGAACTTCGCCGCCTGGTAGGCGCCCATGCCGGGCGAGCCCCCGACGCGACCGCCGATGGACGAGAACTGCACGACGGTCCCCGAACGCTGGGCGCGCAGCACCGGCAACGCCGCCTTGGTGACGTTGACGACGCCGTAGAAGTTCGCGTCGATCTGGGCGCGGAAGTCATAGTCGGGCATTTCCTCGATGGGCGCGGAGGTGGCGTAGCCCGCGTTGTTCACGACGACGTCGAGCGAGCCGAACGCGTCCACCGCCGCCTGCACGGCCGCACGGGCCGCGACCGGGTCGGTGACGTCGAGAGCGAGAGCGCGGACGCGGTCGCCGTGGCGCGCCACGAGGTCGTCGAGCTGCTCGGGCTTGCGCGCGGTCGCGACGAGGCGGTCGCCGTGGTCGAGAACCGCGTTCGCCAGCTCCCGCCCGAAGCCGCGAGAGCTGCCGGTGATGAGCCAGGTCTTGGACATGAGTGCCTTCCGGAGTGGTGTTCCTGCACCCTCCATCAGACACCGCTTCGGCCAGCTTCGCAACCAACCAGTTGGTTATTTAGCCCACCCCCGAGAACCCGGTCCTCAGCGCCGGATCCGCTCCATCCCCGGATCCACCAACGGTTCGGCCGCCACCGTCGCCGCGACCCGCCCGCCGAAGTAGTCGATCTCCACCGCGGCTCCGACCTCGACCGTTCCCGGCAGCCAGGCGTACGCGATCGGCCGCCGGACCGTGTACCCGTAGGCCGCGCTCGTCACGTACCCCGCGGCGGCGCCGTCGACGAACACCGGTTCCTTGCCCAGCACCACCGTCCGGCCGTCGTCGACGGTCAGGCAGCGCAGCCGCCGCGCGGCCGTGGCCTCGGACCGCCCGTCGAGCGCCTCCCGCCCGGCGAACGGGCCTTTCGCGGGGCGGACGGCGAAACCGACCCCGGCCTCGTACGGGTCGTGCTCGGTCGTCATGTCCGTGCCCCACAGCCGGTAGCCCTTCTCGAGCCGCAGGCTGTTGAACGCCGCCCGCCCGGCCGCGATCACCCCGAGCGGCTGCCCGGCCGACCACAGTGCGTCCCACAGCCGCAGGCCGTTGTCGGCCGAGGTGTAGACCTCCCAGCCGAGCTCGCCCACGTAGGACAGTCGCATCGCCGTGACCGGAACCCCCGCGATGCGGGCCGGCCGCGCCCGGAAGTACTTCAGGCCCGCATTCGAGAAGTCCTCCGCGGACAACGGCTGCACCAGGTCACGCGCGAGCGGCCCCCACACCCCGACGCAGCAGGTGCCCCCGGTGACGTCCCGAACCCGGACCCCGGGCGGCACCAGCGAGGTCAAGTACGCGACGTCGATGTTCCCGTTGATCCCCACCTGGAACACCGAGTCCTCGAGCCGCGCCACCGTCACGTCGCTGCGCACCCCGCCCGCGTCGTCGAGCATCAGCGTGTAGGTCATCGAGCCGACGGATTTCTCGAGCTGGTTCGTCGTGAGCCCCTGCAGGAACTCCAGCGCGCCCGGCCCGCTCACCTCCACGCGCTTGAGCGGCGTCATGTCGTAGAGCGCCACCCCGTTGCGCGTGTGCCACGCCTCCGCCGCCACGATCGGCGAGTGGAACTGCCCGGCCCACGCATCGCGCGCCGGCGGCCGGTAGTCGTGGGGCAACGCGGAAACCAGCGGCGCGTTGGCCTCGAACCAGTGCGGCCGCTCCCAGCCACCCGCTTCCAGGAACACCGCACCCAGCTCACGCTGGCGCACGTGGAAGGGGCTCACCCGCAGGTCACGCGGCGAAAGCTTGGGCTGCAACGGGTGCAGCACGTCGTAGATCTCCACGAAGTTCTGCTGCGAAGTCTCGCGCACGTACTCCGGCGCGAGCTGCACGTCCTCGAACCGGTGCACGTCGACCTCGTGCAGATCGGTCCCGGACCGGCCGTGCACCAGCAGCTCCGCCACGGCCTTCGCGATGCCGGCCGAGTGCGTCACCCACACCGCCTCGGCGATCCAGAACCCGCGCACGTGCTCCGACTCCCCCACCAGCGACCCGCCGTCGGGCGTGAAGGAGAAGATGCCGTTGAAGCCTTCCTCGACCTTCGTGCGGCCGAGCGCGGGCAGCAGCAGCTTGCTCTGCTCCCACGAAGGCGCGAAGTCCTCTTCGGTGAACGGGAGGATCGACGGCATCGACGACTCCGTCACCTCCCCGACCACGCCGCTGGGTACCACGGGCATCGGCCGGTGCGCGTAGGAGCCGATGCCGAGCCGGTCGACGTGCTCGCGGAAGTAGAGGTCCTGGTCCTGGTGACGCAGGATCGGCAGGCTCGCCTCGGTGGTCTCGGTGTTGCGCCCCACCAGTTCCGCGACCTGGCCCGTCTTCGCGTACTGGTGCGCGAGCGGCAGCAGCGGCACGGACATGCCCGCCAGCGCGCCCAGTTCGACACCCCAGAACCCGGCGCACGACACCACCACGTCGGCCGCGAAGTCACCCTGGTCGGTCTCGACGCCGGTCACCCGGCCCCCGGCCTGCTTGAGCCCGGTCACCTTCGTCGAGCCCACGAACCGCGCGCCGCGCGACTCGGCGCGCCGGGCCAGCGCGACGACAGCGCGCGACGCCTTCGCCAGCCCGTCGGTGGGCACGTACAGCGCGCCGTGGAGGCGGGAGCCGTCGAGCAGCGGCCAGCGCCGCAGGCATTCGTCGACGTCGATCAACCTCGCCTCGACGCCCCACGAGGTGGCCCAGCCGTGCTTGCGGTGCAGGTCCTGCCACCGCGCGGGTGTGCTCGCCACCTCCATGCCGCCGACCTGGTTGAAGCACGGCAGCCCGTCGACCTCCAGGCCGCTGAACTTCTCGACGGTGTAGCGGGCGAACTCCGTCATCGTCTTCGAGGGGTTGGTCTGGAACACGAGACCGGGCGCGTGCGAGGTCGAGCCGCCGGTGAGCGGCAGCGGCCCCTGGTCGAGCACGGTGACGTCGGTCCAGCCGCGCGAGGTGAGCTCGTCGGCGAGGTTGGCGCCCACGATGCCGGCGCCGATGATCACGACTCGGGACATGGGAAGAACACTCCTTACCGGAAGACGACGGTGCTGGTGCCGTTGAGCAGGACGCGGCGCTCGCTGTGCCAGCGGACCGCCCGCGACAGGGCGAGCGCCTCGGCGTCGCGCCCCACGGTCACCAGCTCCCGCGGCGAGTACGTGTGGTCCACGCGCTGCACCTCCTGCTCGATGATCGGGCCCTCGTCGAGGTCGGGGGTCACGTAGTGCGCGGTCGCGCCGACGTACTTCACGCCCCGGTCGTAGGCCTGGTGGTAGGGCTTGGCGCCCTTGAACCCGGGCAGGAACGAGTGGTGGATGTTGATCGCGCGGCCCGCGAGCTTGCCGCACAGCTCATCGGAGAGCACCTGCATGTACCGGGCGAGCACGACGAGGGCGATCTCGTGCTCCCACACCAGGTCCAGCAGCCGCTGCTCGGCGCCGGCCTTCGTCGCCGGGGTCACGGGCACGTGCTCGAACGGCACCCCGGCGGCCTCGGCCATCGAGCGCAGGTCCTCGTGGTTCGACACCACCAGCGCGAGGTCCGCGCCCAGGCTGCCCGCGCGCCAGCGGAACAGCAGGTCGTTGAGGCAGTGCCCGAACTTCGACACCATCACCAGCGCCCGCGGCGGCGTGCCGTCGGCGAACTCGAATTCCATGCCGAAGTCACCCGCCACCGGCACGAACGCCCTGCGCAGATCGTCCACAGTGGCCGGTACGGAACAGGTGAACGACGTGCGCAGGAACAGCGAACCGCGCACGTCGTCGTCGAACTGCTGGTGCTCGACGATGTCGCACCCGCGCTCGATGAGGAACGTCGTGACGGCGTGGACGATGCCCGCGCGTTCGGGGCACTTCAGCGTGAGGGTGAACGCCACGGCCCCTCCTGGGTGTACTCGGCGGCGGCGTCGGCCAGCCACCTCCGGAAGTAGCCGGCGAACGACTGGCGCACCAGAACCGTGAACCCCTCGTCCCGCACCAGGAGCACGATCCCGGTGCGTGCGAGCAGGGTCTGGACACAGGTGCCGGGCGGCGACACCGCCGGGTCGAGGTCGATCGAGCAGCCGTGGGCCAGGACGTCGCGCGCGTGTGAACCGGTGAGCCGCACGGTCACGCGTTGCGCCGAGACGTCGGTGACGGCCGCCGCGCCCGCCGCGCGCAGCTCGGCTTCCAGCTCGGTCTGGCGGCCGGGCGCGGCCAGCACGAGGTACTCGTCCGGCCCCAGCCACAGCACGTCGACGCCGTCGCCGCTGGTGAACGTGCACGGTCCGGGCAGGTCGAATCCGGCCAGGCCGGCGCGGACGCGCACGGCGAGCTGCGTGCGGAACGGTTCTTCGAGCGCGTCAACCGTCACGGCGGGCTCCTTCCTTGTCGAAGAGCACGGAGCCGGTCACGCACACCGGCACCACCCGTTCGCCGACCGGCACGTAGAGGGTTTCGCCGACTCGCTCGCGACCGGACCGCACGAGCGCGAGCGCGAAGGTGCGGCCGAGAGCCGCGCTTTCGTAGCTGGAGGTGACGTGGCCGAGCATCCGCACCGGGGGTTCGGGCACGACCTCGGACTCGATGATCTGCGAGCCTTCGGGCAGCAGCACCGACGGGTCCACCGGCAGCAGGCCGACGAGCTGCTTGCGATCGGGCCGCAGGTTCTCGGCGCGCGCGAAGGAGCGTTTGCCGAGGAAATCGGGCTTCTTCTTCGACACCGCCCAGGACATCCCGAGATCTTGGGGCGTCACGGTCCCGTCGGTGTCCTGGCCGATGATCGGGTAGCCCTTCTCGGCGCGCAGCACGTGCATGGCTTCCGTGCCGTAGGGGGTGATCCCCTCTCCGGCGCCGGCTTCGAAGAGGGCTTCCCACAGCGCGGTCGCGTGCCACGAGGGCACGTTGATCTCGTATGCCAGCTCACCGGAAAAACTGATCCGGCACACGCGGGCCGCGAGCCCGGCCACCTCGGCGTCGCGCCAGGTCATGAAACCGAACGCGTCGTTGGACACTTCGAGGCCGGGCGCGGCCTTCGCGAGCACCGCGCGCGAACGGGGCCCGACGAGCGGGATCGTGGCCCAGTGCTCGGTCACCGACGTGGCGTACACGCGCAGGTGCGGCCACTCGGTCTGCAGCCACACCTCCATCCACTCCAGGACCATCGCCGCGTTGCCGGTCGTGGTCGTGACGAGGAAGCGGTCCTCGGCCAGGCGGATCACAGTGCCGTCGTCGATCACCATGCCGTCGACGCCGCACATCACGCCGTAGCGGATGCGGCCGACCTCGAGCGAGCTCATCAGGTTCGTGTAGAGCAGGTCGAGGAACGCCGCGACGTCCGGGCCTTGCACGTCGATCTTGCCGAGCGTCGAGCCGTCCATGAGCGCCACTCCGGTGCGGGCAGCGCGGCATTCGCGCAGCACGGCGTCGCGCATCGACTCACCCCGTCGCGGGTAGTACCACGGCCGCTTCCACTGGCCGACGTTCTCGAACTCGGCGCCGTGCTCGACGTGCCACGGGTGCAGGGTCGTCACGCGCACCGGATCGTGCAGCTCGCCGCGGTGGCGCCCAGCCAGCGCGGCGAACGACACCGGTGTGTAAGGCGGGCGAAACGTCGTGGGCCGCTGTTCGGTGAGCTCACGGCCGAGCGCCTCGGCGGTGATGCCCGCGGCGGGCAGCCCGGACGTCTTGCCCTGGTCGTGCGCGGTGCCGATGGTCGTGTAGCGCTTCACGTGCTCCAGCGACCGCAGGCCGGCCCCGGTCGCGCGCAGCACGTCGGACACGGTCACGTCGCGCTGCAGGTCCACGAACCGGGTGTCCACTTCGGACGCCGCGGCCGGCACCTGCCACAGCACCTTCGCCTCCGGCAGCCCGTGCCCCGCCGCGGCGCCGACGACCCGCACCGAGGCCAGGTCGCCGTCGGGCACGTACGCGCCCAGCCCGGCGTCGTAGCGCAGGGCGCCGCGGGCCTGGCTGAACAGGTGCACGACGGGGTTCCAGCCGCCGGACACCAGCAGCAAGTCGCAGGCGAAGCGATCGCCGTGCACCGCGCCGAGCTTCGCGACGACCGCCGAGGTGATCCGGTCGCCACCCGCGGTGCCGATCACCCCGTGGCCGGTGCGGATCTCGATGCCCCGAGCGGCCGCCTCCGCCCGCAGCGGCTCGGAGACGGTGTCCCGCGCGTCGGCGATCACCGCGATCTCCGCCCCGGCGCCGGCCAGGTCGAAGGCCGCGGCATACGCGCTGTCGTTCGTGGTGAACACGAGGGCGCGCTGCCCGGCGAGCACGCCGTAGCGGTTGAGGTACGTCCGCGCGGCGCCGGCGAGCATGATGCCGGGCCGGTCGTTGTCCGGGAACACGACCGGCCGTTCGTGCGCGCCGGTGGCCAGCACGATCCGCCTCGCCCGGATCCGCCAGACCCGCTCGCGCGAGATCCGCTCGGGTGCGGAGTTCTCGCCCCGCCGTTGCAGCGCGAGCACGAACCCGTCGTCGTACACGCCGAACGCCGTGGTGCGCGAAAGGAACCGGACACCACCAGGGACTTCGCCCCTCGGCTCGGGCTGGTCGTCGACCAGGAGCACCCGGCCGGTGGCTTCGGCCGCGGCGGCGAGGCCCGCCGGCCCGGCGCCGACGACCAGCACTTCGCAGTGCACGTGCTGGGCGTCGTAGCGGGCCGGGTCCGGTTCGCCGGCCAGCCGGCCCCGACCGGACAGGCCGCGGGCGACCAGGCCGTCGTACAGCTCGACGGTGGTCGCCGACAGCATCGGCTCCGGGAACGGCGCTTCGATCTGCACCAGCGCGGACGGGTCCTCGACGCCGGCCGCGACGATGCCGCGCGGGCGGCCGTACTTGATGCTCGTCGCAACCCGGTGGATGCCGTTCGCGAGCAGGGCCGAGGCGAGCGTGTCACCGCGGAAGCCGCTCAGCTCCTGGCCGTCGAAGATGAACTTGAGCGGCGCGTGGCGGTCGACGACACCGCGGTCGGGCAGTCGGGTCACGGGATCACCGGCCCGGGTTCGTCGAGGCGGTAGACCGCCAGGAGGTCGTGGGTGCGGGTGTCGCGCACGGCGTTGAACCACCGGCGGCAGCCCGCGGAGTGGCTCCAGCGCTCGGCGAGCGGGCCGCTGGGGTTCGCGCGGAAGAAGAGGAACTTCGCCCAGTCCTCATCGGACAGTGCGGCCGGGTCCGCCGGATAGGCGACGTGGGCTTGGCCGCCGTAGTGGAACTCGGCCTCTTCACGCGGCCCGCACCACGGGCAGGGAATGAGTTGCACGGTGACGACTCCTGATCGGCTAATGCGCCACGGCGGCGGCGCCGTGTTCGTCGACGAGGGCACCGGTGGTGAACCGGTCGAGCGTGAACGGTTCGGCGTACTCGTGGGGCTTGCCGCGCGCGATCGTGCTCGCGAAGACGTCGCCGACACCCGGAGTGGCCTTGAACCCGCCGGTGCCCCAGCCGCAGTTGAGGAACAGGTTCTCCACTGGGGTGAGCCCGACGATCGGCGACGCATCGGGTGTCACGTCCACGATCCCGGCCCACGTGCGCAGCAGGTGCGCCCGCGCGAACACCGGGAACAGCTCGACCGCGGCCGCCATCTGGTCCTCGATGATGTGGAACGCGCCGCGCTGCCCGTAGCCGGCGTAGGAGTCGATGCCGGCGCCCATCACGAGCTCGCCCTTGTGGGCCTGGGAAACGTAGACGTGCACGGCGTTCGACATCACCACTGTCGGGTGGATGGGCTCCAGCAGCTCGGACACCAGCGCCTGCAACGGGTGCGACACCAGCGGCAGGTCGAACCCCGCCATCTTCGCCACCACCGACGAATGCCCGGCGGCGCACAGCGCGACCTTGCCCGCCGCGATCCGGCCGCGGGTCGTGTCCACCGCCGTCACCCGGCCCGCCGTCGTCTCGATGCCGGTGACCTCGCAGTCCTGGACGAGGTCCACGCCCAGCGCGGCGGCGGCGCGGGCGAATCCCCAGGCCACGTAGTCGTGTTTCGCGATGCCGGCCCGCGGCTGGTAGGTGGCGCCCAGCACCGGGTACCGCACGTCGGGTGAGGTGTCGACGATCGGGCAGAGCTCCTTCACCCCGGCCGCGTCGACCCACTCGGCGTCGATGCCGTTGAGCTTGTTGGCCTCGACGCGGCGCACGCTGTCACGCACGTCCTGCAGGCTGTGGGCGAGGTTGAGCACCCCGCGCCGGCTGAACAGGATCGGGTAGCCCAGGTCGTCTTCGAGACCTTCCCACAGCTTCAGGGAGTGCTCGTAGATGCCGGAGCTCTCGTCCAGCAGGTAGTTGGACCGGATGATGGTGGTGTTGCGGGCCATGTTGCCGCCCGCGAGCCAGCCCTTCTCCAGCACCGCGACGTTCGTGATGCCGTGGACCTTCGCGAGGTAGTAGGCGGTGGCCAGGCCGTGCCCACCGCCGCCGACCACGACGACGTCGTAACCGCGCTTCGGTTCCGGGTTGTCCCAGAGGAAATCCGGGTGCTCGGGCAGGTCGGTCATCGGGTGCCCTCCCAGGTCTGCGCGCTGGTCGGCTTCTGATATATCAATCTTCGCTGTAGGGTAGGCGGCGTGAGCACCCCGGTCAACAGCCCGATCCCGGTCAGCGGTCCTTCCCTCGCGGAGCAGGCCTACCTGTTCATCCGCGACCGCCTCGTCATGCTCGACATCAAGCCGGGCGACCCGATCAACGAGGACTGGCTGGGCGGCACGCTCGGCATGGGCCGCACCCCGGTGCGCGAGGCGCTCAAACGCCTCGAGACCGAGCACCTCGTGGTCGCTTACCCGCGGCGCGGCACCTTCGCCACCGACGTGAACATCTCCGATCTCGCCCACATCTCCGAGGTGCGCCGCACGCTCGAACCGATGGCGACGGCGGCCGCGGCCGAGCGCGCGACGGACGCCGACCGCGCCGCGCTCACGGCGCTGCGCGAACAGCTCGTCGCCGGCGACCCGGCGAGCCAACCCGACAACACCGAACTGCTGCGCACCGACCTCGAGCTGCACCGCGCGATCTACGGCTGCGTGCACAACCCGTTCCTCGAGGCCACGCTCATCCACTACGACAACCTCGCGACCCGCATCTGGTGCGTGTTCCTGCCCCGCCTGCGCGGCATGGCCGGCCACGTGAACGAGCACCTGCCCCTGCTCACGTCGATCATCGAGGGCGACGCGAAGAAGGCCGCCGACCTCACGCTCGACCACGTGTCGGGGTTCGAACAGGCGATCCGCGCACTCATCTAGGTCTGTTACGTCCGAAGCGTGTGCGTCACAGTTCGGTTTGTGTTCTGATATGCCCCGCTACCCGATTTGTGACCCAGGGGGATATCGATGAGAAGCGTGATTTGGTGGTCCATCGGCCTGCTCTTCGGGCTGGGGCTGATGACGAACGGCCTGTTCTACACCCCGAGCCCCGACGGCAAGGTGCTGTGCGGCGGCGAAGAGATGCGGCCGGGAACGACCTGCGAGCGAACTCAATACGGAGTGACCTCCACCGAGACCTACGAGGAGAAGCTCCAGGAATCGAGGGACAGCGCGAAGTCCTTCAACGGGGGCGGCAAGTGGGTCAGTTTCGGCATCGGCACGGGGATCGCGGCCTTGTGCGGCTGGCGGCTGACCGTGGCGATCCGGCGCCGGGCCAAGCAGGGCTCCGGCCCCGCCGCCGCGGCCGACCCCGGGCAGCAGCCTGGTTTCCCCCTTCCGCAGGGGTTCCCGCAGCAAGACCAGTTCCGTCAGCAAGGGCAGTTCCCGCAGCAGGCGGTTCCGGTCGGACAGGACTTCCAGCAGCAGGGATTCCCTCCGCAGGCCGCCTATCCGCAGCAGCAGGGTTATCCGCAGCAGCAGGGTTTCACGCCGCCGCAAGGCTTCCGGCAGGCTCCGCCGCCGGGACACCAGCCGCCGAGCGGGCCGTACCAGGGCTAGCGAACACGGGCGACGCTCCGATCGTCGCGTCGGGTGCTGGTCAACGCGGTCCTGCTGCCAGGATCGCGTTGATCAGCACCCCGGCCGTGCTCAGTCCCCGGTCCGCGCCCGCACCCAGTCGTGGAACGCCCCGATGTGGTGCTCGCTCGGCACGAGC
This sequence comes from Amycolatopsis sp. NPDC004368, assembly GCF_053602515.1. Lineage (NCBI taxonomy): Bacteria > Bacillati > Actinomycetota > Actinomycetes > Pseudonocardiales > Pseudonocardiaceae > Amycolatopsis > Amycolatopsis sp. NPDC004368. Next base: position 18,161 of record NZ_JBSGDT010000028.1, on the reverse strand, counting down.
ACCCCGCCACGGGCGTACGAGCGCGAGTCCATCGCGAGCTGGCACCGTTCGCACGCCTCGAAGTCCTGCAGGTTCACGCGGTGGAACAGCTCCACCGAGCGGTCGAGGTCCACTCCGGACTCCACGACCTCCGGCAGGTACAGCCAGTCGCACACCACGAGCGTGCGGTCGGGGGCGAGCGGGCACATCCGGTGCAGGATCACGTGGTCCGGCACCAGGTTCACGAACACCTGCGGCCGGATGGTGATCGCGTAGTAGCGGCGGTCCTGGTGCTCCCCCACCCCCGGCAGCCGCGTGAGGCCGGCGCTGCCGTCCACGGTGAAGCCGGCGATCCGCTCGCCGAACTCCGCGCCGTGGCCCACGTAGTACTGCGCGGCGTATCCACCGGCGAACTCCGGCAGCACCTCGGTGAGCTCCGGGTGGATCGTCGCGCAGTGGTAGCACTCCATGAAGTTCTCGATGATCTGCTTCCAGTTCGCCTTCACGTCGTACTCGACGCGCCGGCCGAGCGCGAGGCTTTCGAGCGCGTACGACTCGATCTCCCCCGGCCCGCCGAGCCGCTCCGACACGTCGGCCATCACCGTGGCCTCGAACGACGGCGGTTCCTCGGCGAGGCACACCCAGGCGTAGCCCAGCCACTCCCGCACGGCCAGGCGCGTGAGCCCGTACTCGGTCCGGTCGACGTCCGGCATGCCGGTGAGGTTGGGCGCGGCGATCAGCTTGCCGTCGAGGCCGTAGGTCCACGCGTGGTACATGCACTGGAACGCGCGCTTCACCTGACCGCTCGCCTCGGTGCACAGGCGCGCGCCGCGGTGGCGGCAGACGTTGAGGAACGCGTTGACGTGACCGTCACGGCCGCGGGCGACGAGCACGCCCTCACGGCCGATCTGCACGGTCTCGAACGCTCCGGGCGCCGCGAGGTCCGCGGTGCGCACGGCGCAGAACCAGTCCGTCTCGAAGATCCGTTCCTGCTCACGGGCGAAGATAGCCGGGTCGGTGTAGTGGCGGCCGGACAGCGTCGGCAGGAGGCTCTGCGGGAGGTCGGTGGTCGTCACCGGCGGTGCTCCTCTCGGGGCGGGGCGGTCGGTGCGGAGAAGGCACGACTGCGGAGCGGAACCCGGTGATGATGTTGCGCATTACGCGTGCGGTTGCCCTCTCCGGAACACAATGCGGGCGCCCGGCGACGCTGTCAAGCACGGGATTTTCGCGTCACCCGATTACCGGACGCCGCCGGGAACCCGTTGCCGCGGAAGCGGTTCCGACGCGAATCCACGGCGAACTCCTCAGGCCGCCGGACCTTCGATGGCCCGGCGGAACAGAGCTTCGATCTCCGGCCGCGCCGGCTGCGGGTCGGCCAGCGCCGCCTGCATCAGCAGGCCGCAGAACAGCCCGGCGAGCAGCCGGCCGGTGAGCGGATCCGTCCGGGTGGAGAAGAGGTTGATCAACGCGTCGTCCCACGCCGCGCTCGCCGGGCGCAGCCGCGGCCGGTGCAGCGCGGCCACGTAGAGGTCGTACTCGACGACGGTGTGCGGGTAGAGCTCGTGGATGTAACCCATCACCAGATCCGCCAGCGCCGCGGCGAAGTCGGCACCGGGCGCGAGTGCCTGTTCCCACTCGCGCAGCTCGCGCACGTTGTTCGCGGCCGCCGCGTGCAGCGCCACCTCGAGCAGGTCGTCGAGCGTCGCGAAGTGGTAGGTCGTCGAACCCAGCGGCACGCCGGCCGCCGCCGCGACGGCGCGGTGGGTCAGCCCGTCGATGCCGCGTTCGGCCACGACCTCGATGGCCGCCTTCGCGATCCGCGCGCGCCGCTCCGGGTCGTTCGGGCCGCGCAGCTTCCTGCGCCCGGCGGTGTCACTCGTCGCCATCGCCGCGAAGCTCCTTCACTCACCGATCTCGTCAGCCACCACTGATCGTCGCACGGCGCCGCGCGAACGTCCGGTGACGACGTCGAGAACTCGTTGTGGACATGTGTACACAGTTAGCGTACAAATGTACGCACTCGAAGTGCCGCGTGTCACACCTCGCGTGGCGAAAGGCTGCGCGAACTGCAGGAAGGCCTGATGAAGGACCTCCACATCGACGGAATCTGGACCGAAGCCGCCGACGAGGCGCGCTCGGAAGTGCTCAACCCCGCCACCGGCGAGGTGCTGGCGACGGTGTCCGTGGCCGGCCCGGACCAGGTCGGCGCCGCCGTGGCCGCGGCCCGCCGCGCGTTCGACGCCGGGCCGTGGCGGAGAACCACCGCGGCCGATCGCGCCGACCTGCTCACGCGTGTCGCCGCGCTGCTGCAGCGCGACCGCGAGGACCTGGCTCGCACCGAAACCCTCGACACCGGCAAGACACTCGCCGAGGGCCGCATCGACGTCGACGACGTCACCGCCGTCTTCCGCTACTACGCGGCCCTGGCGGCCCAGGACGCCGGACGGGTGGTCGACACCGGCGACCCGCGCGCGATCAGCCGGATCACGCACGAACCGGTGGGCGTCTGCGCCCTGATCGCGCCGTGGAACTACCCGCTGCTGCAGATGTCGTGGAAGCTCGCGCCCGCGCTGGCCGCGGGCAACACCACGGTGCTCAAGCCGAGTGAGGTCACCCCGCTCTCCACGATCCGGCTGGTGGCGCTCGCCGAGGAAGCGGGGGTCCCGCCCGGGGTCGTGAACCTGCTGCTGGGCCCCGGTCCGGTCGGCGCCGCGCTCGTGGCCGACGCCGGGGTGGACCTCGTGTCGTTCACCGGCGGGCTCGCGACCGGCGAGAAGATCATGGCCTCGGCCGCAGTAGGTGTCCGGCGCGTCGCCCTCGAACTGGGCGGCAAGAACCCCAACGTGGTGTTCGACGACGCCGATTTCGAGACCGCGCTCGACTACGCGCTCGCCGCCGCGTTCGTCCACTCCGGACAGGTCTGCTCGGCCGGCGCGCGGCTGATCGTGCAGGACGGTGTGCACGACCGCTTCGTCGACGAGCTCGCCGCGCGCACCGACCGCATCCGCGTCGGCAACGGGCTCGACCCCGCCAGCGAAGCGGGCCCGCTGGTGTCCGAGCAGCACCGCGCGAAGGTCGAAAAGTACATCGCCGGCGCGCTCGAAGCGGGCGCGACCCTGCGCGCCGGTGGCGGCCGCCCCGACGACCCGGCGCTGCGGCGTGGGTTCTTCCTGCGTCCCACGGTGTTCTCCGGCTGCACCCGGGACATGGCCGTGGTGCGCGAGGAGGTGTTCGGCCCGGTGGTGACCGTCGAGCGGTTCACCGACGAGGCCGAGGCGATCACGCTGGCCAACGACACCGACTACGGGCTCGCGGGTGCCGTCTGGACGTCGGACGCCGGGCGGGCACAACGCGTGGCCGGAGCCCTGCGCCACGGCACCGTGTGGATCAACGACTACCACCCCTACCTGCCGCAGGCGGAGTGGGGCGGGTTCGGCCGGTCTGGCATCGGCCGTGAGCTCGGCCCGTCGGGGCTGGCGGAGTACCGCGAGACCAAGCACGTCTACCACAACATCGATCCCGTGCCGCAGCGCTGGTTCAAAGGCTGATTCTCCCCCACAGGAAGAAGAACCATGACCACACGTGCCAAGCCGGCGGGCGGCGGGTCCGCCGCGGACCCCTCCGACAGCTCCGAGCTCGCCAAGTTCGGTTACCGCCAGGAGCTCGAACGCTCGCTGGGCTCCTTCTCCAGCTTCGCCGCCGGGTTCAGCTACATCTCGATCATGACCGGCGTGTTCCAGCTGTTCTTCTTCGGCTTCGGCTCCGGCGGGCCGGCCTTCATCTGGACGTGGCCGCTGGTGTTCCTGGGCCAGCTCGCCGTGGCGCTGTGCTTCGCCGAGCTCGCCGGGCAGTTCCCGCTCGCGGGCTCGGTGTACCAGTGGGCCAAGCAGATCGCGAAACCCGCGACGTCGTGGCTCGCGGGCTGGATCATGATCGTCGGGGCGATCGTGACGGCCGCGGCCGTCGCGGTGGCGTACCAGATCATCCTGCCGCAGGTCTCCACCGCGTTCCAGATCGTCGGCAGCGACTCCGACGCCGGCCTCACCTCGACGCCCGGAGGGGCGCAGAACGCGATCATCCTCGCGCTCGTGCTCGTGGTCTTCGCGACGATCGTGAACATCATTGGCGTGAAGCTCATGGCGAAGATCAACAACTTCGGCGTCGCCGTCGAGCTCGGCGCGAGCATCCTGCTGATCATCGCGCTGGCCGTGCACATCAAGCGCGGCCCCGGCATCGTGTTCGACACCCACGGCACCGGCGACGGCACCTCGCTCGGTTACCTCGGGGCGTTCCTGGTGGCGTCGCTGATGAGCGCGTACGTGTTCTACGGCTTCGACACCGCGGGCTCGCTCGCCGAGGAGACCACCCAGCCGCGCAAGCACGCGCCGCGCGCCATCATCCGAGCGCTCACCGCCGCGTTCCTCGTCGGCGGGCTGATGATGCTGATCGGCATGATGGCCGTCGGCGACCTCGACGCCGAGGAACTGTCCACTTCGGGCATGCCGTACCTGCTCAAGAGCACCCTGGGCACCGGCCTCGGCGACGCGTTCCTGATCTGCTCGGCCATCGCCATCACGGTGTGCTGCCTCGCCGTGCAGACCGCCGCGATCCGCATGACGTTCGCGATGGCCCGCGACGGGCGGCTGCCCTTCGGCAAAACGCTCGCGAAGGTGTCGCCCCGCTCGAAGACGCCGGTCGTGCCGGCACTGATCACCGGAGGGCTGACCGTGGTGGTGCTGCTGATCAACCTCGGCAACCAGCGCGCGTTCTTCGTGCTCACCTCCACCGCGATCATCCTGTTCTACATCCCCTACCTGATGGTCACCGTCCCGATGCTGATCCGCCGCCTGCGCGGGCACTGGCCGCGCCCCGAGCACGGTCCGTACTTCAGGCTCGGCCGCTGGGGCACGCTCGTGAACTTCGTCGCGGTGGTCTACGGCGCGGGCATGACGCTCAACCTCATCTGGCCCCGGGCCGAGGTCTACGGCGACGACCACTGGTACTTCCAGTGGGGCGCCGTGCTCATCACCGCGCTCATCGTGCTGGTCGGCGGGGTGCTGCTGTGGGTTCGCCGCCACCGCTGGGCCGCGGCGCACACGAGCGCCGAGCACCGGCCGGAGGACCCGGCGACCCAGGTCTGAGAGAAGGAGGAGACATGAGTACCGAGACCTACGACTTCGTCATCGTCGGCGGCGGGTCGGCGGGCTGCGCGCTCGCCAACCGCCTCTCGGCCGATCCCGCGACGAAGGTGCTGGTCCTCGAAGCCGGCCGCGAGGACGCGAAGTGGGACGTGTTCATCCACATGCCCGCCGCGCTGACCTTCCCCATCGGCAGCAGGTTCTACGACTGGGGCTACCGCAGCGAACCCGAGCCCCACATGAACCGGCGGCGCATCTACCACGCACGCGGCAAGGTGCTCGGCGGGTCGAGCAGCATCAACGGGATGATCTTCCAGCGCGGCAACCCGCTCGACTACGAGCGCTGGGCGGGTGAGCCCGGCATGTCCGATTGGGACTACGCCCACTGCCTGCCCTACTTCCGCCGCATGGAGAACTGCCTCGCCGACGCGCCCGACGGGCCGTGGCGCGGACATGACGGTCCACTGGAGCTGGAGCGAGGCCCGGCGACCAACCCGTTGTTCGAAGCGTTTTTCGACGCCGCCGTGCAGGCGGGCTACCCGCGCACCGACGATGTGAACGGCTACCGGCAGGAAGGTTTCGCCGCCTTCGACCGCAACGTCCGCAAAGGACGGCGGCTCTCTGCCGCCCGCGCGTACTTACACCCGGTGCTGCACCGCAAGAACCTCACGGTGAAGACCCGCGCGTTCGTGTCACAGATCCTCTTCGACGGCACGCGCGCGATCGGCCTTGAGTACGCGCAGGGCCGCGGCGCGCCCGGTGAGGTGTACGGCAAGGAGATCATCCTGTGCGGCGGCGCGATCAACACGCCGCAGCTGCTGCAGCTCTCGGGTGTGGGCAACGCGGGCGAGCTCGAAAAACTCGGCATCGACGTGGTGCGCGATCTGCCGGGCGTCGGCGAGAACCTGCAGGACCACCTCGAGGTCTACATCCAGTACGCGTGCAAGCAGCCGGTGTCGATGCAGCCCTCACTCGCGAAGTGGAAGCGACCGTGGATCGGCGCGCAGTGGCTGTTCCTGCGCTCGGGCCCGGCGGCCACCAACCACTTCGAGGGCGGCGGGTTCGTCCGCAGCAACGACGAGGTGGCCTACCCCAACCTGATGTTCCACTTCCTGCCCATCGCGATCCGCTACGACGGCTCGGTGCCCGCGGGTGGCCACGGCTACCAGGTGCACGTCGGCCCGATGTACGCCGACACCCGCGGCTCGGTGAAGATCACCTCGACCGACCCGCGCGAGCACCCGGCCCTGCGCTTCAACTACCTGTCCACGGAGAACGACCGCCGCGAGTGGGTCGAGGCCGTGCGGGTGGCGCGCAAGATCCTCAACCAGCCCGCACTCGACGCGTACAACGGCGGCGAGATCTCCCCCGGTCCCTCGGTCGAGACCGACGAGGAGATCCTCGACTGGGTCGCCAAGGACGCCGAGACCGCGCTGCACCCCTCCTGCACCGCGAAGATGGGCGTGGACGAGCTGGCGGTGGTCGACCCGGGCAGCATGCGCGTGCACGGCACCGAGGGCCTGCGGGTGGTCGACGCGTCGGTGCTGCCCTACATCCCCAACGGCAACATCTACGCGCCGGTGATGATGACCGCCGAGAAGGCCGCCGACCTGATCCTCGGCAACACCCCGCTCGCGCCGATCAAGCAGCCCTTCCACCGCCACAGTCCCGCGTGACGACGGTCAGGCCGGACCCGTGCGCCCCGCGGCGCACGGGCCGTCGGCGTGCCCGCGGACAGGGCACAAAACCGGCCTCGATCGGCCCCGGGCGCCCCCTTGACGGCGGCCCGACCGCACCCGCAGACTTGTTGCGTATCGCGTCGTGAGTTTCCTCATATGCAACACCCCCAGCTCCTCACCGGAGGCCCAGATGCTGCGCGCGTGCACGGTGGACGAACTGCCCCCCGGCGAATCCGTCCGGATCGCGGGGCCCGAGCCGATCGCGGTGTTCAACGCCGACGGCGAGCTCTACGCGATCGGCGACACGTGCAGCCACCAGGACGCGTCGCTGGCCGACGGCTGGCTCGAGGGCTGTTTCGTCGAGTGCCCGCTGCACGCCGCGTTGTTCGACCTGCGCACGGGGGTGCCGTCGGGCCTGCCGGCGAAGCAGCCGGTGCGCACCTACCCCATTCACGTCGAGAACGGCGTGGTCTTCGTGCTCGCGGAAGCCACCGCCAACACCGAGGACGCCGCGTGAAAAGCGTCGCGATCGTCGGCGCCTCACTCGCCGGTGCCCGGGCCGCGCAGGAGCTGCGGGCCCAGGGGTTCGACGGCCGGGTCGTGCTCGTCGGCGCCGAGCCGCACCTGCCGTACGACCGCCCGCCGCTGTCGAAAGCGTTCCTCGCCGGCACGGCGGGCCGCGCGTCGCTCGACCTGCTCGACGCCGACGACACGGCGTCATTGGAGCTGCGGCTGGGCACCCGGGCCGAACGGCTCGACCCGGCCGGCGGACGCCTTGTGCTCTCCGATGGCGACCTGGCGGTCGACGGGGTCGTGCTCGCCACGGGCGGCCGAGCCCGCACGCTGCCGGGCACACGCGGCGTCGCCGGCGTTCACGTGCTGCGCACCCTCGACGACGCGCTCGCCTTGCGCGGTGAGCTGGTGCCGGGGGTGCGCGTGGTGATCGTGGGCGCGGGCTTCATCGGAGCCGAGGTCGCCTCGACGTGCCGCGCGCTCGGCCTCGACGTCACGGTGCTCGAAGCGCTGGCCACGCCGTTGGCGGGGGTGCTCGGTCCGCAGCTGGCCGAGGTGTGCTCGCGGCTGCACGAACGCCACGGCACGGTCCTGCGCTGCGGTGCCGCCGTCGACGAGCTCGTGACCCGCGACGGGCGCGTGACCGGCGTGCGGCTGGTCGGCGGCGAGGAACTGCCGGCCGACGTGGTCGTCGTCGGGATCGGGATGGTGCCGGAAACGGAGTGGCTGGCGGATTCGGGTCTCGCACTCGGCAACGGCGTGCACGTGTGCAGCGGGCTCGTGACCGCGCTGCCCAACGTGGTCGCGGTCGGCGACGTCGCCGCGTACACCTCGGCTGAGACCCGGCAACGGCACCGGCACGAGCACTGGACCAACGCGAGCGAGCAGGCCGGTGTCGCCGTCGCGAACCTGCTGGCGGGCACCACGACCCGGCACTACACGCCGAGCGGGTACGTCTGGTCGGACCAGTACGCGGGCACCCTGCAGCTGGCGGGCCACCCCGAACCCGGTGACGAGGTCGTGTTCACCGAGGGCGGCCCCGACGATCCCGCGTTCGTGGCGACCTACCGGCGCGACGACGTGCCGGTCGGGGTCTTCGCGCTCAACAGCGCCCGGCAGTTCACCCGGCTGCGGCGCCAGGTGTTGCGGCGGCCCGCCCCGGTCGCTTGACTCCCGGGGGATGGAACGCCGGCAGTTGCAGTACTTCCTCGCCGTGGTCGACCACGGCGGGTTCACCAACGCCGCACGACGGCTGCACGTCGCGCAGCCTTCGCTCTCGCACGCCGTGCGGGCACTGGAAAAGGAGCTCGGCGGGCTGCTGTTCCACCGCCTGCCCCACGGTGTGACGCTGACGCCGGCGGGCACGGCGCTCGTCGACCCGGCCCGCCAGATCCTGCGTGACCTGCGCACGGCCGAGGTGTCCGTGCGCGAGATCCTCGGACTCGGCGGCGGCACGCTCGACCTCGCGTCGCAGACGACGCTGGCCGTCGACCCGCTCGCGCGCCTGCTCGGCCGGTTCCGCGCTGCCCACCCCAAGGTCCTCGTGCGCGTGCGGGCACCGGAGACCGGCGCCGACGTGGTGCACCGGGTCCGAAGTGGACAGAGCGAGGTCGGCCTGGTCGAGTCCGGTGCCGAGACGCCGGAGCTGGCCGGGCTCGACCTGGCCGAGCAGGAGGTGTTCGCCGTGCTGCTGGCGGACTCGGCGGTGGGCGACGCGCTGCCCGTGGCCGAACTGGCCACACTCGACCTCGTGACGACCCCGCCCGGCACGGCCACGCGCTGGATCGTCGAGGAAGCGTTGCGCGGCACCGCCGAACCGCGCGTGGTCGTGGAGACCGAGCACCGCGCGATGATCGTGCCGCTCGTACTAGCCGGAGCTGGTGCGGCGCTGCTGCCCCGGGCCATGGCCGAGGACGCCCGTCGCCAGGGCGCGGTCACCGTGCCGCTCGCCCCGCCGCTGCTGCGGCGCGGCCGCATGGTGTGGCGGCCCGGGCCGCTCTCCCCCGCCGCCGAACGGTTCCTGGCACTGGCCGATGGTTCCGCCTGAACACGGGGCCCATCAAGATCGGCTCTGGGCCTGATCGAATTCCGGTCTGGGCCACCCCCTTCCGGAGCCTGGCCGCGGCGGACACCGCGCTGTGAAGCTGGTTTCTTCCCCGTTCGGAAGGAGACCTCCATGTCCGCGTTCCCCGCCGGGCGCCACGTGCTGCCGCGCCCGGACGTCACCGTGCCCGCGCCGACGGCGCTCGACGTGCGCGAAAGCCGTGACCGGGGAACGCCGATCGGACCCGTGCCACCGCCCGAGGGCGCGCCGAACGTGGTGCTGGTGCTGGCCGACGACCTCGGGTTCGGCACGTCCAGCGCGTTCGGCGGCCCCTGCGCCATGCCGACAGCCGACCGGCTGGCGGCGGGCGGGCTGCGCTACACCCGGTTCCACGTCACCGCGCTGTGCTCCCCCACCCGCCAGGCACTGATGACCGGGCGCAACCACCACTGCGTCGGCATGGGCGGCACCACGGAGATGGCGACCTCGGCGCCGGGCTACCACGGGTTCCGCCCCCGCAGCGCCGCCACGCTCGCCCAGATCCTGCAGGGAAACGGGTACAGCACCGCCGCGTTCGGCAAGTGGCACCAGACACCGCCGCGTGAGATCAGCGCCGTCGGACCGTTCGACCGGTGGCCGACCGGTGAAGGCTTCGACACGTTCTACGGGTTCCTCGGCGCGGAGATGAACCACTGGCACCCGTTGCTGTACCGGGGAACCACGCCGGTCGAACCCGCTCGCGGCCCCGAAGACGGCTACCACCTGACCGAGGACCTCGTGGACCACGCCGTCGACTGGGTGCGCACGCAGCGCACGCTCACGCCCGACCACCCGTTCTTCACCTACCTGGCCCTCGGCGCCGCCCACGCGCCGCTGCACGTCGGGCGCGAGTGGCGCGAACGCCAGCGCGGCCGTTTCGACCACGGCTGGGACCGGCAGCGGGATCTCACGCTGGCCCGGCAGAAGGCACTCGGCGTGGTGCCGGAGGACACCGAGCTCGCACCGTGGGCCGAGGGTGTGCCGCGCTGGGCCGAGCTCGACGACACCCGGCGCCGGCTCGCCGCACGGTTCATGGAGACCTTCGCCGCGTTCGTCGAGCACGCCGACACCGAGGTGGGCCGGTTCGTGACCGCGCTGGAAGAGCTCGGCGCGCTCGACAACACGATTTTCCTCTACCTGCTGGGAGACAACGGCGCCTCCGGCGAAGGCGGCGTCGAGGGCACGCTCGTGGAACACCGGCTCGGGCACGGGCTCGTCGACGACCCGCAGGAGATGATCCGGCACCTCGACGAGATCGGCGACCCCAGCACCTATCCCATCGCGCCCGCCGGCTGGGCGCTCGCGCTGAACACGCCGTACCAGTGGACGAAACAGGTCGCCTCACACCTCGGCGGCACGCGTGACGGGCTCATCGTGCACTGGCCCGCGGGCGGCGCCGAAGCCGGCGGGCTGCGCCACCAGTACGGCCACGTGATCGACGTGCTGCCCACGATCCTCGACTGCGCGGGCATTCCCGCACCCCACAGCGTCGACGGGGTGCAGCAGCAGCCGATCGAAGGCGTGAGCCTGCGCGACACGATCACCGACGCGGCCGCGCTGGAGCGCCACCACACGCAGTACTACGAGATGTGCGGCAACCGCGGGATCTACCACCAGGGCTGGACCGCGCTGACCCGCCACGGCGTGCCGTGGGAGATGGTGGCAACCGAACGGCGCCCGTTCGCCGACGACGTCTGGGAGCTCTACGACCTCACGCGCGACTGGAGCCAGTCCCACGACCTCGCCGCCGAGCACCCGGCGAAACTCCGGGAACTGCAGGACCTCTTCCTCGTCGAAGCCGCGCGGCACCAGGTGTTCCCGCTCGACGACCGCGTGACCGAACGCGAGAACCCCGTGCTGGCGGGCCGGCTCGACCTGCTCGGAGCGCGCACGTCGGTCACCTACCGCGGCGGGATGCGCCGCTTCACCGAGGAGACCACGCTCAACGTGAAGAACCGCTCGCACGTGATCACCGCCGACGTCGAGCTGCCGAGTACACCGGCGTCCGGGGTCGTGATCGCGCAGGGCGGCCGCTTCGGCGGCTGGACGCTGTACTTCACCGACGGCCGCCCGGTGTACGTCTACAACTACTTCGGCCTGGAGCAGTCCACTGCGGCGGCGCCCGACCCGCTCGGCCCGGGCCGGCACGAGCTGCGCCTCGAGTTCACCTACGACGGCGGCGGGCCAGGCCTCGGCGGCGACGCCGTGCTGACCGCGGACGGGGAGAAGATCGCCTCGGCCCGCGTCGAGCGGACGATCGCGTACTACTTCTCCTTCGACGAAACGCTCGACGTCGGCGTCGACCTCGGCACCCCCGTGTCGGACGGCTACGCCGCGGGGGCCAACGCGTTCACCGGGACCGTCCACACGGTCCGCGTCGACCTCGGCCCGGCCGCCGAGCACGGCCAATTCGACGGTGGCCTGCAGCGACGAATCATGGGCGCCCAGTAGTCACCCGACCGAGCGCGCGGCAGGTCGAGCACACCGTGCGGCTCGGCGAGCTCAAGCGGGCGACCAGCTGCCGACGGTCAAGCGCTCGGGGAAGGAGTGAGCACACCGGCGATCGCCGCGCGGAACAGTCTTTTTGTCCACTGTGGACCCAGCGGATGACTTGGCTGGTGCGCCCGACCCGCGCTGCGGCGACTGGCCGGCACTGAGAATTTCGTGCGCGCCCGACTGCTGTCGCCGGTGCTCACCGAGCAGGCGCACCGGGGTCCGCCGCCTGGCCTGAGCACGGCGTGCTGCGCGGCGGAGCGGGTGAGCACCCGGGCGGCGGTGAAACCCGGTGGCACCCGCCCTGCCCGCAGCTGCGCCCGCACGATCCGCGCTCTGGCCACGTGCCGCGCGAACGACCGACTGCGCACGAGCCGCGCCCGGCTGTGCTGCCCGGCCAGCGCTTCCTCGGCCGTCGCGTCCAGCCACAGCAGCCGAGCCGGCCGCCGCGTGCCGCGGGCCACCAGGCCGAGCCAGCGGCGGGTCGAGGCGCGGGTGGCGGGCTCGTGGACGACCAGCGGGCCCCGCCGCAGCGCGGCGCACAGCACGATCCGCACGCGGTGGCACCCGTGCACCACCGGCCGGTAGAACCGGTACGGCACCACGGCGGGCACCACCGCGTCGAGACGGCCGCGAACCTGATCGGAATCGAGCACCCGCAGGTCGCGCGCGGCGTGGCGCAGCATCGTCGTCTTGCCCGCTCCGGGCAGCCCCGCGACCACGAGCAGGTCCCGGTTCCCGAGCTCGATCACGGTGCGTTCCATGCCCTGACAACGGGCAACGAAAGGTAATGGTTCCTTTACCCTTCGTTGCTGTCAGACCTTCGCCACCCGATCGGCTCCACGCCCTTTCAGCTGCCGGGCCGTCAGCTGCCGGGCCACGGCCTTGCCGGCTTCCCAGAGGATCAGCAGCGAGGCCGCCGGAACCAGCGCCCAGAAGAACTGCGTGAGCGTGAGGTCGGTGGTGCCGAGCAGCGTGTTGAACACCTCCATCTTGAACGCCAGCACCGCCAGCACGAACTCGCCGAGCATCGCCCAGTTCATCTGCTTGCTGTCGAACGTCGCCGTCGTGAGCGCCGTCGCTGTCTCGCTGCGGCATTCGACGGCCGCCACGATCAGGCACAACGCGAACGCCGTGAAGGCGATCGTGGTGGCGACCTCGGCACTGCCGTAGTAGTCCCCGCCGAGCGAGAGCAGCAGGAGCAGGCCGACGGTCACGGCCAGCCCGGCGAGCCCGACCGTGATGAACACCGGCCGCGTGAGCACGGACTCGCCGCGCGGCCGCGGTTTGAGGCCCATCAGCCCCGGGGTTTCGCGGTCGAAGCCGAGCGCGAACCCGAAGGGCGCGTTGACCACGAAGTGGATCCACAGGACCTGCGCGGGCGTGAACGGTTCGCCGGCGGCGATGTTGAACAGGCTCGCACCCAGGAACGTCAGCACGAACACGACGAGCAGCACCAGCACGAAGCGGATGTACTTCGTGAGGTTGTCGTAGATCTTGCGGCCTTGTTCGACGGCGAACACGATCGTCGCGAAGTTGTCGTCGGACAGGATCATCCGGCTCGCGTTCTTCGCGACGTCGGTGCCGCTGCCCATCGCGATGCCGAGGTCCGCCGCCTTGATGGCCGGCGCGTCGTTCACGCCGTCGCCGGTCATGGCGACGACGTCGCCCTTCTTCTTGAGCGTCTCGGCCAGGATCACCTTGTGTTCCGGGGAAACCCGGCCCACCACGCCGATGTCGTCGATGCGCGCGAGCCGTTCCTCCTCGGGCAGGTCCGCGAACTCCGAACCCAGCACGGCCTTCCCCGGGATGCCCAGCTGCTTCGCGATGGCCGCGCCGGTGGTCACGTCGTCGCCGGTCACCATCCGCACGCGGATGTGGGCCGCCTGCGCACTGGCCACCGCCCCCTTCGACTGCTCGCGCGGCGGGTCGACCATCGCCACCAGGCTCGTCACCCGCAGGTCCCGCACGTAGGAGAGCAGGTCACCGCCGGCGTCGAACGCCTCCGGGTCGAGGTCGCACTGGGCGGCCGCCATCACGCGCCGGCCCTGGCCTTCCATGCTCTTCATGCGCTCGTGGGCCCGCCGGCGCACGCTCTCGTCCCAGGCCACGGTGCCGCGGCCCGCCAGCGCGGTGGCGGCGCGGTGCATCACCGCGGGCGCGGCGCCCTTCACGAAGCAGCGCACCACCGCGCGCCCGGTGTCGTCGACGGTCGGGTGGAAGGTGGCCATCAGCTTGTACGACGGGTCGAAGGGCAGCGTCGCGGTGCGCGGCAGCTTCTCCCGCGTCGCGTCGACATCGAGACCGGCCTTGGCGCCGAGCACGAGCAGCGCGCCCTCCGTGGGGTCGCCGACGACCTTGCCGTCGACGATCTTGGCGTCGCTGGCGAGCAGGTACGGCAGGATCGCGCTCTCGATGCCACCCGCGGTGCCGGCGGCGTGGTGGACCTTGCCGTCGAGGCCGTACCCGATCCCGCTCACGGTGTAGCGGTCGGTCTCGGTCACCACCTCGACGGCGGTCATCTGGTTCATCGTCAGCGTGCCGGTCTTGTCCGAGTTGATCGCGGAGGTGAACCCGAGCGTCTCGACCGAGGGCAGGTCCTTGACGATCGCGCTGCGCTTGGCCAGATCGACGCTGCCGAGCGAAAGGATCACCTGGCTCACCGTCGGCAGGGCCTCCGGGATGGCCGCGATCGCGAGCGAGATCGCGCTGACGAACAGCACGTCCCACGACAGGTCGCGGCTGCGGCCCAGCACGAACATCACGACCATGGTGATCCCGGCGGCCCCGGCGATCCACAGCGTGAGCGTGTTGAGCTGCCGGGTCAGCGGCGACTGCTCCCGCGCGGTGGCCGAGAGCATCCCGGAGATCTTGCCCAGCTCCGTGCCCTGGCCGGTGCCGGTCACGATCACCGTGGCGCTGCCGTGCGTGACCGGGCAGTTCATGAACGCCATGTTCGACTGGTCACCCGGGCCGAGCTTCCCGGCCGGCAACGCGGTCGCGTCCTTCGCCGCCGGCGTGCTCTCGCCCGTCAGCGCGGACTCGTCGATCTGCAGCGCGTTGGCCTCGACGATGCGGCAGTCGGCGGGGATCTGGTCGCCCGCCGTGATCAGCACGACGTCACCCACCACGAGCTGCTCCGCCGGGACCTCCTCCTCGACGCCGTCGCGGCGCACGCGCGCGGTCGCCTTCATCATCGACTTGAGCGCGTTCATCGCGCTCTCGGCCTTGCCTTCCTGGCGCAGCCCGGCCACGGCGTTGCCCACGGTGAGCACGAGCAGCAGCACCGCCGTGCCCCACTGCATGATGACCAGTGACACCACGGCGGCCGCCACGAGGATGAGCTGCATGTAGCTGCGGTACTGGTCGAGAAACCGCAGCCAGCCGGGTTTCGGTTTCTCCTCGGGCAGCGCGTTGGGCCCGTTCACGCTCAGCCGTTCGGCCGCGGTGGCCGACGAGAGCCCGAACCCGAGGTCGACGCCGAACGCCGACGCGACGTCTCCGGGGGTGCGCGAGTACCAGTGGTGCTCTTTCACCGGCACGTGTTCCTGTGCGACCATTTCCGCCCTCCGATCGCCGTTGAGCCGGCCCGGCGGCCTTCAGTGCTTCTTCTGCTTCTTGCGCTTCTTCTTTCCCTTGCGTCGCTTCGTCTCCTCGGCCGCCGCGTACGGATCGGCCGGCGCGCCTTCCGGTGCCTGGCCTTCCAGCTCGGCCCTCGCGACGAGCAGGTCGCTGCGCCGCTCGTCGCTCACCGTCGGGTACTGGGGATCGATGTCGATCAGGGTGTGCACGAGCACGGCGGCCGCCGACATCCGCGCGAACCACTTGCGGTCCGCCGGGATCACGTACCAGGGCGCCCATTCCGTGCTGGTCGCCGAAAGGACCTTCGAGAACGCCCGCTGGTAGTCGTCCCAGAACCGGCGTTCCCGGGCGTCGGCGGCGGAGAACTTCCAGTTCCGGTCGGGCCGGTCGATGCGCCGGAGGAACCGTGCCCGCTGTTCTTCCTTGGACAGGTTGAGGAACAGCTTCACGATCTTGAACCCGTTGTCGGTCAGATAGCGTTCCCACTCGTTGATCTCGCGGAACCGGCGCGCCCAGACCTTGCCCTGGCGCGCCGAAGGCGGCAGCCGCTGGCGGTCGAGGTGCTCCGGGTGCACGCGCACCACCAGCACTTCCTCGTAGTGCGAGCGGTTGAAGATCCCGATGTCCCCGCGCGCGGGCAGCCGGCACGCGTAGCGCCACAGGTAGTCGTGGTCGAGCTCTTCCGACGAGGGCACCTTGAAGCCGCTCACGCTCACACCCTGCGGGTTGACGCCGCTCATCACGTGGCGGATCGTGCCGTCCTTGCCCCCGGCGTCGAGCGCCTGCAGGCACACGAGCACGCCGTAGGTGTTCTGGGCGGCCAGGCGCCGCTGGTAGTCCGCCAGCATCGTGACGCCGGTGGCCAGCAGCTCGCGGCCGTCCTTCTTGCGCAGGGTGTCGCCGCGGTAGGCCGGGTCGAAGTCCCGGTCGAGGCGCACCTTCGACCCCGGCTCGACCCGCAACGGCTCGATGAACTTCGCGATCCGCTCGGCCCGCTCGTCGCCCACCATGGTTCAGTCCTCTTCCGCCGACCAGGGTCCAGTTCCCCGGCGACGCCTGAACCTCTCAGGCCGCGCTCGCGCTCGCCTCACCCATCGCGGGTGATCCGGTCAGTCCCCCAGCCCGAGGTCGCGCAGGATCTGCTGCGCGACGGGCTCCGCGCTGCCGTCTGGCACCGGATGACCACCCAGCGCCGCCCACAGCGAACGGCGACCGCGGACGTACACCAGCACACCCGAACCGACGTCCGTGATCTCGGCGAGCGACTCGCGCACGGCCCGCGCGCACCCGCAGTGCCGAGCACCGAACGCGTCGCCGGCCGGGCATTCGACGTGGACGCGCACCACGGCGCCTTCGCCCGGCTCACCGTGCACGAGGGCCACGTGCTCACCACCGTCGACGAGGTCGCGGTAGCCGAGCGCGCGGAAACCGCCGGGTGCCAGGGGAAGCCGGGCCGCCGCGGCCCGCTCGACGAGCCGCTCGTGCGCCCGCCGGTAGGCGATCAGCTCCGAGACGGTCACCCACGGCAGGCCGTCGGCGGCCACGTCGAGCTCCACGAACGCCGCAACCGGTGACCCGACCGCGATCCGGGCGAGGTCGACGGCCGCGTCGGCGAGGCCGGGGTGCTCCAGGACCCCGAGCCGCCGCGCACGGGTGGGGAACACCGGCCCCGGGACGCGGAAGTCCTCGCGCCGGGCGGCGGGATCGGCCAGCGTGCGAAGCGTGGCCGCCGGCGAGCCGCGGGCGCCGACCCCGACGTGGACCGCGGAGCCCGGCACCATGACCGGGATTCGCAGCCGGTCGAGCCACTGGCCGGGCAGCGCGCAGCCCACCGGCCCGCCGTGGGCAGCGAGGAACCGCACCGTCTCGCCGGTCACGAGCTCGGCGGCGGCGACCAGCGCCGTCCCCGCCTCGCCCGCGACCAGCACGACCTCACCCCGGGCCAGCGCCGCGGCAGCGTCGGTGACCCCGTCGCCGGTGAGCGCCTCCCAGGCCGGCGACAGCGTCACGCCGCGCTCCACAGCCGCGCGAACCCGCACACCTGTCGCCCCACCGTGGCCAGCTGTTCACCGACCTTCACGTCGGCGATGCCGCCCTCGGCGTCGAACGGCCTGGTCGCCGAGTTCACCACCACCCCCAGCGGCGTCGGCCACCCACGCAGGGCATGGACCGTGGAGCGCAGCGAGGTCAGCGTGGTGACCCCGGCCTGCCAGCCACCCGTCGCGACGACGCAGCCCACGGCCTTGCCGTCGAGGTAGGGCACCGGGTCGTCGGCCAGCTCCTGCAGGTGGTCGAGCGCGTTTTTCAGCAGCCCGGAGATCCCGCCGTGGTAGCCGGGCACGGACAGCACGAGCGCGTCGGCCCGCCGGACGGCTTGGAGCAGCGCCACGGCGTCGTCGGTCAGCGGCGCCACGCCCGGGTCGTACATCGGCAACGACAGCTGCCTGGCGGTGATCAGTTCGGTCTCGGCGCCCTCGGCCTCGGCGCTCGCGAGCGCGTGGCGCAGCGCGCGCTCCGACGTCGAGCCGGGCCGCAGCGTGCCGCCGATCCCCAGCACGCGCACGGGGTCTTCGCCGGTGCTCGGCAGTGCGGTCATGACCTGTCCTACCTTTCGAGTACGGGTTTGATCTGGTCGTTCGTAGGATCGGAGGACCCGGGGGTTTCGGGTATGGCTGTCATGACTGAGCCGTCGGA